>JBBROJ010000056.1:0-30420 GCA_038229495.1 Chthonomonadales bacterium
GCTTAGCAGTGGCATCGCTTCTTCGCGTGGATAATATTCCGTCCAGTCCAGCTTGCCATCGACCCATGATCGAGCGACCTTCAATTCCGGGTCATAGGTCAGCGCCACTCGCACCCAGCGGTTGGCGGGGATATCAATATATCCAGGAAAACCAGTGTCGCTCACCGGATAATATTTGTATTGCGTGTCAGTTGTAGTAACGACAGGGACGATGGGAAAAGTCATCCAGTCGACGTTGAACCTGTTTTCTACGATCGTGGTGTAAAACGACCCCATTTTCATGAGGAGCGAGCCGCCAGGATGGGGAGTTTTCTCATCAGGCTGTTCCAGCTGAATTTGCATCTCCACTGTCATGCCATGGGAGAAATCTATTTTTCCGCCGTCATTCACGGAGATGCCGTTGCGCGCTTTATCGCCAAATTGCAATACCTGACCCATGCTGGCGTCGTTCACTGTCGTGGCGCCTTTTACTTCCGGCGTAAAAACGTTGTTTGCATCAGCCATCCTGCCATCCGCTCCCGGTTGCAAGAGCATGATGGTGTGATCGTCTGCGGCAAAAGTACTTTTGCTCTGCTGCGCGCTGACGCGGCCAGCCGCCAGACAGCACATCAGGCTTCCGACAACAATCATCAAGAATTTTCGAGCATCACTGCAAACGCCAGTTGTAAGATTGTGTTGCTTCATAAGATTTCACTCCTTTCACATCAAAAGTACTATTGTATCTACTTGGGCGGCGGTAAGGATTCGTGTAAAAAACCCACACTATACTTCCCCCCATTGTCAAGACAGATGGGGCATGAATTTAAGTTATGTTGCCGGGCCGGGTTGATTGGTTGTTATGGGAGATATCAGAGCAGATATAAAATAGTAATTAACAGTTCCCATGGTCTATGAACGTATATTTGGAGCTTTTCTGTTCCGGCGAGGAATCGTCCTCACTGTGTCTCGACCAATTGAGATAGATAAACACATATGACAAGACGGACGCTCGCCAAATAGCGCGCGTCCGTCTTTTTGTTGAAAGTATAAGGAGCCGAGCGGAATCGAACCGCTGAATAAAGGTTTTGCAGACCTCTCCCTTAGCCACTTGGGTACGGCTCCGCGTGTTTACCACGATAGTTGCGGGAGAAGAATTCTAGCACAGGGGCGGCTGGTTCGTCAAGGCAAAATCGAGATTCGATATTACGGTTGCTTCGAAGTATGAAAGGGGAAGACGTGAACGAGGGCAGCCAGTAGAGAGGCCCTGTTTACGCTATGTCAGCGCATTGATTTCCGTCGGTGTCGACGCCATCTTCACATCCAAATGAACGATGAAGATTTTGCCGGCCGCTCGGCGACCATTTTCAGTGGGTCTGTCTCCGGCTGCCCTCGCTCAGATGGTCCGGCGGTATCAAACCGTAGGCCCTCCTTCCAGGCAGTCCCTCCGGCGATCGTGCGGTGTTGGATTTTTTTCAAGTCCGCGTCGGCCCCGGTCAGGTTGTAGGTTAATATTGCCACGATTTGATAAGATTGTCAACCCCTATTTTTGCTAATATCTGCTGTCTTTTACTGCGCGTCTGGCCGCTTGTTTGCAAGTCGGGCTGCAATACCGTCCATTGCCAATTCGCCCTGCATATGTCTCTCCACACTGATAGCAAGCGCGGGCTCGCGAATCGGTTCGGCTCTTGACTGGCGCCCGGTAGACGGTCTTTCGGCAAAAGTGACGGAAAGATAGGGGCGTCGAATCGTAGCAGTTGACGAGCGCGTGGTGCAGGTGCCGCGCCACGTGCTGTTGAGATGCCCTCAATTTGGCCGCGATCTCCTGCTGCGACCACCCGTCTACCCAGAGCCTGAAGCAGAACCGCTGAGCAATAGTCAGCTCCGTCACCGAGGCTAGGAAGCGGAGCTCGTCGCGAAGCGATTGCGATGGCAGAGAGGGCAGGTCGGCAATGCGTTCCACCGGAATTCGCAGCATTGCACCGCGCCGTTCCATTTGTCGGTCCGTATATGCGGGACACTCGTTATTGACCGGATGCGCCGCAAGCAGCGCGTCCGCCTCCTCCTCGAGCCGCAACTGTTCTTGAGTGAGAACGACGATAATAGGCATTACGCTACTCCCTGTATGTATATTTGTCTACATGGTGTCATTATAGTCGCAGGAGCGAACGTTGTCAAGAGAAATGTAAACATATTTCTACATTTTGTGAGGGGCGGGCTTTTGGAGTCGCGAAGACCGGGCGGTGCAAACACACTCTATCTCTTCGCCGATTCAGTGACGCAGCGGAGAAACATTCGCAAGACGATAGCGGTTGACAGTTCAGGTCTGAAGCTGGAGGAATCCGCGCAAGACGGGCGAACTGTATGGGGGCGTTCAATCGCGGCAGTATACGTACCCGCGCCTCCGTCCGGTGCGCGCCGGGAACGCTCATCCTATCGACTCCCCTTTTATTGTTCTGAGAGGTGATCCTATGCGCTGCTTTCTCGTCGCTGCTGCTTTATATTGCGCCCTATCGCCCTCTCGCGCGCAGGCTCAACTCAAGCTCAGTCCCTATCCACAGCTCATCGCAACCCGGTGGTCGGAGAAGGATGGTTTACCGAAAGGAGCTCCTCAGCCCTTCATCGTTCCCGATCTGATCAAGGACCCTCGCGTGCGCGAGGGTGCGGGCCAAGTCACCAGCTACGCAAAGACGCGGAACGGAACGGAGTGGTTTGTTGGGACGAAGGGCGCTTTCCGGCGCGAGAGCGGCCGAATTACACCGCTCGACCTGCCGCGCGTTTACAAGCCGAACCAGCCGGTGCCGCATATCGACACGGTGATTCGGCAGGTCGTCGCGGATTCCAGCGGTCATGTCTGGATCGCAAGCGACCAGGGCGTCTATATCACGGACGGAGAGAGCTGGTGGCACCCGCTCAACCGCAGCGACGGCATGCCGTACGAGGACGTGCTCTGCCTTGCGCACGCGCCCAACGGGGACGTATGGGGAGGGACCACGCTCGGCGCATGGCGGCTGCGGAACGGGGAGTGGCGCTATTTCTGGGGAAAGCGGTGGATGCCCGGAAACCATGTAAATGCCATCACAGTCGATAAAGCGAGCGCGGCCTGGTTGTCAACGGACGGCGGGATCGCGAAGATTGAGGAGAATCGCGTTACCCTTGCGGAAAAAGCGGCCCATTACGAGGAGATTACGCAGGCGAGGCACAACCGAGGGGGCTTTTTCACGAGCGTCGGCCTCAAGACGCCCGGTGATACAGGCGGCGGCTATATGCAGGAAGCCAGCGACAACGACGGCCTGTGGACCGCTCTCTACGTGGCCGCCGAGGCGCTGCGATTTGGCGCGACGAAAGACCCGCAGTCGCGGAAGCACGGCCGGCATGCGATGGACGCGCTTCTCGATCTGACACGGCTTAGCGGCTATCCCGGCTTTCCGGCGCGCGCCATAATTCGCAGGGGCGAAACGGCGAGTGGCTACGACCCGGAGGAGACGGTACGCATCGACGGCGAGGCCGACAAGATATGGTACGCCTCGCCGAAGAACCCCAATATCCTCTGTAAAGGGGACACTTCGTCGGACGAGTTGGACGGCCACTACTTTGCGATGTATGTCTACTACGATGTCGCGGCGGACGCGCAGGAGAAGCGCGCGATTCAGGAGGTCTGCCGGGCGATTACCAACAACCTGCTGGACCACGATTATACGCTCGTCGGTTCCACGGGCCGCAAGACCCGATGGGGCGTTTTCGGTCCCCAGTATCTCAACGACGACCCGCGCTGGTTTGACGAGCGCGGCCTCAACTCCATCGAGATGCTCTGCTACCTGAAGGTCGCGGCTCACATCTGCGGCGACAAGCGGTTCTCGGACGCCTATGAAGAACTGATCAATAAACACCATTACCTGCTGAACACACTCAACTATCGTCGCGGACAGTCCTGGTGGGCCGTGAATCACTCCGACGACGAATTGGCATGGTGCGTTTACTACCCGCTCATCATGCTGGAGCGAGAACCCTCTCGCCGGGCCATTCTGACGCAGGGCCTTATGAGCTCATGGAAGGGCCTCGAAGCCGAGCACAGCCCCTTCTACAATTTCCTGACCGGCGCGATGATAGGCAAGCCTCTGGGCGTCGCTGAGGGGGTGGAGATGCTTCAGGACTGGCCGTGGGAGCTGATCGACTGGCAGGTTAAGAACTCGCACCGCCATGACGTGACGCTGCGAACCGCGCAAGGGGGCCGCAACCGGAACGAGATAGACCGCGTCCTGCCGGTATCGGAGCGGCGCGTGATGCGCTGGAACGGAAGCCCCTACGAGCCGGACGGCGGCAACGACGGCCGGTCCGAAGAGGACGGCGCTGCCTGGCTAGTAAGCTACTGGCTGGGCCGCTACCACAAGCTTATTGCGGAGTGAAGGACCCCTCCCCCGTCCCCTCCCCGGGACGGAGAGGGAAGCTTAGGCGGTGGTATTGTGGATAGGGAGAGATGGCGCTTGGTCGGTAACTGTTGAATCTCATGACATCCTGAACGGGAGTTGAAGAAGAGGAGTGCATACGGTATTCTTTTTGTTGGCAAACCCAACAATTTGCACAATTCTTGCGGAAACGTCAGATAGATGCCTCAGAATTTCGGGTCTTCTTCGGTCGCTCGGCAACTGCCTCTCGTTTGTGCCCGGCATCTTGTGGAGGAGAAATGTTACATGCACCGCGCCAAACGCCCAATTCTTATCGCTGTTCTCGCCGCGAGCCTATCATCACTGTCGTTCGCCTGTAATGCGCAGGTTTTCATCTCCGAGCGATTTGAATCTTTTGCGCCCGGAACGAACTCGTTCAGCCTCGGTTCCGGATGGTCGGCGACGACAGCGGCATGGACAGTGTAAAACACTCCAGGATTGGCCGTACGCGGCAACCAGTACCTCAACGCACCGTCACGCATCGGGGTTCGACGCTTTGTTTGGTTTGACTCGAATCCCGCGTTTCTAGCACGGACACCAGGTAACGACGTAATCGTAAGCTCAATTCATATGTTCGTGCCGGCAGGTGTTACACAATCCACCTTTGGCGGAATATTCGTGTTCGATGCCGCAGGCAATTCGGTAGGAGTGCTCGGGGTCGACATGATTACCGGGCAATCTCTCAGCAATGCCACGGGCGGAGTTTCAAACATTGCGGCGACTGCGGGCGGATACAACGATTTAACACTGAGGATGAATTTTGCATCCTGAATAGTCCAACACCTGGTGAACGGAGCTTTGGTGGGAACTCGAACTATGTCGGTAGGCAATCTCGCCTCCGGGTTTGGCGACCTCGACATATACAACAACGGCCACGTGGCAACGCAGCCTGTTGCGTTCCGATTTGATGATTATAAAGTAGAGGCGATTGCAGCAGTCTCCGAACCCGGCGCTTACGCCACCCTCGCGGGCATCGCGCTGCCCGGTGTTAGTATTGTCCTGCGTCGCCGCCGCGCATAACGAACGAGCAGCGACAGACCCAACAATGCCCCGCAGGATCCGCTCCTGCGGGGCATTGATTGTTTATCCTTGCCGCTAAGCGTTGCTTGTTTCAGGAAACGACCTTCTACGCTTACCTCGCCTCTCACATTAATTGGGCCGGCGTTTGTATCAATTCCAGATAATCAATACATACGTCTGTCTTTGTGCCTACATTATAGTGGTTTCTGACGGCGACAGCCCAAAAGGAAGAAGGAAGGCAGCAGCGCGACACACCACAACGAAGAGACGAATGGAATCGCTTTCTATCCTCCAAGCAAAAGCCGAGAGGTGCCTGGCTAGCCTCTTCTCGGCTACGTAATCTATGCCGGTTACCGCACCGCTCCGCCTTCCGCCGCGTCGAACCACGCGTTGAACACGTCGAGCGCTTGTACGCGCGTGTTGTGCAGGCGGTGCGCCATGATCAAGGAGATTCGCTTTAGCAGCTCATAGCCCAGGTTGTGGTCCGTTTCGCATTTCGCGCGGAGACAGGCTCCATCCAGAGCGAATGCACGCACAGGCTCAAGCGCCGCGGCGTCGAAGCGCCAGCGGTAGGGCGGTACCAGCCACGACCAGCCGAGGATGTCGCCCTCGCCGATGTTCTGGAATGTCACCGGCTCCCGCCCAGGCGTCGCGCTTTGTATAGAGACCCGGCCTTCGCGGATGAGATAGAACCAGTCCGCCTCGCCGCCCTCGCGCAGCAGGTACTCGCCCCTCTCAAACCGGACATTCTTCGCGCATCCGGCCAGAAGGTCGAGATATTCGGGCGGTAGGCCCTGGAAGAAAACATGCTCGCCAATAATTCGTGCCAGATTCTCCATCGTAGTCCTCCAATCCGAAGAGAAGCAGAGCCTTTGTCACAAGCGTAGTTCAAGAGGGACCTATTGCTACCCTTCTGAAGCGAATAGATATCTTACGAATCTTGAGGGTGTTCATCAGCAGAAGGGCTCTTCCTGTTCAGGCCCGTATTCTCTATCCCGGCCACGCTCTCTGGTACTGCGGCGGAACGTCGGGCGTTTTGTGCAGGGCGTGGCCCGCGCGAATTGGGAAGTTGGGGTCGCGGAGCATTTCGCGGGCCAGCAGCACCACGTCGGCCTGCCCGGTTCGGATGATATGGTCCGCCTGCTCGGGCGAAATAATGAATCCGACGGCGCCGGTTGCAATACCCGCCTCCCTGCGAATCTGTTCGGCGAACTCCGTCTGGTAGCCGGGACCGGCGGGAATTGGGGCGCTGGGCACGTTTCCGCCGGAAGAGCAGTCGATTAGATCTACGCCGAGCGGTTTTACCATGCGCGCCAGCTCAACGGACTGCTCCACGTCCCAGCCGCCCTCCACCCAGTCGGACGAGGAGATTCGCAGGAAGAGCGTCAGTCGTTCCGGCCAGTGGCGGCGCACCTCCTCCACCACCTCGCGCACGATTCGAGTGCGGTTCTCAAAGCTGCTGCCATAGCGGTCCGTTCGCCGGTTGGAGAGCGGCGAGTAGAATGAATGAAGCAGATAGCCGTGCGCGCCGTGAATCTCCACGACTCGGAAGCCGGCTTGCAACGCTCGGCCCGCTGCCCTGCCAAACGCCTGCACGACTTCGCGAATCCCCGCCTCATCCAACTCGTCCGGTGTCTGATAGCCCTCGGCAAACGGAATCGCGGATGCGCCCACGATGGGAGACCAGCCGGCGCGATCCGGACCCAACGACCCGCCGCCGTCCCAGGGTCTTGCGGTGCTTGCTTTGCGGCCCGCGTGCGCGATCTGGATTCCCGCTACACTCCCTTGTGAATCTATGAATCGCGTGATTCGGCTCAACATCTCCACGTGCTCGTCCCGATAGATGCCGAGGTCCTGCGGGCTGATTCGGCCGCGGGGCTCTACGCCGGCCGCTTCCGTAAATACCAACCCCGCCCCTCCGGCCGCCCGGCTTCCGAGGTGAACGAAATGCCAGTCGTTGGCGAATCCATCCTCGCTGCTGTACTGGCACATGGGAGAGACGGCGATTCGGTTGCGGAAGGTGACGTCGCAAAGGGTAAGGGGCTCGAACAGATGGGCGGACAAGGGCTAATCTCCTCTGAAGTTTGGAATATCAGGGAGCTATACGCAGGCGGGCTACCAGTAGTGCCACTGCCCGGTGGAGAGGACGTAGACGCCGAGCGCCAGGTTCGTGACGCCGTGCGCCACTATGCAGGCGAACAGGCTCTTCGTCCGGCGCAGAAGGAGAGCATAGGCGCACGCGCAGATAATGGCCGCAAGCCACTCCTGGTGCGCGAACCCGAAGATAAGGGCAACGGCGGCGAAGGCTGTGAGATTGAACGAGCCTATCGGCAGCTCCTCGAACTCCGGCTTAGTAATCCAGCGCAGTAGAAAGCTGCGCCAGAATATCTCCTCCATCACCGGGACCATGACCGCCAGACCGTAGAACCGCACCGCCAGGAACAGGGCGCGCTGAGTCGGGTCAGGGAAGGCGGCAAAGGGATTCACGGCATTGCGCTTGCCGAGGAATGCTAAGTGCGGCGTCAAGGGGTCAATGACGATCCATTCGACGAAGACCGCCAGGCCAACGAGAACGGCGGGAAGGAGCACACGGGCGTCAAGCTTTAGTTCGCGGAGGGGACGTCGAAACGCCAGGAGCGCCGCGGTGACCACCGCCGCCTTGGCAAAATAGAGCGGTACGGCATAGCTGCTGAAGGTGCTCTCCGCCCACGTGAAGGCCATGAAGAGGGCCATCGGAACGACATAACCGGCCCATTCCGTCTTCCTTGACACCGCGACCATCTTTATCGACACGCTCAGGCGCTCCACATTTTGTTTCGGGAGAAATTATCCGCCGGGCTTGATCGGGTCCGCATATATCCCCGGTACGCTGCCCGGGATAACCGTCGCGCCCACGCTCTTCGCATAGAACTCCACCGGGCCCGCGCCGCCGATGATTCCATAAACATAGCCGTCCTCTCGAAGACCCCAAAGGCCCGCGATGAGAAGCGCCTTGCCCACTCCCCGGCCCCGCTCGCTCTCAAGTACGCCGGTCGGCCCGAAGAAGCCGCGCCGCGTGCATTCGTACGCGCCGAACCCAATCAGCCGTCCCGCCCTCAGCGCGATATGAATCGAGACCGGCTTGTTAGCGTAACCCACCGCGATCTCCTCCGCCCACGGCGTACCGAAATGGGCCTCGACAAAGGTGCGAATCAGGCCGGACTCATGCGGGAGCGCGCGGCGAATCACGACTCCGGCGGCGCGCATAGATTCCATTATCGGTTCCTGCGGCGGAAGCTTGAGAAGGGAAACGAGCATGTCGGGCATAAGCGGGGCTCCGTGTACAAATGTGGGATAATGTCGCCTGCCTATTCTTCGCGCCGGGGCTGCAATCCTGCCGCTGGCGACTCGCCATTACTGCTCCACCGTTGACGCGTGGCAGGCCCAGCACCTATAATGGGGCATGGAATCGCCGGAGCCAATGGTCCATACGGTCGAGGTCGAGCGGTGGCGTGGCATGGAGCATCGAGCCGACGTGGATTCGCTCGTGGTTGAGGAGCCGCTGGAGATTCGGGTCAACGGTTCGCCGCTCGCGATCACCATGCGGACGCCGGGGCAGGATGAGGCGCTTGCGGTCGGGTTCCTGGCAGCCGAGGGAATACTCCGGTCGCGCGCCGAACTGTACGACGTGCTGCACTGCGCCGACCCGGAATATCCTGATCTGCGCAATATCGTGGATGTGCTGATAGACCCGTCCCGCGCGGAGACCATAGAAAGCGCCGGGCGTCAGCGGTATGCCACCTCTGGCTGCGGCCTCTGCGGACGGGCGACAATCGAAGCTATACGCCGGTGCGTTCCGCCTCTGTCCGCCCCGCTGCCTGTCCCGCGAAGCGTGCTGTATGCGCTGCCGGATCGCTTGCGTGTTGCGCAAGCGGCATTTGAGCGCACCGGAGGCCTCCACGCGGCAGGATTGTTCGATCTAGACGGAACACTGCTTCATGCCGCCGAGGACGTCGGGCGGCACAATGCGGTGGACAAGGTAATCGGCCTTGCCCTGAGGCATGACCCGTGGCCTCCTGAACGCACCATCCTGATGGTGAGCGGTCGCGCCGGATTCGAAATAGCTCAGAAGGCGGTTGCGGCGAGAATCCCGGCCCTCTGTTCCGTATCCGCGCCTTCCTCGCTCGCGGTCCAACTCGCCCGCGAGATGAATCTGGTCCTGGCAGGCTTCCTCCGCGGCGAGTCCATGAACATCTATTCGGGTGGAACAGGAGGGTAGTTCGCGCCGCCACCCTTATTTGCGTCCTCTTATCTCATATCGCAGAATCTAAAGGAGCTCCTACTTTGCAGCGCATCAATCGTTGGATAGCGGTGTCCGCCCTGCTCGTGCTGAGCGTGAGCGCGAGGGCATTCGAGGATCGAGGGAAGGGAACCGACTCAAAACTGGTCGAGCAGATTGACGCTCTTCTCCAGGACCCCGCGCTAAAGGGAGGCTTCCAGGGCGTCATCGTGCAGTCGGTCGCCGACGGAAAGGTATGGTACGAGCGGAATCCCGATCTTCTCTTCATGCCGGCGTCGAACCAGAAGATACTGACCTCCACGGCGGCCCTCAATGCGCTGGGGCCGGATTGGAAGTTTGAAACGGTCATAGTTCGCAGCGGGACCCTGGACGATGACGGCACCCTGCACGGTAACCTCTGCATCAAGGGATCGGGCGATCCGCTACTGACGGCGGCGGATATTGACGCCATGGTCGAGCAAGTTCGCGTCGCGGGCATCAAGAAGGTGCAGGGCAAATTGATCGGCGACGATAACCGTTTCGACCATCGCTGGTACGGTCGCGGATGGCCGTGGGACAACATGCCCGCATACTACTCCGCGCCAGTCGGCGGCCTCAACTTGAATGAGAATGTGCTGTCGCTTTCGATCGATCCGGGCAAGCGCCCGGGCGATCCGGTCCGCGTCGCCGTGTCGCCGACGGACCGGTATGCGAATATATCGATTCACGCGAGGACAGTGGAGAAGGGCGGCGGCAGCGCTCTCGAAGTAACGCGGGAGCTGGGCACGAACGAGATCGTGGTCGACGGCACGCTCGCCGCCGATTCAAGGTCGGAATCCCGCAAGCCCATCGCCGTGACGGTGGACAATCCCACGCGACACACGCTCACTTATATCGTGGACCGATTGAGGCGCGCGGGCATCGAGGTTACGGGAGGCGCCGAACCGGGATACACGCCCCATCAGGGAACAACCGAGGTGGCTCGCCACACCGGCGCGCCGCTGTCCGAAGTCTTGCAGCAACTCAACAAGTCGAGCGACAACCTCGTGGCCGAATGCCTGCTCAAGGCGCTGGGCGCGGAGAAAAGCAAGACCGGGACAGGCTCCGCGCGAGAAGGCATCGCCGCCGCCACGGGCTGGTTCAAGACGCTGGGAGTAGAAGCGGCCGGCGCGGAGATGGCGGACGGCTCGGGCCTGTCGCGCTACAACCTCGTCTCTCCCCACGCGCTTGCGGTAGTACTCAAAGCGATGACCACGCACGCGAACAGCAAAGCATGGGTGGATTCGCTGCCCATCGCGGGTGTGGATGGCACGTTGAAAAACCGGATGAAAGGGACACCCGCTGAGAAGAACTGCCGCGCGAAGACCGGCACCATTTCGAATGCAAGCAGCCTCTCCGGCTACGTGACTACAAAGGACTCCCAGCCGCTCCTCTTCGTCATCCTCATGAATAACCAGCCCGCGGAGAGCGACGCGCCTCGCGCCGTTCAGGACAAAATCGTCACCCTTTTGGCGGGTTGGGAGAGCAAACCCTGAGCTTTCACGCCGCATTGCGGGTTCTTCTGACAGCAAGGGCCGCAAGGGGTATACTCTGGCCTGAGACTAATTTGAACGGAATGCGCGGCAGTTCCCGAACGGATTGACCAAAGCTACCGCCGCCTAAGGAACTACAATATGACCGTTGAATCAGCCCCGGCGCTCACTTCTATGCAACTCGGGCACAGCCCCGATTCGGACGACGCATTTATGTTCTACGGGCTGGCCGAGCACAAGGTGGACTCCGAGGGACTCGATTTCGAGCATATCCTTCGAGACATCCAGACGCTGAACGAATGGGCGCGCGACGGCAAGCTGGAGTGCACCGCGATCTCCGTACACGCCTATGCCTACGTCCGCGACAAGTACGCCATCCTCTCGCACGGGGCGAGCATGGGCGACGGTTATGGCCCCATGGTCGTCACAAGGCAGCCTACGGACGCCGAAGCGTTGCGCACGATGAAGATCGCCATCCCCGGCCTCATGACCAGCGCCTTCCTTGCCCTCTCGCTCTTTCTGGGCGAAGAGTTCGATCACGTCGTCGTGCCGTTCGACAAAATTCAGGACGCTGTGCATGCGGGAGAAGTAGATGCGGGCCTCATCATTCACGAAGGCCAGTTGACCCACAAGGCCGAAGGTCTGCATACCGTCGTCGATCTGGGCGCGTGGTGGAAGGGCGAGACCGGATTTCCCCTGCCGCTCGGTGTCAACGCAATCCGCAAGGACTTATCCCGCGACGTGCAGGAGCGCGCCTCCCGCGCCCTGAAGGCCAGCATAGTCTACGGTCTCTCTCACCGTCAGGCGGCGCTCGCGCACGCCATGCAGTTCGCGCGCGACATGCAGACCGAGACGGCGGACGTGTTCGTGGGCATGTACGTGAACGACTGGACGGTCGATGTTGGCGAGGCCGGAAAGCAGTCGATTCGCCTGTTCCTCCGGCTTGCCGAAGAGCGCGGGCTGATTCCTTCCGTGGGACACGTAGAATTCGTGGACTGACCCCTCCCCAACGGGCACGGCGCAACGCGGGTACGGAAACGGCGCAACGCGGAGTACCGATCAATCCATTCAAGCCACAGACCCGGACCGGCCGCGAACGTGGTCCCCGGCTGTGGTCTTTCTTTGTATGCATGCAATGACGCAGGACGAATCGAAAACAAAACACCGCCTCACGCCGCGCGCATTCCTTGAGTTGAAAGTTCCGCGGGCGCCAAGCGTCTCGCCGGACGGAGCGCGGGTCGTGTTCGAAGTGGGCGAGGCCGACTTCGAGGAGAGCCGCTACGTGACGCGCCTTTGGCTGGCGGACGTGGCGGAGGGTAGATCTCGCCAAATAACCTTCAGCTACGAGGGCGAGCACGCGCCGCGCTGGTCGCCGGACGACCGCTACATCGCCTTTCTGAGCGCTCGCCCGGACATGACTGAGCCGCCTCCCGAAGACGAAGAGGACGAGCACAAAGATCAACTCTGGATTCTCCCTGCGAACGGAGGCGAAGCGCTGAAGCTGACCACCGCCAAGGAGGGGGTGCGTGATTACGTCTGGTCGCCGGACGGAAAGACGCTCATCTATCTTGTCGACGAGGCGCGTCCGCAGCCGCTCCAACTGGTCCACACCGATAGGCGCAAGCGCAAAGTGGACCCCATTATCGAGCACGACGAGCGCCTACGCCGCCAGTTCTGGGAGGTCGGCGTCGAGGACAAGAAGCCGGAGCTGCTGTACACGGGTGACCGCGGAATCGCAGACTTCTCCGTCTCTCCCGAAGGAAACCGTATCGCGTTCATCTCCAACGAAACAGGCGATCCGAACGACTACCACCGGTACGATCTGTTCGTTCTGGACATTGGAGATGCTCACGAGGGCGAGAAGGGCGACTTAGGGGACAATGGAGACCGAGGAGATGGGGGGGACAAAGGCGAGGAGGGGCCGCTGCCGGAGCCACGGAGAATCGTGGAACGGTCTGGAGCCAAATTCGGGCCGCAATGGTCTCCCGACGGAGCGCAGATCACATTTATCGCCGGGCGCGACCCGGCGCTCAGCTATGCGCAGGAGTGCGTATGGACCGTAAGCGCCGACGGCGGCGTGCCGGTCAACCTTTTCGAATCGGAGACTTACGACGCTCACGACATTTTGTGGCCGAAGGTGGGTCCGATTCTCAGCCACGTCTCCGACAGAACGAATCGACCGCTCATCGCCGTCGGTCCCGATTCGGTCCGTCTGATCACGAGTTCGGAGGGCGCGGTCGAGTGCATTGACTTTAGCGCCAGCCCGGACGGGCAGGTCATCGTGGCGGCTATCGAGGACGACCAGACTCCGCCGGAACTCTATGCAATTGAGGATGAAGGACGGCGCGCACTGAGCGAACTAAACAAGGAGTTCCTGGAGCGGTACGCGCTGCCGCGCCTGGAGGTCATCCGCTGGCAGTCCGACATCGGCGAGATCGAAGGGATTCTGGTTCATCCACCCAACGACCCAACGACCCAGCAGCCTTTCCTCACGACCCAACGACCCGACGACCCAACAACTCACCTCCCCCCGCTAATAGTGCAGGTGCACGGCGGTCCCAAGGGTCATTCCGTCAACACGCTGCGCAGCTACTGCCTTCATGCCGTGTGGGCGAGCGAAGGGTATAGAGTACTTATGCCAAACTTCCGCGGCAGCGAGGGGTATGGGCACGATTTCGCGGTCGCGAACCGGCGGGACCTGGGCGGCGGAGATTTCCGGGACATCATGGCGGGCGTGGACGCGGTATTAGAGCGCGGGCTGGCGGACCCGAAACGCATAGGAATCATGGGCGGATCGTACGGCGGATTCATGACCAACTGGGCCATCGGCCAGACGGACAGGTTTGCCGCCGCCATATCCATGTTCGGAATCTTCAATCTCGTCACCGATTTCTCCAACTCCGCCGTGCCGCGCTGGGACCCGGAGTACATGGGCGCGTACTACTGGGAGGACCCGGAAATCTATCGTCTTTGCTCGCCCTCCACCTATCTGGAGAACATTCGGACCCCCGTCCTCATTCTGCACGGCGACCACGACGACAATACATTCATCAGCAATTCGCGGGAGATGTATCAGGCCCTTCGGCAGCGCGGCGTCACGTGCCAGTTCGTACACTACCCTCGGGAGGGACACGGAGTTCGTGAGCCGAATCATAAGCTGGACGAAGCGCGCCGCTGTCTCGCCTGGTTCGACCGGTACGTCAAGCACGCCGGCGAGCTGCCGCCCGTGTTCCGGGTGGAGGACAAGATAAAGCACGAGGGCTACGAGTTGCACGTGCTGAGAGTAGAGGATGGAGAGTACGCGGGACGTGCCGACGAGGACGGCCGACTGCTGGAGGTGAGCTTCTCCCTCGCTAGCGACGAGGCAGTAGAAGAGGGCTGGCAGTTCGCCCTGGCGGACGCGGTTCTCACGGGACCCGACCAGACCGTTTGCGATTTCCGGGGCGTGCCTGTAAACTCGGGCGGCGGAAAGTTTCTCGTGGAAGGGCCGGACCTAGTCGTAAATGTCGCGCCGGACGAGAAGTCAGGCCGCCTGAGCGTGGCGCTCGCCCTGACGTACGCCATTCCGCAAGAGGGGGGAGAATTTACGATTCGCATCGCGGATTTCCCGCCCGTAGGATTTGCGGTCGGTCCAAAAGAAGAAAAGCCCGGGGCCGGAGATGAATCGACACGCGACGGCGAGTCGGTTACTTCCTCTCCGAGCACGACGGACGTGTCGCCACTTGAGACGCCGCGCAGCGCGCCAAACACAGGACCGCGCCCGCTCGGACGGCGCAGCCATATACATAACAGGTGACCATCATGAGCATGCCAATCAACACCATTCAATCGGTTTCGGAGATCGCGTTGTGGGTCAAGGATGTGGACCGTGCCGTCACCTTCTACACCGAGCATCTGGGCTTCATGGTTCGCGAGACGGACCCTGGCCGAAACGCGTTCCTGGTCAGCGGCGATTTGCTCCTCGTCCTCTTCAATCCCGCCAACCCCGGCACCGTCCTGGCGGACGAGTATCTGGCGCGAAAGAGCGGGCCGGTCGGCGGCGGCGTGTATCACGTCGCGTTTCGCATTGAGCCGGATCAACTCGACCGCTGCGGCGAGACTCTCCGCACTCGCGGATTCGAAGTCAAGGGGCCGGTCAACTTCGGCACCGGCCGGCGCTCATACTTCTTCGAGGACCCCGACGAGCATTACATCGAGCTGACCGACCGATAGACCGTGAAGACCGCCAGTTTCCTGGATTCGGAGGCGCAATTGAGAAAGATAAAGATTATCGTAGAGAAGCACCCCGAGGGTTACGTTGCTTATCCACTGGGGTTAAAGGGCGTTGTCGTTGGCGAAGGCGATACCTATGAGGAGGTGATGACTGATGTGATGTCGGCAATTCAGTTTCATTTGGACACCTTCGGCTCGGACCACCTGGAGCCGTGATCCATTGCGTTGACATCATTGCCGGCCCTCGCTGCGAGGAATTCGGCTGTTTTCTCGTCCGGGTCGGTTCTTTAGACATTTTGCATAAGTGCCTATCGTCCGTGAGGACGACTGGCTGAAGGCCCTCCAGCGAGCGAATTCATTCACTCGTTCGTTGGCTAAGCGGCCGCTCGATGTTTGTACGGGCGAATAAATCGCAATGGAACTATTGATTGCCGCACCGAACGCTTGCCTCGATTTATTCGCCCCTACGTGCATACTACTACGCGTGTACTGCACCGCGTACGAAGAATCTTGGATTCCGAAGCATGCCTTTCCCTCTTACCCCGAGTAACTACGACGAGGTCGTCTCCGCGCTTACTGGCAACGGCGAGCTCTGCACTACGCTCAGCCCCACCGGCTACCATGTCGCGCCGGACTGCCGGACGGACATGGCGCACGCGACCCAGTTCTTCGTCATGGCGGGGCGGCGGCGCGGCGGGCCAGACCATCCTCTCATCAACTACGGAACCATCTCGCGGAGCCTTTCGGTCGATGGCGAGTCGCGCGCCCCCAAAGGCTGGCGGCAGGAGATCGATTGGGCGTCCGGCGCGGTCGTCACGGAATGGGAGTATGCCGGGCTGGAGGAACGGACCCGCTCGTTCGTCTCTCTGGCCGACAACGCGTTCCTGGCTGACACGGTCCTGGCAAACTCCGGTGAGATCGCTTTCGATATCGAATTCCGGCTGACCTATCGATTCGGCGAACCGGAAGCGGACTTGAAGATGACGGAGCGGGACGGCGGCGCGGCGCTCGACTGGAGGGTTGAAGACCAGACGGGCGAGATTCGGTTCGGTGCGGCGCTTCCGCTGGATTTGGGAAAACTCGCCCACGAACGGTTCCCCGACGGGGCTGCCGCCACGCTGAGCGTCCGGCTCGAACCAGGAGAGGCGGCGGCGATTACCGTTCTGCTCCACTTCTCTGATCGAATCAACTTCGAATTCCCGCTTACGGTAGTTGACGCGGACCTCGTTGCCGAGCGACATGAGAAGGCGTGGGCGGAGTTCTGGTCGCAAAGCGAGGTGGTTACAGGGGTTGCGGCCGTTGATGCGTTCCGAATCAGCTCCCTCTATACGATTCGCTGCCAGGCCACGCCCTGGTCGATTCCACCTACTCTCTCGCATCCCTACTGGGACGGCGGGGCCTTCCACGACGAGATGTATCCGTTCTTCGGGCTGCTCTCCTCCAACTATCCCGGCCTTGCGGAGCGCATTCCCTATTTCCGCCTTACCACACTGCCGCAAGCGCAGGAGCGCGCTCGTTCTCGGGGCGCGCTCTATCCGTGGAGCAGCACCGAGCAGGGCGAAGAGCGCGACCCCAATGGCCCGTGGCTGACCGAGCGGTTTCATCTGGGTCAGTTCGCCGTCTGCATTCATGCGCTCTGGCTCTACGAGCGCAATCCGCTCCAGCACGAAGACCTCTATCCCGTGCTCCGCGAGCTCGCCCGATATTTCGAAATGAACGTGCTGGAACGTGAGACCGGTGGTCAGTGGTCAGTGTTCAGTGGTCAGGAGTCAGCAGTCGGGGGTAGGCTGCGCACGCGCGCCTGTGTTGACTTTGATGAATCGGCGGGGCAGGTTACGAACGGCCCGTTTACCGAATCCGCCGCGATTGTATCTTTGGAGTACGCCGCCGAGACTGCGGACGCTCTCGGCCGCGACCGACTGAGGGCGGAGAGGTGGCGAGAATGCGCTAAGGAGCTGCGCGCGAACCTGCTCGCCGATGGCGAAACCTACACTATGCCGGACGGTAAGCCGCTGCACTACTCCGTCCTCGGTCCCATCTTCCCGTTTCGCATCGACGTGGACAGCGCGAGGGCGCGGGCGAGCGCGGTCAAACTCCACGAAGTCCTGCGCTCGACGCGAGGATGGAAGCCGGGATTCTCGGACGTGTTCAACGGCTCCAATTGGATGTGGGCGGGGGCGCACCTGGGAATCGTCCACGCGATGCAGGAGAACGCAGACCTGGCCTGGGATGCCGTCCGAAACGCGGCGGCGAGCGCGGGACCGTTCCTCAGTCCTAACGAGCACATTACGGCAGAGGATGAGATTCGCGTGCCGTGGTTCACGACCGGGTGTGGGGCATGGCTCTACGCGCTGAACTGCCTCTTCGTGCAGGTGGATGAGCACGGAACCCGCCTTCTCCCCGCGATACCGGACACGATTCCGAGCGCCCGATTCCGCAATCTGCGAGCGCACGGCGGAGTTTTGATCTCAGGGGAGTTCAACAACGGGGAGTTGGTGAAGCTTTCGGCCAGAGCGCCGCGCGGGTTGTCGTGGGAGTTTCGGATTCCAAAGCGTTATGCGGAACTCATCGCGAACGATTTCGGTTCGGGAGAAAGCGGGTGGATTCGCGCAGCCATCGAGTTGCAAGCGGATGTCGAAACCTCACTCTTAGCGGCAGGATACCCCTCACCCCCGGCTCCTCTCCCCTTAGTAATGGGAGAGGGGAGCTTTGGCGAAGGCTGCGACTTCCGCCCAGTAAAGCCCCCTCCTTACTAAGGAGGGGGTTGGGGGGAGGTTTCTCACCCAACTGAAAAGGCGGCGAGAAGCGCATCGATGAGGCTGCCCGCCCAGCGATCCCGCTCCTCGTTGTCGAAGAACTCGAACCGCAGTCCCGCGATTCCAGTGGCGCGATCCTGCCACATAACGTCTGCCAGCACGAGGACCGGGTGCGCCGGCCCTGCCTTCAATCGCGCAGGAGTGGGCCCTTCCGCCCATGCCGGAAATCCCTTCAGTTTCGCGCCGCCCACGCCCATGTCCGTGCACTCGACGGAGGTCCATCTTCCGCCGTCGTGAAGCTCCAACGTCACAGAATCGGGAGCGGGCCATCGTCGGAACTCTCGCCGCGTGTTCTGTTCGTCCTGGGAAATCGGAGATACTCTGCTCTCCTCGGCGCGCAGCCGTTCCACGAGATCCATCGCCACGTCCTGGCGTTTCAGAATCGCCTCGACCTCCTCCAGGTCAACCATCTCGCTCATGCTGTCTCCTTGGCCCTTCCCGCCGGCAGTGACCAGCCGGGCTCCTACGCCACCAACAGTATACTCCGGCTACGCCATTACTTTCGCGCCGGTGTAATCGTGATACTCCTCGTCCGAGAGCGGAGGAGCGGAAAAGAATCGCAGGCTGTCCGCGAGGTGATTCTCCGTTCGCATGCCGAGCAGCGCTACGGAGACCGAATCGACGTGCAGCACGAACTTGAGCGCGGCCTCCAGCAGTTCACGCCCCTGCCGCCCGGCGAGAGCGCGAAAGGCCATTACCTGCGGCCATTTTGGAGTCGCCTCCCGAAGCCGATCCTCCGTCAGATCGGCTTTAAGCAGTCCGCCGCCAAAGCAGCCCCGCGCTATGAGCCCCACTCCCTGTTGCGATGCCTCGGAAAGCAGTGAATCGAGCGCCTCCTGATCGAGGAGACCGAAGGGGAACTCCAGGGAGGAGATTCCGGGATATTTCAGGGCGAGCCGCGCGTCCTCCACGCTGTCGGCGGCAACTCCGTAGTATCTGATCTTGCCCTGGGACTTCAGATTCTCAAGCGTTTCCAGGGTAGCCAGGAAGTCGCCGCGATTGATGATTTCGGGTGGAGGGCTGTGAAGCTGGAAAATATCCAGATAGTCCGTATTCAGCCTTTTCAGGCTGGCTTCCAAAGCGTTCGCGAGGTATTGCGGGGAGAAATCCTGCGAGATCGATCCGGTCACTGCGGAAGGCAGGCTGTCTCGCTTTATTCCCAGCACCTTGATGAGCGGCTTGACGAGGGGTTTTACGCGGGCGATGAACTTGCGTTGAGCGGGAAGGCAGTAGCCCGCCTTCCCCGCGATAATCACTTTATCGCGCCTGTCGCGGAAGGCGCGCCCCAGCAGGGCCTCGCTCTCGCCCTGGGAGTACATGTCGGCGGTGTCGAAAAAGTTGATGCCTTCATTCACGGCCTTGTTGAGGACCCGAATAGTCTCGCCCGCGCTGCCTTTGCCTGCGGAGAAGATGCCGCCGATGCGCGCGCAGCCGAATCCGATCTCGGATACCCGCAGCGGCGTGCTTCCGAAGTTCCGATACTGCAATAATCTATCTCGTTTTCAGGTCATGCGCCAGCTTTTCAGCCGCGCGTGCGGCGATCGCCATCGCAGTAAGGGTGGGGTTTTTTTCCGGGCCGGTCGTAAAGCAGCTTGCGTCACCGACGACGACGTTGGGAACGTCGTACATCCGATTCCAAGCATCCAGCATGCCATATTTTTGCGAGTTGTGCATGCGAATTGTGCCGCCGTAGTGTACTGACGACCCTGGGTAGAGTTGGGGGACAATTTCGCGCGCCGTACAGCCATAGCCCGCATCACCCAGTATCCCGAGAAGATGCTGCCGCGCCTTAACCATGTTGCAGACAACGTCCTCGTCATACCGGATGCAGATCTGAAGTTTCGGCTGGCCGAATCTGTCCGTGCCGCTCTCGTCCGGTTTCACGTAGTTTTTTTCTTCAGGAATCATCGTTCCGAAAATCTGAACGCTCGCTGCCTGCGTCTTCAATGGCAGAAAGCTGCGGACCTTGTCACGCTTGGATGCTACTCCCAATGTCCATGACGTGGCAAGCAGCGGCGGGGATGCGGCATAGGGCATGCGAGTAAGGTAGATGGATGGGCAGGGCGGCGAAATCGGCTTGTCCAGATCAAATACCCACCATTCGCGAGGATGATCGTGCAGATACCGGCCCAGGATCCCTTCCGAATTGCCCAGTCCGTTGGGAAAGTCAGTATTGCTGGAGGCGAAGAGCAGTCGCGTCGAATTGAGCGGCCCGCATGCCACAACCACGGCAGCGGCCGCAAGCAGGCGCTCGCTTGCATCCGCGCTATCCGCGCTATCGCGATAAACGACTCCGGTAACCCGCTTCTCGGCGCCGGACCACTCAAGACGAAGCACGTGAGCTCCCGTGATAAGTTGAAAGTTCGGCGAGCGCAGCAGCGGCTGGACGAGTTTTGAATAGCTGTTGAACGCGGTCCCGCGACGGACCAGCATCCAGGGCGGACCATCAGCCAGAGGAAGCGCTGTAATGCCCTGACCCCGCTTCTCCGCGGACTGCGCGACTCGCTCCCAATCTCTCGGAATGCGAGATTGACATGCCGAATATCCGGCTGGCAGGCCCGGCACGTCTTTGCGCGAGGAGGTTATTGCAAGCAGCCGCTCCACCTGTTCGTAATAGGGCGCAAGTTCCTGATACGTGATGGGCCAGCGGTAGCGTGCATCCAGTCTCTCGCCCTCATGAAAATCCTCGGGGGCAAAGCGCGGCACGGCTCCCGTCCACTGATTCGACAGGCCGCCGGGCGCGAGGTGGGACCACCACGACGTGCGTGGATCGCCGGTCGGCACATGCCTCATGCCGTTCTCAATCCCGTATGGCGGGGGGCGGCGATAAACATTCCTGCCATAGAGCCGGACAAGCAGCCCGCTCGGCAAGTCGCTGCCGGATTCGAGCATCGTTACCGGAATGCCGTTTCGCACCAACTCGCGCGCGGCCATCGCTCCGCACGGCCCGCTGCCAATCACTATCACACTGCGGTTATCCGGCATCATACTCTCTTTGCCAATAATTGGTCCCCAAGGTCAGCCTATTGCACTGTTCGGTTGCGCAGCGTAAGTCTATAACAAATTGTGGCGAATGTCTACAGAATCTGGATGTGATAATTGTAATTCTACTCGTATACAACCAGATGGGCCGGAGTGGCGTAAGACCGCCTACCGCCCCCGTCCATTCAGTCGGGGAGCGCCTTGTCAGAGATCCCGGCGAGAGAACCAGACCATCGCCAGCGCGGACACCAGGAGGGTAGGAATACCGAATCCCAGCACATACTTCCAGACGGTTACTTCGGAGTAGACCGCGCTGTTGGCGCGGCTGGAGATGGGATTGCCGTGCCTGTCCTTTACGTTCCGCACGGTGACTTTGGTCGGATCGTCCAGCGAGAGGTGGAGGCCGCTCAGGAGAACGGTCCGGGCTGCGGCGTTGTAGACCGCAGCGATGGCGGGGTGCGTTTGACCGGCTGGGTTCTCGATGATGTAGTTCTCCACGGTCTCCGCGTCCTTCGGATCCATGTCTTCGGAGAAATCCACCCTCAGGCTGGAGACGGTGGCGATACATAGTACCACGCGTGGAACGGCGCGGATTGCGGGCGTGTCCGGGGCAGGTTGTGCCGGAGAAACGGTCCGAGGAGCGGCGGCAGAGGATGGGGGCGTGTCGGAAGGCGGGCGATAGCCGCTGGAACCCTGTGAGCCAGCTAAGCCCGCTGCAGGCACAGCGGCACCTACCGTTCCGCGAGAGCCAGAGACGGGCGCTGGAGAACCCACAGATCTGGGGGTCGCGCCTGTAGGCGCAGCAGAGTAGCCCGAAGAAGTGGGAGCAGTGGCTGATGTGAGAGATTCGCCGGAAGGCAAATCGGCGCCGGTAGAGGGAGCGACGGGCGCCACGTCGGATGTTGCGTGCGGAACCGTCACGGTCATGGAATCAGCCGCAGGGCTAATTGCGACTCCTCCCGCATTCGTTACGTTTCGCACCGTCACCTTTATAGTCTTTCCGGGCGGAAGTTCCAGACCGCCCAGGATCACGCTGGTCCGCGCCTTGTCGTAGACGGCGGTGCGGGCCGTATAGGTCACGCCAGCCTCTCCCTCCAGCAGGAAGTTGGCCGGATCCTCCGCCGTCGGGGGATCGAGGTTTTTGGAGAAGGCGAGGGTCAGACTCGTTGTGGTCGCAGCGCCCTGCAGAAACAGCGGAGCATCGGGGTCCTTGAGGATGCGCGGCAAGTTTCGGGTGAGGCTTGCAGGAGAGAGATAGTCCACGCCGAGGAAGCTGAAAATGGGCGAGGCGACGTACCAGAGCAGCAACATGCCGACGACGGCGAAGATGGTGTTGTTGAAGAGGACGCTCAGGGCGATCCCGAGGGCGAGCATGAGCAGCACCGCGAGCCCCACGACGAGGACCCCTGCGGATACGGTGGCCAGCGTCATGTCGTTGGCGGCGAAACGCCAGGCGCAGTAGCTCGCGATCGCCGATGAGAGAAGATAGATACCCAGCACGACGAACGCCCGCGAGAGCAATTTCGCGGCGATGTACTGGGTGCGCGTACAGGCGCGGCTCAAGATGCCGTCCGAGATGACATCCGACTCCATCGAGATGGAGCTGGCGCCGAGTACGATGATCACGAGGCTCCAAATGAGAAGGAATCCGTTGAGATGCGTTGCCAGAATGCCCGACGCCGGGGTGGGCCTCACGCGGTTTTGCAGCAGCGTGATGGACAATACAAAGAACTCCGTGAGCGCAAGGGCGATCAGCCATCCGCGCAGCACCCACGATCTACTAAGAGTGAGGAGTTCCGCCTTGAACAGGGCGCTCGAGGCCATGAGCGGTGGGCGGAAGCGCCCCATAAGCGCGAGAGAAGCCATGAGCTTGATCTGCCTCCAGGAGATGGATGAAAGCGTCTTCGGTCTGTCCCCGGGTGGAACTGATCGAGAGAATCTCCACTTCCATCTCCGCCGCAAGCAAGAGCAGTCTTCCAAGCGGCGCGGCGATCCGCTCGGAGACGGCGAAATTTACCTCCAGGTAGGCGCCCTTACGCTCGAACACAACGATCTCCGGCAGGCTCTCCAGCCTCAGGCAGAACGCGTCGAGCAGGCTCTCCGACCCATCCATCTCGATTTCGACGCTGTTGCGCCCGATGGTCTCTTTGAGGGTACGGACGGAACCGCAGAAGATGAGTTTTCCGTCGTGGAGGATTCCCACAGAGTCGCAGACACGGTCGATGTCGGAGAGGATGTGCGAAGAGACCATGATGGTCTTGGTCTTGCCCAACTCGCTCAGGAGGTCGAGAGTATATTTGCGGCCGGCCGGGTCGAGACCTGCCGTCGGTTCGTCCCATATGAGAAAGCTGGGATCGTTCATCAGGGAGGCGGCGATCCCCAGACGTGTGGTCATACCGGTGGAGAAGCTCTTAATGGGTCGGGAGGCTGCGGGGAGCAAATCCACGGCGCGGATCAGGCTGGCAAGGCGTGGCTTGCGCTCCTCGCTGCTCATGCCAAATAACTGCCCGACCAGGTCCAAATAGGTGATGGGCGTCATGGTCGGGGGGAACTTCGGGTTGGTTGGCAGGTAGCCGATGCGCTGTCGCAGATGCGCAGCGTTGGGGGACATCCGCTGTCCGAACATCTCCACATGGCCCGCAGTTGGTGTCTGTAGGCCGAGCAGGAGTTTCATGAGCGTGGTCTTGCCTGCGCCGTTCGGGCCGAGCAGGCCAAAGACGCTTCCCTCTTCCACCGTCAGGTTGACCCCGTTGAGCGCTATGAGTCGATTGCCAAAGAGTTTGGTGAGATTTGATGTTTGCAGGATGGACATAAAAAACACCTTGATTTAGAGCGGAATCGTCAAGTCAACGGAGCGAGAAAACAGTTCGAATGGTATTCTGGCGTCACAATCCGCCAGGATGCACAACGCCATGCGCCGGAGATCGTTCTTTGCCATTATTGCCCTCTTCGGCCTGGCAGGGGCGGGTTTCAAGCGTGCCTCTACCATGGCTCGCTCAATTATCAATGAAAACATCGAACGGTTTGCCGCGCATCTCCTTCCACCTTATTTTCTGCGCGCCGCTCAGGAGGGTCTCGATCTTTCCGTCGTAATCCTTGCGAATCTTGACCACTTTGGGAAAGATCGCCTGCGGATTTCCGCCGGACTGGGCCTCTTTTATCATAGGTGCAATCTTCCTTTGCATATCCTGAATAACACCCATGAACTGCTTCCGCTGCTCGTCCGTGACCTTCAGTTCTCTCGCGATTTCGGGCCGGCCCATCAGGGCAGGCGGTCCTTCATGCTGCAGCTCCAATTGCTGTAATCTTTTGAACTGCTCCGCCTTCAGGATCTCCTTCAGGAAAGGCCAGAGTTTTTCACTGGACTTCTGGCGATGTGCCTGCATCCTCTGTTCCCGCTCCTCGGCTGTCTGGCTATCTATTTTCTCGACTACCTTCATGGTTTCCTGAACATAGTCGGACAGTTTCTTCCGCAGTTTTTGCTTCTGGTTGTCCGAGAGCTTCAACTCCTCCTGCACATTGGTGCGGGAGACGATGAAAGGACCACCGAGCTCGTGCAGCAGGTGCTTGCGTATCTCAGCGTCTTGAGCCCAGGCGGCGCCGGCGAACAGCAGCGCCACGCTCCCAATCACTGTCACAATTCTCATAGTCAGTTCTCCTTTCGAGATGGAACTACAGTAGAACCTCGACCCCGTTCGAGGCAGGAGCGAGCCTGTTTGCCAAATCTCACTTTCGATCCCTTACTTCATTGGCGGCGACCGGCTGGCCGATGATTCCGAAGCGAACCCCGCACTCCATATCGATGCGGTGCCCTCCCAGCAGCGACGCCACCTTGATCTCGTCCTTGCCGCGGGCCGACTGGAACTTGAGTTTCTCCGTGCCGTTCGCGGACAGCGCCAGCCGGGTCATGCGGTTCCCGATCATCTCGATGAAGCCGTGCCACTTCAGCTTGACCTCGTGCATGTCGCCGGGTCCGCCATTTGCCATGTTTCGGTCTATGAAGACTTCCGACTCACCCTCCACGCGCCATAACCTCCCCTGTCCCCCCCTTGCGAAGGGGGGGGTGTAGGGGGGGTGTGCCAGTCCCGACCTACGTCGCCGTGAAGCTGCACTTCTTCAATTCGCCTTTGATGCGGCCGGGGTTGTCGAGGGGCTGCACGTCCAGCACACCCATATAGGCTTGCTTGACCCACTGGCGCGTGATCTCGATTGGGAGCTTGACCGGGCCTTTACCGGCGTCGGCGAGAGCATTGGCCAGGTTCTCCTGCGTCGGGACGTCGATGTTAAACCGATCCTCAATGTAGTTTTCCTGCAGCAAAGTGTCCGCCACCGGCTTGTCGTTTTTGTCGAGCGCCCGGCCGAAGATGCGGGCCAGGACCGTGCCCCTGCCTATCGGCGGAGCGCCGGGGCAATGTTTCCCGATGGCATGGTGTTCGGGGACGGGCAGGACCCTACCGCTGTCCTCTACGTCGTCCATCTTCATGCTCGGATACTTCATGTACCGTTCCGCTGCGAATGGTTTCCTGGCATCGGGGTAATCGGAAAATCGCTTAGCCGCATGGTCGAGAAAGGCGAGCACGCTCTTGTCGTCATCGAACATCAGGGACCAGGCGAGCACCTTGCCGGCCGAGTTCACGGCGCAGATCCCCTGGGGGGCGGGTTTGGACCGGCCGATCTCCCGGTAAAGCAGGCCCTCCTCGTCGTCCGGTGGATTATTGACCAGGCCGGCCTTGAGGGCCACGGGCACGAAGTGGGCATTGTCGCGACGAATCACGTCAGAATTGGAGAAGACCGCTTCACGAGCGGCGCCTGCGAACACTCAGCAACGGGCGTCGTCGACGGGCCTGTCGATGAAGACCCAGAGCAAGGCGGGCTTGTTTTGGGCGCGCGACTCCTTGAGCCCTTCGAGCAAGCAGCTCTTCCAGGCAATCTCGCGCCAGGCGACCTTGACCGCTTTCAGGGCTTCGATCTCGTTCCGCAACGCTTCGGGAGTCGTTACCTTCTTCGGTGGACTGGTAGCTTCCTGAGCCCAGGCGGTGCCGGCACAAAGCAGCGCGATGCACCCGGCGACGATCACTATCTTCATAGTTTTCATGGTCAATTCTCCTTTCGAGATGAAACTGTTGTGGTATCTCACTTCCGTTCGAGGCATATTCGGGCATGGCTTCCGAGGCTCAGAAGTTCAGCGCGAACGGTTGACCAAGAATCTCCCGCAATTGTTTGTTTTGCACTTCGGTCAATATCGCCTTTATCTTGTCATTTTGTTCCCGACGAATCTTCCGTGCCATTTCCAAACCTTCCGGCACCTTCAACGGGGCAATGGCCTTTTGCAATTCCTGGGCGATGGCCGTGAGCTTTCGCTGCTGCGCTTCGTTGAGCTTCAATTCCTCCACGACCTCCGCCCGGTCCGCCTCGGCGAGCCCGAACAGTCCCTCATAGCGAATGTTGATTTGCCGGAACCGCTTGAGCTGATCCGGCTGCAACGTCGCTTTTAGAAACGTCGCCAATTTCTTGTGGGCCTCCTGTCGATGCTCGGCGAGTTTCTTTACGCGGTCTGCCTGTTTCTCCTTCTCGAATGAGTCGAAAAACGGTCCGAGGTTCTTGGCTAGTTCTTGGAAACGCATAGACAGCTTGTGTCTCTGCTCATCGGTCATCTTTAGCTCATCCATGACCTTGTCGCGGAATATTACAAACGGCCCGCCCAGGGCGAGGGCCGCCTCCCCGCGAACCCCATCGCGAACACCCTGGGCCACAGCCGGCGCCCAGGCGATGGCGGTAAACAGCTGCGCCACGCTCGCGGCGACTGCCAAGCTCTTCATGGTCATTTCCTCGTTCTTTAAAGAACCAATTCGCCTCATTGTTGCTTTCCGATCAACGAGAGAATTTCATCAGCCACCTTATCCGCTTCTTGCCATTTCCTGTCCTTCATGAACGAGGTGAGTTTCTGGGTCAGGGCAGTCGCCGGCGCCTGCTGTCCCGATTTTTGAACCCAGGCGGGGAGCTCCCTTTGAATCCGGTGCATCTTCTCCTGGAATGCCTCGCTGGAAAAACCGGTCGGGGCGGTTTCGACCAGGATCTCGTGCCGCAGAAATTTGGCGTAGGCGGCCAGGGCCTCGGGACCCTCCGTGGCCTTGCGGAAGAAGTTGCTGCGCATGGACTCGCCGCCGATGCCCCAGGAAAAAACATTCACCATCACCGCCCCGTGGTTAAACATCCGCCCCAGATAGGTCTCCATGTTGGCCTCGCCGGGCATTTGGGTGGGGCTCACGTTGGTGCCCTCGGCGGAAATCCAACCGGGAGTATCATGCTGGGCCAGCGCGGCATAAATTTGCTTGAAGGTTGCACCCTCAGGATAGGTGGAAAATCCTGGACGGTAGGCGGAACTGAAGGCCACCTCGGCCGGGGCGAATTTTGATCCACCCCCTGTTTTTTGAACATTTTCTTTGTCTTTGGCGTCCAGTCCCTGGGACGTGAAAGCGATGTGGCAAAATAGCTTCTCACGCGGAATTCCCGCCGTGTGAAGTTGATTGGCCCAAAGTTCCATCCACTCCTTGACGACGCTGACCCGTTCGGCGACCGGATCCCTGGGCGGATTCTTTTCGCTGAAACCTCGATGGCTCAGGGCCCGATAACCCAGGGGACGGTCCGTGTCAAAATCGCGGCCGATCTGTGACTCCGATCCGGTGATGACGCCGGCAAAGAGATGCTCCTTGCCGGAGGTCTTGAGTGTGCCCAATTCTTTTTTAACTTCCGCGCCGATGAGAGCGGCTCTTGCTTTGACGGCGGCCTGGATTGCCGGACTGTTGTAACACATCTGCGGCACAAACTTGGACGGTTGGGGACCCCAATCCACGCGCCGGCCTGTGCTGGGTATTTGTTTCCAGTCCGCGGTCTCGACGTTGTCAGGATTGGAAAGCAGATCCTTGCGTCCTCCCCAGTACATCGCATCATCAAGGTGAAAGGCCACGGCCACATCGTTTTCCCGGGCGACGGCAAAAGCATCGTGGATGACCCGGCGCGTTTCCCCATCAGACTCGTCGAAACGGAAGTGCGTCGGTGTGAAACCCAATTTGTGCCGGGCATCTCCCGTCGTTCCGATAGCCTTGACTATCTCGTGAACAAACTCCTCCATCTGCGCCGTAGAGGGAGCGCTGGGGGGGTTCGCGGCGAACGGGGCGGGGGTGGTCACGCCGGGTACGGTCATGAGTTGAAAGACCACATATTTGGTTTCAGTGAAATTGCGTTTCTCTACCGGATCGCCCGCGATGACAAGATTAGCGTGGTTAATGTAGTGCGCGTCGCCCGCCGCGTGTTCGAGCGGAGCCAACGGTCCACGGTCCGAATTCGGTTGAGCCAGCAAACGCCAGGCAGCGAAG
Source organism: Chthonomonadales bacterium (assembly GCA_038229495.1). Classification (GTDB taxonomy): domain Bacteria; phylum Armatimonadota; class Chthonomonadetes; order Chthonomonadales; family CAJBBX01; genus JBBROJ01. Next base: position 28,618 of record JBBROJ010000056.1, read on the forward strand.
ATAGTAACTGTGACCGCCAAGACGAGGAGATGGGGCCACCTGAATGTTGATTTTTTCATACATATGACTACCGCCGACGGAGTACTCGGGGTTCACCGTTTTCACCGTGATTGCGAATATTGCGGAAATTGCGGAAATTGTGGAGATTTCGAAGATTCTGAAGATTGCGAATATTGCGACAAAGAGTTCATTTGAGCTTCGACGATAGACCTTGTATAAGTGTTTTCCCGTCCGTGAGGACGGTAGGCCGAAGGCCCAGAGTTCTCGGGCGCGCCACTGGTCCGAGCGCCTGAGACAGCGAGTGAATTCATTCACTCGCTCACATGCATACTTTTGACGCTTCGTGCGGTGACAGTCGGGACATATTCCCATCGCATATGCTGTCGTGCCATGGCCTTGCTATGGCCGACAAATGCGGCGGTAGATCTCCGCAACCTCCTCGGCCTGCCGCTGCGGTGTGAACTGCTTCAATACCCGTTCCCTGCCTTTACGACCCATTTTCCGCCGGTTCTCGGGGTCCTTGAGCAGACCGATAATAGCGTCCGCCAGGGCGGGAATATCCTTGGGGGGGACGAGCAGGCCCTCTTCACCATTCGCAATAATCTCAGGCAGCGCTCCCGACGTATAGCCCACCACAGGACACTGCATGGACATTGCCTCCGTGACGACAAGTCCGAACGGCTCTTCCCAGCTCGGCACGCAGGCAACATCGATGTCCGCGAAAATGGGCGCCGTCTCGTCGAACCAACCAGCCCAAAGGACCGATTCATCCAGGCTAAGCTCTGAAATGCGGTTGCGAACCTGACCGGCGTAAGACAGTTCAACGCCCTCGACGTTCAAATTGTCCTCTCTCCCAACGATCGCGAGGACGGCGTTCGGGACGGCCTGCTTCACCAGTGCGAAAGCTTCTATCAAGTCCAGGTGGCCTTTCCAGAACATGATGCGCCCTACTATTCCCACCAGCCGCGTGTCCGCGTTTAGCTCGAGCCTGGTTCGAAGCATGCCGGGAGCGTGTCGGTCCGGATCGAACTCGCATGGGTCCGTCGCATTGAGAGCGGTGAATATTTTATTCTCCGGCACTCCGCGCTCAATAAGCGAACGGCGCACAAAATCCGAGATCGCAAGTACGGCGTCACACCGGCGCACCGCCCACGTGGTCGCGCGCCCCATGTGCTGGTCCCACTTAATGTGGAGGTGCAGCACGTTCTTTCGCCGCGTCAGCCGTGCCAGAAGCGTAGAGAGCAGCGCGTCGCGAGGCCTGTCCGTGCTATGGATGACCTCGATTCGCCGGCTCCATACGATGATCGCAAGCCGTGGCAGAGCCATCAACAGCGCCACCGCATTTCCTGCCGCGCTCGCCAGCTTCCCGAACTTGTCCAGGCCGGACAGCACGTATCCCAGGTTGAGCACGTCGATCCGCAGTCCGGGGACCCCTTGAAGCTGGGCGAGAATCCGCTCCAGATCTACGGAGCGACTATTCGTGGCTATGGATACTTCGCATAGAGCCCCGAAGCTCTTGATCAGCGTCAAATGGACCGCGACGTCAGCGCCAAGCCCGTTCCGCGTATTGACGAACAGTACTCGAATCGGCTTCTGGCCTTCGTTTACCACTTATTACTTCCCTGCTCCCTTGCCTGGCTTCGTCGCGGACGGCCAAAGCCCCTTGTCCAACCCGTCTCATCAATACTGCCGCATCAATACTGCCGCATCAATACTGCCGCATCAATACTGCCGCATCAATACTGCCGCATCAATACTGCCGCATCAATACTGCCGCAGCAATACTGCCGCAGCAATACTGCC
>JBBROJ010000057.1:0-30385 GCA_038229495.1 Chthonomonadales bacterium
GAGCTTCATAGCAAGTATCTCGCGGGTCATTCGTCTGTACCTGCCCGGAAGGGCTGACTCGGTGGAGAGCCGTATGCGGGAAATCCGCACGTACGGTTCGGGTAGGGAGGGGAGCAGGCAACTGTCCCCTTACCTGCATCCGCAGGCCCTGCAGCGAGGGAATTCATTCCGTCGACGATCACGCTCTACCCACCACTCCATATCCTCGAAGGCGTGCGGGTCAAGCTCCAAGCTGCGCAATGGCATCCTCTAGCGATATGCCATCCTGTCGCTCTTTCGCTTCTAGGAGACGCCGTCTCATCGTTTCGCTCTTCAGCACGTGCGCCTTTCGTGTTCGGATTCGATTTCGCGCCAGAGCTCAATAGGCACCAAGACGCCGACCGGCATTCCCTCGGCATCGGACAGGTATTGAATCTCAGTCAGGGCGGGCATATTCTTTCCACCTCAAAACAGAATTCTACGTCATGATCGAGTGGATCGGTTCGACCGGCACGACGCCGACCAGCTTCTGATTCAAGCCGTTGTAGAAGTAGCTGAGGCGGTTCGGATCAATCCCCATCTGCGCCAGAACAGTGGCGTGCAGGTTCTTGACGTGGTACTTGTCCACCGCCGCCTCCATCCCTAGCTCATCCGTCTCTCCCGCCGAAGTGCCGCCCTTGATTCCTCCGCCCGCCATCCACATTGTATAGCCGTATGCATTGTGGTCGCGGCCATCCCCGGTTCCGTGCGAGGTACGCCCGAACTCACCGCCCCATACGACGAGGGTCGAATCGAGCAGGCCTCGCTGCTTCAGGTCCTTCAGCAGGGCCGCAATCGGCTTGTCCGTGCGGAGCGCGTTGCGGTTGTGATTCGGCACGAGGCCGCCATGCGCGTCCCAAAAGTGGAGGAAGTTCGTGTTGCCGCCACCCGCATAGAGCTGAATGAAGCGTACGCCCCGCTCCACGAGCCGCCGCGCCAGCAGGCAGCGATAGCCAAAGTCCTTGGTCTCGTCCTTGTCCATGCCGTAGAGCGATTTGATCGATTCCGGCTCGTTGGCGATGTCCACCGCTTCCGGCGCATGGCTCTGCATGTTGTAGGCCAGCTCGTAGCTAGCAATTCGGGCGGCGAGATTTGAGTTGTCGGCGCGCGGCAGTCGGTGGGTTTGATTCAGGTGGCCGAGCGAGTCGAGCATGTCCCGCTGCATCCCGTTGCTCATGCCTTCGGGCCGGGCAAGGTCGAGAATGGGGTCGCCGGCCGCGCGCAGAACCGTACCCTGATAGGCGGCGGGCATGTAGCCGGACGACCAGTTCTTCGCACCGGAGATGGGGCCGCCGGTATTATCCATCATCACGACGTAGCCGGGGAGGTCCTGATTGACGCTTCCAAGGCCGTAGTTGACCCATGACCCGAGGCTGGGGCTGCCGCTCAGAATCTTGCCCGTATTCATCTGAAGCATGGCGGACCCGTGCACCGGGGCGTCGGAATACATGGAGTGGATGAAGGCGATATCGTCCACGCACCCTCCGATATGCGGGAACAAATCGGAGACGTATTTGCCGCATTGACCATACTGCTTGAACTTCCAGCGCGGCTCCATGAGCTTGAGCTGCTTGGGCTTATTGCCTTCGCGGAAGCTGCGCACGGTGATACTCTGTCCGTCGCGGCCCAGCAAATGTGGCTTGTAGTCGAAGGTATCGAGCTGGCTGGGGCCGCCATACATAAAGAGGAAGATGACGCTCTTGGCTTTGCCGGGAAGCTGAGGGGGCTTGGGCGCAAGGGGATTCGTCTCTGGACGGACCCCGGCCGTCGACGCCTGGGCGGCGTTGAAAAACCCGTCTCCCGACAGAAGGCCGGTAAGGGCGAGGCCAGTGAATCCGGCTCCCGCCTCCCAAAGAAACTCGCGCCGCGTTCGTTTGCATAAGCCGCTCATAGGGTCATTATCTCCCTGGCTTTCCATCGGACCGAAAGCCGTCAGATGTCAATCCAGATACAGAAATTCGTCGAGATTCAGCGCCATCAGGCAGAGATATTTTTGCGCCTGCTCGGGAGTCAGTCCACGCTTCGCAAACTTTGTCAGCAGCCGGGTTCCTTCCGCGATCTCATCGTCGACCGGTGGACGCTGTAATACCAGAGAGAAGAGTCTGCGAGCAAACGCCTTCGGATCATTTCCCGCTTCGCGGCGAACCCGTGCCGCCAGGACCGTGGCCTGCTGATTGACGAGCGGGCCGTTCATCATTCCGAGCGCCTGCGTGGGCTGAGTGGAGGCGAATCGCATCGCGCTGGCGCGGTCGGTCTCCGGCAGGTCGAAGCTGGCGAAGAGCGGGTAGATGAGCGACCGCTTCACGTTGATGTAGATGCTTCTCCGGCAAACGTCCTCTGGCGTCATGCGTTCGGTGTACCAGTCTTTGCCGGGGCGCGACTGCGCCGCGAGCACCTCTTTCGGTATTTCAGGATACACGCTGGGTCCGAACATTGCAAGGTTAATGTTGCCGGAAACAGCGAGAAGGCTGTCGCGAATCTCCTCTGCCGTCAGTCGCCGCATGTCGAATCGCCAGAGCAGGTCGTTCTGCGGGTCCTTCGCAAGAGCCCCATTATTCGCGCGAGAGGACTGCTTATAGGTGTTGCTCGTCAGGATCAGCCGATGCAGCTTCTTGAAGCTCCAGCCGCACGAGTAGTCACCGGGTAAATTAGTCAATGGTTCAATGCTTGCGCTGCGACCGTTGACTGATTGACCTGTTGACCGTCGTTGACCGTCCCCGGTTGCGGAGAAGACGCTTGCGAGCCAATCAAGCAGCTCAGGGTGCGTTGGAGGCGCGCCTTGCAGACCGAAGTCGTTGGGTGTGTGGACGATTCCACGTCCGAAATGGTGCTGCCAGATTCGATTCACGATAACGCGCGCCGTCAAGGGATTATTAGGAGACGCGATCCAGTTTGCCAGCGCGGTCCGGCGTCCGGTCGACTTGCCTCCCGTCGGCGGCGTCAGCGTAACGGGCGCATCGCCCCCTGCGCAGATGGGGAAGCCCGGCTCGACCTTCTCTCCCGGAGCTGTCGGCACTCCGCGCAGCATGATAAAGGTGTCGGGGGCTTTGGGGCCGGTCTCAGTAACGCAGAGTACCTTTTCCGTGGGAGGCGACTGCTTCTCAAGCGCGGCCTGCGAATCGATGAGGCCCGTCAGGCGGATCTTCGTATCCGGGTCCATCGCCTTAGGAAGGGCCGGTCCAAACAGCGCGGCCAGCTCGCCTTCTCCGCAGCTTTCGAGCGCGGACAGGGGCCGGCCGGCAAATCCCGGGCCGCTCCAGGACAGCGCCAAGCCGTGCTGCTTGCGCCGCTGATTGTAGATAAGAGTGATGCCGTGCTTGCCCGCGGCCAGATGCTTTTTGCCGGTTTTCTCAACAGCTTTGCCGTCCGATGCGAAAGATTCGAAGAGCTTCTCTCCCGCGACCGAGAAACGATACCCGCCCTCGGAGAGCATCTTGAACTCGTAATCGCCCTCTTTAGGAACGACGAGCTTTCCGCTGAATTCGATGGCAAAGTCTTCGTTCCGCTGTCTAAGCTTCGTGCTGATAAACGGAGGATTCAGCGTTCCGCTGGCGATAACCGGCTCGTTCTCGAAATCGGGGATTCGCTTCCAGTCGCGCTCGAAGTATCGGTAGCTCACTTCCGCCAGGTCGCCGGGGTTGCAAACTTCCGGCCCCTTCGCTTTGATTGCGGTATCGATCTCGGCGATCTTCGCAAGGTTCTCTTTTCGCCTCGCGTTCAGGTCGGCCATGGTGCGCTCATATTCGCGCTGGGCTTCCATGGTGGGGAAGTAGCGAGCCTCGTCGGTCGGGCCCCCGTTACGGAAGCGGTTTATGTTGTGGAATATGGCGACGAACTTGTAATAATCTTTTTGTGGGATGGGATCGAGCTTGTGGTCATGGCACCGGGCGCAGTCGAGGGTCAGGCCCAGAAACGCCTGCCCGGTCGTAGCGACGAGGTCGTCGAGGTCATCAAATTCCGCCTGGAGCTTGTCCGCCGGCTCGTCGTCCCAGATTCCGAGGCGATAGTAGGCCGTAGCCAGTATTGAATCGCCTGCCGCTTCCGGCATCTCATCGCCTGCAAGCTGCTCCTTGACGAAACGGTCGTAGGGCTTGTCGGTATTGAACGCGCGAATCACGTAGTCGCGATACTTATAGATGTACGGTTTCGGGTTGTCTCGCTCGTAGGAGTTGGTCTCGGCAAAGCGCACCAGATCGAGCCAGTGCCGCCCCCATTTCTCGCCATAGTGCGGCGACGCGAGCAGCCGATCAACGAGCTTTTCGTATGCGTCGGGCGTGCGGTCCGCTTCAAAGGCGGCGACCTCTTCAGGCGTTGGCGGCAATCCCGTCAAATCGTAGGTAACGCGGCGGATTAGTTCGCGGCGCGAGGCGGAAGGGCTGGGCTTGAGGTCGGATGCTTCGAGGCGGTTGAGCACGAAGGCATCGATAGGATTCCGAACCCACGCGGTAGACTTGACTTTCGGGACGGCGGGCCGCTTGAGGGGCTGGAACGACCAGTGGGTCTTGCCCTTCTCCATGAGCGTCAGCGCGGAGACCGTTTTCCCGTTCGGCCACTGCGCTCCCCCTCTTACCCACTGCTCAATCGCCGCGATTTTGTCACTAGCCAGCATGCCGCCCTGCGGCATGCGGGGCTTTCCGCCCTCGCCCTTCACCCGGCGGACAACCTCTTTCGCCTGTACCGGTGAGATGGCGGCGTCGAGACGGAGACCGCCCTGCTCGTTTCCCTTGTTGTGGCAGCTGACGCAGGAGGCGAGCAGGAGCGGCCGGACCTTCGATTCGAAGAAGGCCGACTGGACCGGGGACAGCGGCGCGGCAGACACGGCAGGCGCGGCAGGTTTCTGTCCGGCTGCCAGGCTGCCCAGAAGAACGGCCGGCAGTGCAAATAAGAGGTATATTCGGGTCTTCATATGTATTAGATGGCGCTTGCCCCGCATCGTTGGTAAAGGGCAGGTTACCGGTTCGGTTGTGTTTCAGTCGTTCAATTAGTCAATCCAAAAAGGCGTTTGTTACATCATAGCAGCCCTGCGAATAAATTCGCGGCTTATGGAATACGCGAAGTGCCCCTTCGGACACTCCTCATTATACTAATTATACTACTTCCCGCGGTTCGATGCCAGTTGTCTGTTTGAGGGCGGAGGAATCGGCGTACGCCGCAGGCAAGATTCAATCAAGATTCGATGCAGGAGCGAAACGCATGCAATCGGTGATGTTAAGCGTGGTTGCGGGGGCGATCGGCGTAAAGTTGCCGGAGGGTCAAGACCGCATTGTAGAGGGTGTCTGTACCGATACGCGCCAGGGGGCGGAAGGCGCTCTCTTCTTCGCTCTCGCGGGCGAAAACGCGGACGGGCATGACTTCGTTGCGCGCGCGTTTGGAGCGGGCGCGGCAGCAGCGGTCGTTGAGCGGAGGGTCGAGGGAGCTGCGGGTCCGCAGATCGTCGTGCCGGACGCTCTGAAGGCCCTCGGCCAATTGGCGCGGTGGTACCGCGAACGGTTCGATATTCCCGTCATTGGAATCACGGGCAGCGTGGGGAAGACCTCCACGAGGGAGATGGTGGCGTGCGCTCTCCGCGCGAAACTGAACGTTCTGACAAGTGAGAAGAACTTCAACAATGAGATTGGCGTTCCGCTCACGCTTCTAAAGCTCGATTCCTCGCACCGTGCGGCGGTCATCGAGATGGGTATGCGGGGCGCGGGACAGATCGCGGAGCTGTGCGCTATCGCGCGGCCAAACGTAGGCTTGATTACGAATATCGGTCTCTCGCATATCGAGCTTCTTGGCTCGCGAGAGAGATTGGCGCGAGCCAAAGGCGAGCTGCTGGAGGGACTGCCAACGGACGGCGCGGCAATTCTTCCGGCAGACGACGATTTCGCGCGAGCCCTGGTACGAATTGCGAGGGGGCGAAGAGTGCGCACCTTCGGGCTGAAGGAAGGGGCGGATTTCCATGCAACGGACATAACTTTCGATTCGGACGGTACGTCGCGATCTCGGATTAACGGCGTACAGTTCACGATTCACGCCGCGGGGGTGCACCACATTGTCAATGCATGCGCGGCATGCGCCGTCGCCGCCGAGCTTGGAATCCCGCTGGAGGACGCTGCCGCGCAGCTTGAATCGTACCGTGCACCGGCTATGCGGATGGAATCGGTTGCGCTTGCAGACGGTATCACCCTGTTGAACGACGCCTACAACGCCGCTCCCGATTCCATGCGGGCGGCCCTGGAAACACTTCGCATGGTCTCGAATGGACGGCGAACTGTCGCGATTCTGGGCGACATGAAGGAGCTGGGCGATTGGAGCGATGTGGCTCACCGCGTCGTGGGCGAGACTGCGGCGCGCGAGGGAGTGGACCTTCTCGTATGCGTCGGGGCGGCCGCCCAAATCATCGCCGGTTCGGCGCGCGGGCAGCTTGGCGATTCGCGCGTAGTAAGCTACTCAGATACACACTCCGCAGCACGAAATGCGGCCAATCTACTGGAGACGGGCGACGTCGTATTGGTAAAGGGAAGCCGGGCCATGGCGATGGAGCAGATCGTGTATGCGATAATGGAAGCGAAGAATGAGCGAAATCGCCTTTAACAGTCAAATGAATCAAGAATCAAATGCCATTAGAGTGATGCACTTTGCCGACACGCATTTCGGCGTTGAGAACTACGGACGGCTCGATCCGGCTACGGGACTGAACACACGCCTGCTGGACTTCAAGCAGTCGCTCTTCACCGCCATCGACATGGCGTTCGAGCGTGGCATGCAACTGGCCGTGTTCGCGGGGGACGCCTACAAGAGCCGCGATCCCAGTCAAACGCACCAGCGGGAGTTCGCGGAGTGCGTGCGGCGCCTCACGGAGCGCGGCGTGCCGGTCGTAATGCTGACGGGCAATCACGACATCCCGAATATGCGGGGGCGTGCGCACGCCATGGAGATATGGTGCACTCTCGGTGTCACAAACGTCCACATCGTCAGCCGGCCCGATGTCCTGGTGGTCGAGACTTCGAGCGGCCCGGTGCAGATCGCGGCGATGCCATATCTTATGCGTGGTTTCATGCTGGCGCGCGAGGACTTTCTCGGCAAGACCACCGGGGAGGCGCGAATTCAGATGGAGCGCAAATACGCGGAGTATCTCAAGGAGCTGGCGGAGAAGTGCAATCCGGACCTGCCGACGATTCTCATGGGCCATTTCTGGGCGCGGAACGCGCGGCTCTCCTCGTGGCAGCAGGGTTACTTTGCCGTCAACGAACCCCAGGTCGACCTTGCGGACCTTACGCAGCCGCCGTTCGATTACGTAGCGCTTGGGCATATCCACCGGCACCAGGATTTGAATCGTGGGCATCAGCCCCCGGTCGTCTATTCCGGCAGTCCTGATGTGATCGATTTCGGAGAACGGGAGGAGCGTAAGGGCTTCGTCATGGTCGAGCTGGAGAAGGGGCGGACGACCTATGAATTCCTGCCGATTCCACAGAGCCGAGCCTTCCACGAAATCGAGGTGGACGCGAATACTGAAACGCCCACGGAGACCATTATCGAAGCGATTCAATCTCGCGACCTGCGAAGCGCCATCGTGCGCCTGACCTACCATATCTCCCCGGAAGCGCTGCCTCTCGTGCGAGAGAAGGAGATTCGCGAGGCGCTTGCCCCAGCGTTTTTGATTGTCGCCATTCGCCGCGAGGTCGCCCGCGACCAGCGCACGCGCACGAAGATTCTCACCGAATCGCTGGACCCGCGGCAGGCGTTGGAGCACTATCTTGATCAGTCGGAGAAGGGCTGCAAGCGAAAAGACGAGCTGATGGCCTACGCGGACCTATTGCTGGAGGAGATGCGACGCGAAGAGGCGCTTAAATAGGCTGTCGCCGATGACTCGATACCGCTGAAACCTTGACACCTGATATTCCTATTGTTATACTTGCGTATCACCTCCTGTCTATTCACGCCGACGGCGTGGCGCGCTCCGCGCGAACGGCGCTTGACGTCATGCTGAACGGAGTGAAGCATCCGGCGTTTTTGCGTAGCTTCCACCCGAGGAGGCCAGATTCTTCAGTCGATAAGGCTACATCAGAACGACGGCAAGGACGTCGCGCCTGGGAAGATATCACGCTCAAAACGGCCTTATATTTCCTACAATTGAACTAACTTCGATTCCGCGCCGCGTGCGAGCCGCCGCCGGCGCGAATGATGATCTACACGCGGCTCAAGACGGATGCGATCTCGGCGCCCGCCTTACTGAGTGTCTGACCGCTTGATTTACTGCAGTCTGTTGCCGAAGGAGGCAGCGGATCGAAAAGCGAACGACCGCCCGAGACCTGTTCGACGCAATATTTGGCCTTCGGACGTTCTTAGTCGAATACGACGAGGCTCTTATCCAGGCAACGCTCGCGCTGCTGACCCGGAATCACATGTTCCTGGTGGGGCCGACGGGCCAGGGCAAGAGCACATTCATCACCCTGCTGTCGGAGCTTTTCGACGGCGCGGCTATCTTTCGGCCACAGCTTTCCGCCTTTACTATCCCCGATCACCTCATCGGTCCCCCGATTCCGAGCGTCTATCGGCGGGAGGGAAAGCAGCTCTACTACATCGACGGCGGCATCTGCGATGCGCAGCTCGCCCTGCTCGAAGAGTGGCCCGACGCGGGGGTCGCCCTGGCGCGGGCCCTAAATACCATTCTGCTGGAGCGGCGATTCGTTACCAAGGACGCCATCTACGACGTGCGGCTTCACAGCGCGTTCATGACCGGCAACCATGCTCCGCAAGGGGTGCAGTGGGAGGCCGTGCAGGCGAGGCAGCTCTTCTTCTTCCAGGCCCCCAAGCTTCGCAGCATTATGGGACGCTTCTCCGCGATGGAGACCGCCGACCTCCGCAAGAGCGGCAAGTACCCGCGCGCCGGTATTCCGTGGGGCGATGTGGAGGCGCTGGCGCAAGAGGTCGAGGGCGTGCGCATCTCTCCCGGCGTCATGCTGGTGCTCGCCTGGTGTCTCAATCGGTTCGAGGAGCGATGCAGCGTCAAAGCCCTGCCCGGCCACCTCATGAACACGCGCAGCCAGAACAACCTACTGCCCGTTCTCCGCGCAATCGCGCTCATCAAGGATTCCCGCGAGGTGCATTACGAGCACCTTCATTCTCTGGTCCATGTTCTCCCCGCCGGTGAAAGCGCCGATTTCGCAGACGCACGCCGCATTTGGGAAGAGGCAGTGGAGGTTGCGGTCCCTTCCAGGAAGCATCTCCAGGAATTCCACCGCTACGATCAACTGGGCGCGCTCATGGAGCAGATTCACCGCCTGCGCCTCAGCCCGCATACCCCTCGCGAAATCATCTTCGAAGTCCCCTATACCGCGATGAAGCTGTTCGGCGAGACCGGATTCAACGACTGGATAGCGACTTGTAAAGGGTTGGCGACCCTGAGCGATCTCGTGGACGAGGTGCGGCGCGCGGGCGTGGACACCTTCAAAGAGTGGCGGCGCAATTCTAGCACGGAGGCGGCGCTTTGACCTCCGCATTATTCCAGTGCCGGAGCAGCCTCGAACGATTCTGGAGAACGCTGGCCGAGCTCTGGTCGTTCGCGCTGGCGCTTCTGGGCTTCGCGGGGCCGAAGCGAAACAGAAGCCGCAAGATCAAGCCGTGGATGGCCGTCATCCGACGGGGCAAAACTGGGAGCGCGCAGCCGGCCTCGACCGCTTCCGAAGCGGACATTCGGCGGCTGCTGGAGCGGATGAAGTGCCTCGATGACGCGTCTGCACTCTCGGAAAAGGCGGCGGCTTTTGCCGGACAGTCGGCGGGTTTCTTCGCCGATCCTCGCGAGGTCGAGCGAATCATCGAGGAATTGATTCGCCAGAATCCTCCTTTTCTGCATATTGCGCGCGAACTGCCGGCCGAGGGCGAGGGAGACTCCCGCCATTTCGCGACGGAGCTGGTCATTCGCGAGAGAGAAGTGGTGCTGCGCGAGCCCTACACGCTCTTCGTTCCCCAGGTCGGAGTCGAGCACCTGGAGAGCCGCCGCCCGCCCGGCTACCCCGTCCTGCGTCCGGCTCGGTCGTTGTCAGACCTCCGCGCCGTGCCCATGCTTTATCAGAATATGCCCGAAGACCTTCTGTTTGCGCGGCTGGTGGAAGGCTCGCTCCCCATCCTGGCGTACAAGGAGGAGCGCAGCTACCTCCTGTTCAAGGAGGAGCAACACATCGTCGAGCGGCGCGAAACGCGTCGCAGCCAAGTGGAGATTGAGATAGAAACGGGGAGCTCCGGCCATGCGACGCGGCTGATGTACATGCTGTTCGACCGCTCCACTTCGCTGGTCCATAACTGCGCGCCGCGCGGAATCAACGCGGTCATCGAACTGGCAATCGCGACGGCTATGATCCGCGCGGACATGGGCCGCCCGGACGCCCGCTACTTCTTCCGCGCATTTGCCGACGGAATGGACCCCAGGCCGAAGGATCCGCCTCTCTCCGCTTCCACTGTCGCTGAGAAGGACTGGCTTGTGAGCAGGCTCTTCCAGACCAACTTCTGCGGCGATGCGACCCGTGTCGTGGATGCCCTGGAGCAGGCGGTGGAGGACATTGGAAATATCGTCGAGAGCGGTGCGCTGGGCGACAACGTGAAGCCGCGCATCGGCCTGTTGACGGACGGCAGATTTACACTATACGCAGGGATTGGGGCCAGGCTTAAGAGAGCGGGTATCGAGCTGGACACCGTGTTGATTGGCCAGGAGGCGGCTCACAATCCCGAACTCATCAAAATATCAAGCTCCGTGAGCGCGGTCGATCCGGATCGCTATCGCCCGCGGGAAGCGGCTTGAACAACGTTGAACAACTCGGCATGGGCCAACGAAACATGGGCGACGAAGATGCTGAATATGGTAAAGAAGCTGAAGTTCCTAAAGGCGCTGAGGAAACGGTAGTGCGATTGACATTGGATGCCGGTGCAGAGACACGGCGCGAAACGGGAACTCCAGTGGGGCAGGGCGCCGACCCCGCCGTAATGACATTGTGGACGGCCGCCGCTCTCCTCGAAACCCTCGTCATGGTCGGCGGCCTGATGTGGATAATGAGCGGACCCGGAGCAGTCGGAATACCGACTCGTGTCATCTTTGTTTCGCTCGCCGCGGTTTGTGGCGGCGGTGCGCTAGTTTTCGCCGCCGCTAAGCGCAACCAGCAGTAGGGTTTATGCTGCTGCTTATGCTGCTGCTTATGCTACTGCTTATGCTACTGCTTATGCTGAGGATCGCATCGGAGCATCGCCGAGCATCGACAGCGCCAGCGCAACCGCGACGCTTGCGCTCTCAATGGCTTTGAAAGAACTCGGCGCAGCATCGTCGCCGCAGCGCGCCTTCATCAGCTCCAGAGCTGTCCGAAGGTGCCGGGACGCATTTTCCGACCGGCAGGGAAGCAGTGCCGCCGCGCACGCTATCTCCTCATGCGCCCTCCCGAGGCTCAGTGGCGCGCCTTCCGGCCCTTGCGCCAACTCTTCTCCCGCGAATTCCACCAGCCCCTTCACAATTCCGTAGCAACGTTCACGCAAGGCGATGCGCACGTGGTCCAGCGGCTCGCGATCGGTCCGCATCATGTCATTGGCCAGTCGGCGGAGGTTGCCTGCCGTGTACTCTGAAGGCGCGTGGCTCCGGAGCCACTGCTTTACGCCCAGGCGGGCATCTTCACGGTCTTCAAAGCTCCCATTGAACATGTTACATAGGTCCTCACGTGGGGCGTATGCTTCTACGGGTTTGTCTCTTTGACGGCCGGGTCAAAAGCGTGGGACGGGCGGCTCAACAATGCGCTCGACACTGAGCGCAGGAGCCGTCCGCCCTAGCGCTTCAAATATACAGGAATTGTCGGCAGATTGGCAACACATTCGTATCAAAAGTTACACCTGTTCCCGATTATGAAAATATGTTACAATACCGTACATTTTCGCACATTTCTTTCATCGGTAACTTTATAGATAACTTTATAGGCTGGAGGCGCAATTTGGCATACTCCCCGGACCCAAATGAATACACCTACGAAGAGCTCTATCGGGTAGCGGAGCTCCATTTCGTCCAGCGCGCAACCCACCAGGCCATTGGCGACAATCTCGGCATTCGCCCGCGGGCCAAAGTTGTAGCAATGTGCGAGGCAGCGCGGCGCGCGGGAATCGTGCATATTGCGGTTATGCCGTCTCGCACGACGGAGGGCGGGCGGCTGCGCGATCTTGCCGCCCAGGTTCGCGAACGGTTCAATCTGCTAGACTGCATAGTGGTCCACGGGCGCTCGGAGATGCTCAAGTCGCCGCTGCCGGACAACGTTCGCGAGGTCATCATGGACGAGGTGGCAAGGGAGGCGGCGCGGCAGCTGGACCGGCGCTTCGGCGAGATGGCGCGGCCCGTCCTTGCCGTGACCTACGGATTCGTCACGCGCAAGGTCACAGACTACCTTCGCCCGCATCTGGGCCTGCACCGCAACGGCCTCGTTCTGGCGGCGCAGGGCGTGCGGCGGCTCGAAATGGACCGATTCGATGCAAACAACATCGTGCGCGACATCGCCCGCCAGTTCGGCTGCAAGTACGCCTGCATGCCGATTCCCGCGCTCGTAGACGCGGATGACATGAAGGTGGTCAGCAACCTGCCGCTCGTGAAACCCATACTTAAAGCGCTGGACGAGGAGGCGAACATCGTGCTCGGGTCGCTCGCGTCCCACCACCAAACCGATTTTGCTCCGCTGCAGGACTCGCTTCAAAACGAGCTTTTTCAGCCTTCCGACATGGAGGCGATAACTGCCGCGCACGGCATCGGCAACTTCGGCGGATGGTGGTACGACGCGGAGGGCGAGCCTGCGCACTACGCGAAGCGGTCGGTTGTGGGTCTCGGTTTGCAGCGCATCAAGACACTCGTCAGGCAGCGCAAGCCGGTCATTCTGGCTGTCGGAGCGGACCCGACGCGCATACCCGCGCTGGCCGTAGCTCTCTCGTGCAAAGAGCCGCTTGGCAATATCTGGATAGGGGATGAGGTGACCGCGCGGGTTCTGCTCGGGGAGCGTGAGATCGAGTGCGAGGAGATTCAATGGCGGGAGGAAGAGCGAGGGGTCTTGCGGAACCTGAGCGCGTGACCCGCTCAAACAGGGCGCTGGGGATGTGAAACGAGTGCCATGCAATTATCACGCCGCAATTTCCTTATGTCCGCCTCCGCTCTCCCCGTCGCTTCCTCCGTATGGGATAATCAGCGAGATCCCAGCGTAACAACCGGCCTTGAATCGCTCATCCGGCAGAACTTCTCTCCGCTTAAGGGTCTCAGAATCGGGCTCGTCACGAATCCGACCGGAGTAGCGTCGGACCTACGCTCGACGATCGACGTGCTGGCGCACGTGCCCGGCGTCAAGCTCGTCGCGCTGTTCGGTCCTGAGCACGGCGTACGCGGAGACGCGGCGGCGGGCGAATCGGTTGCGAACGCGCGTGACTCCGCGACCGGCCTTCCCGTATATTCGCTCTACGGCAGGACGAAGAGGCCGACCGCCTCCATGTTGAGCGGTATCGACGCGCTGGTATTCGACATGCAGGACATCGGCTCTCGCTCCTATACCTACATCACGACCATGGGTGGCTGCATCGAATCCTGCGCGTCGAATCGAATCCCCCTCTTCGTTCTGGACCGCCCGAATCCGTTGGGTGGCGACCGCGTGGAAGGTAACATCACCCAACCCGGATTCAAGTCCGGCGTCAGTCCTTATCCGATTGCCTATTGTCACGGCATGACTGTCGGCGAGCTGGCGCGAATGATAAACGGCGAGGGATGGGTGTCCACCCAAGGGATGTGCGAGTTGCGCGTAATCGGGATGCAAGGTTATCGCCGCTCCATGATGTGGCCGCAGACCGGGCTCCCCTGGGTGCCGACGAGTCCCCACGTGCCCAGGGCGGAAACGGCGCTCTTCTATGCGGCCACCGGAATCGTGGGCGAGCTGTCAATTCTTTCGATAGGGGTGGGATACACGCTGCCGTTCGAGCTGTCGGGCGCGCCAGGCGTCTCGGCTTCCGCAATGGCCTCGGAGTTGAACAAGCGGCGGCTCAGTGGCCTGAAATTCCGGCCCATGTCGTGGCGGCCCTTTTACGCGGCGTACAAGGGACAGTTGTGCGGCGGGGTGGAGATAGTTATCACTGACCCCGTGCGGGCCGAGCTGACGAGGGTAAACTTCGAGGTGATGGACGCGCTGCGCAGGGTGTCGCCGAATCGGAAGCTGTTTGCCGTGCCTTCGGAAGAGAGGCGCATGTTCGACCTTGAGTGTGGAACAGACCAGGTACGAAAAGCTTTTGAAGCGGGGAAAAGCGCGTCGGAGATCTGGGCTGCCTGGAACAGCGGCAGCCGCCGCTTCCGCGACCAGCGGCAGCCGTATCTACTGTATAAATAGAGTTAAATGACTGAAGCCAAAAGCGCTCCCATGGCCGGAACGGGGGAACGCGCCGGCGATAAGAGCGCTTCTGTGGCAGGGCTCTTGCGAAGGTTTCGAACTGGTCGAATTCGCAGGACGGTATTCAGTTGTCATAGCTTCTTACGCTTGCGCTGTCCATAATGTTCCGGTTTCGGATTAGGTGTAACACAGGCAGGTATAATCAGTCCAATAAATTATAATCTGGCGGCCGGTTCGCGAATTCCATAAATGTGTGGAAACGCGGGCCACCGCGCGGGCGTCCATTAAGATGGTCATGATTGAATCTCGAAGAGCAGTTACCGCGGCCGTCCGGCGAATGACATTGCGTTTGCAGGATCGACGGCGGCGGTATGGCAATTTGGCAAAGGGCTGGGTTCTGCTGAGCGCGGGCGCTTCTTCATGCGTCGCGGGCGCGCAGTTCGCTCCTCCGGGCGCGGTGGCTCCAATCGCTCCCGCGCCCGTATCCCTGTCCTTCGCCGATTCGTTCCGAATAGTGACCGACGTCTTCGTGGGCCGAAACGTCGTAGGTCCCTACGTTCTCTCGTGGCGCGGCATCGAGGCGGGAAGCGAGCAGCTTACTCGGAACGGCCAACGTCTTCGAGCGGACACGGACTACAAGCTGGACCCAAAGACCGGCATCCTTACCTTCACGTCCGCGCTCAAATCCCAGCAGATTGCCAGAATCGACTACCGCTTTGCGCCTGGCAAGGCGCTTGCGAATTCGGCGGGACTGCTCGCCCCCATGCAGTTCAACCTTTTCGAGCGCGGAAACGGGGCGATGTCTTTCAACGCCCTGTTCCGGCCCGCTGTTGGCGCGGCGGTTAGTCCAAATGGCGCGGGTCCGGCGGGGTTGATGCTGCTCGGATTCAACGGCAATGCCAGGATTAGCGAGCAGTCGAACCTCACGAGCAAGCTATATCTCGATGCGAACGGCGGGAACCTTCTGGACCGCAGCGCGGTACAGATTGCTGAAAAAAGCAAGACGAGCTTTGGCCTGTTCAGCGCGGGCTTCACGCGTGGCGGAAGCGCCTACAAGGCGGCGGATGAGACCGGAATCGCCGCCGCGAAACAGGCTCTGGAAGCTCAGGCGAGCCTGAATCCAGTTCATGGAATCGCGGCCTCCGCCAGCTTCCAGCAGACCTCCGACCTTCCCGGCAAGGGTAAAGGCGCAACCGTAACCATTCTCGGCCAAAAGCTGTCCGCGTCTCTGGGCGCGACGACCAAGCTCCTCGCGACTCGGACGGACACGACAACCGACGCGCCGGACGGAACGAGCGTGTCGCGAATCGCGAATCATTTCCAGGTGGATCAGAAGCTGGGCAAGATAACAAGCGCGACAGCCGTCATCGACCACATCGCGGCTGACGATGGCACTTCCCGCTCGGTACTTCAGACCAACAGCCTGTCCGTCCGATCTCAGCCGATAACGCAGCTTACGCTCTCCGGCACCTTCCAAAACCGCCTCAGCGCGACGGGAGCGGAAGATTCGTCGAACATACGCATCGAAGCCGCCCCGACGCAGCGTGTCAAGTTGTCGGCGCACATTGGCGACCGGATCAACCAGACGTCTACGCGCCATCAGCGCGAGGCGACGGTGGAGTACGTCCCTGGCAAGACTCTTTCCCTCACCGGCGTCATAAAAGTGAACGCGGAAGCCGGGGACGAGGCGGTCACGAAGGGCGTCAGCGCGACGGCGCGCCCGCTCCAGTTTATCGAGGTGGGAGGCGGGTTCCGGCTGCGAGACGCCACGGTAAAGGGCATCCCCGATCCGACCGGGCCGAATACTTATGATGTCCGTCTGTCAGTCGGTCTTCCCAGGAACCTGCTAAAGCTGACCGGCGGCTACGCGAACAACCCGGAAGACGACAAGGGCGCGGTTGCGCGCGCCCGAAGCAGCCAAATGGCGCTGCAAAGCACGCTGGGGCGGTTCGACCTTACGGGCGGCTACCAGATTCAGGAAGAGTACCTGACCGCAAAGGTCGCTTCGATCCTGGACTTGAAGCTCGGCTGGCGTATTTCTCGCCTGACGCAGTTGATCACTTCGTATCGAGAGACTCAGACACAGGACCAGGGTCTCCTCTCCAGCGACACGTACTCCCTCAGCCTCACGCACAAAGTCGGCTCGCTGTTCGACCTCAGCCTGAGCGGCGCAATGTCGCAGCAGCAGAAGGACGGCCTCCAGCTGCCGAACCCCGACTACCGCGCCGACGTCAAGCTCGGCCTCCGCTTCTAATCAATATTTCGCCTCCCGCACGTTGTGGAATTTGCCGATCATCGAGCCTATGCCGGCCGGAAGACCACAAATCCTCGTTTCGGTATAATAGTGCATCGCGACCCGAAAGGACACAGAGATGAGTTTGACACTGACACGCGAACAGGAAGTGAAATTGCAGCGAAAAGCGGCGCGATTGGTAAAGCCCGCCGAAGTCGTTCTGGATGAATTATTGGAGGAGCAGGAGCTGCAAGTGCTCTCCGCTCGGCAATTGCTCGCTCTACCTAAAGCGGAACGTACCCGAATCCTTTTGGAACAGGCTGAACGTGCGGCAGCGGAGTATGAGACAGACCTGGCCCGTCCAGTGGCAGAGCGCGAGCTGACCGCCTTCACGGCGCTTGACGGCGAAATGATTCACGATTACTCGCAACTGAGCGCTCTTCCGCTCGGCAAGCAATAGCGTGCCCTACTCTAGAAGCCATAGTATTTCGCCAGGTATAATCACGCCATGCGTTTTAGAGGCATAAGTCTCCTGATTGCAATAGTCGTTTTCGGCACGTGCCTTCTATCCGTCGATTTTGACGGTGGAATGTATGAAGGTAAGGGCGTCGAGACCGCCATTCTTTATGTTGTACCCCCGGAAGTAGCTGCCAAAGATGAAAACAGTGCGCGGGATAAAACAGCCTTCACAACGCTCCATCCGACGGCAGTGGGACAGACCGTTTCAGCCCTTGAAATGCCTTTCACGGTTATTACCAAATTTATCTTCTCACTCGATACTCACGCAACTCCCCCCTCCTCGACCTCGGCTATCGTATTGGTTCACGCGCTGCTGCGTGGCTGCGCTACTACACCCCGCGGCCCGCCGCCTAAGCGCAACTCTTCCTCACCATCTTCACTTCGAGCCCCTCCGTCACTTCCAGCTTAGCGTAAAGCTCTCGCGCTAAGCGCCCTTCCGTTCGCCTGAAATACGGCGCTTGAACCGGTCAGCATGTTGCGTACCGGACACAGCAGCCGCATGCTTTCTCGCGTGGCGCGCTCGACAAGCGCCACGCCCAACGGAGGAAACACTTGTGACAGAGGATAGACTACTTTTACTCGCCCGTATCATCGGTCTCCTGGGGCTTGGCCTTCTCGTTATTAGCGGTATCGGTGGGGTGCTGCTTGCCTCGCGCACCGCGCAGCGCAGGAAACTTTTTAAGGGACAGACCTTCAAATGGCACAGGCTCTTCTCCACCATCGGAGCCGCGTTGTTTCTGCTTCATCCGATCCCCATCCTCTTTGCGAGAAAGACTACCGGGGGGTTAAGCCTCTTCAATGTCTTCGTACCCTTCTCCGCGCCTAAGCAAAGTCTTTGGATCGGGCTTGGGGTCATTGCCGCCTATGTACTCATCGTAGTCGTCATTACTTCGCTCTACATTAAGAAGATGAAGCGGCCAACATGGCGTGCGCTCCATTACGGAACCTACCTGGTGTTTTTTCTAGGGCTGGTCCATGGGCTTTTCATCTCAGCTGAATTCCGGGAGGGAGAGGGGCTTTTTTCCGGTGAGCAGAGACAGGAGCGTCCAGCCACTCGCAACGAGAGAAAGGGTGATGGGGAGATCATTGACTTCGAGGAGCCGGAAAAAATCCTTCTCCTGGTCATGGCCGGCATTACGGCGCTCTTTCCCGCCTGGCGAATTGTGGCAGCGAGAAAGGGCCGCGCCGCCAGGACCGGAACCGCCGTTGCCCTGATGCTGCTATGTCTTCTTGCGCGGCCCGTCTACGCTGATGGCGGTTCATACACACAGAACTCACCCCAGGAGCAACCCCAGACGCAACAGTCGCAGAACAGAAATCAACCCGCGCCAATCCAGCGCGCCGGGCCGCCGGCCGTCGCGCCCGCAAAGCCGTTCACTGGCAATGTTTTCCTGACAGGCAACGCTTCCACGCTTGGAAGGCCGCTTCCCTCTCTCAATGAAAAGCTCACGCTCGACTACGCCCTCCCGCGTGGTCAAACGCTTGACCTCAGAATAGAAAACTACTTTGAGGGAAGCTACAACGAGAACCCGCCGGGGCGGCTCATCCGCAACATCAACGAACATAAGCTTGAGATACAGGGAACCTACATCTATCCATTATTTTCTGTCATTTCCCTTTCGGGAGCCATTCTGCATCATGAGAATTTCACGTTCCGGGATACATACGAATGGGGAATCCTCACGCTTACGGCAAAGCTTCCGCTCTCAAAGCGTCTTACGCTTACGCCGAACGTCTCAGCAGAAAAGCGCTTCATGGGAGGACGATGGTTTTACGATACAGCGACCACCCTCGACTACGTGTTTGCACCGAATTGGACGTTTGAAACGTCTTATCATCGCTATGAGAACTATGGCGAGAGCGACACGGCTCCTACCCGGAAACAAGAGACCGAAGTCGGCATCTTCTATCAACTCCTGCGCAATCAGACGGTCGGACTTTCTTATTTCCGGCACATTCAGTTCGGCGCGCCCAACGATCAGTTCTCTCTTATCAAGCTTAAATACGGCTATTCGTTTTAGCCTGCCCTGCGAGCGCCCTGCCGAGCAGCAGAAGGATTGCTTCCAGTGGACGTAAACCCGGCCCCCACTTCTAAACCATACCTCAGCACATACCCCAGGCCCGGCCAAATATCTTCTTCAGAAATGCCTGCTCTGTGGAATAACTCCAACAGTAAGGCTTTTCACGTGAGGAGGACTATTAATGGCCACGGAGTATATCCGGCACTTTGGAATGACGGAGACGCCGTTCGCTCGCAACCACGATCCGCGCTGGCTCTATCTGTCCACGCAGCACAAGGAAGCGGTTATCAAAGCCCGCTGGACAATAGAAGAGCATGGCGGCCTGGCGTTGATTCGCGGCGACGTGGGACAGGGGAAGTCCTTCCTGATCGAATACCTCATGACCGTCTGGCCGAATCAGTTTGGGTGGAGGTGCGCGAAACTTCAGAATACCGGCACGATCTCCACGCCGCGCGCTTTGCTGGCCGAGGTTCTGGCGGCGTTCGGCCTTGAGCCGGCGTTCTCCGCGCGGGACATGGCGACACGCCTTGAGAGCTGGCTCTTGCAGCAGGCGTACGAAGACAACAAGACAGTCGTGCTCTTTATCGACGAGGCCCAGAGCATCGACTCTCGTGCCTTCCCGGTTCTTCGCGATCTCCTCAATCTTGAAACCCGCGAGCGAATTCTGTTGCAGATAGTGCTCTCAGCTCAGCTCAACATAGACCGGAAACTGAGCTACTTTCCCGCGCTTCAGAGCAGAATCGCATCCGTGTCGACGCTGGCGCCGCTCAGCGCCGAAGAGACGGACGCAATGTTGCTGCACCGATTCCGCCGCGCGGGCTCGGCGGACCCGATTCGGCTCTGCCCGGTCGAAACGATGCGCGCGCTCTATCTGCACAGCGGAGGCGTGCCGCGCGACGTGCTGGTCGTCGCGGAGGGCACCATGAAGGAGGCGTTTCTGCGAGACAGCGACAGACTGCTGCCGGAACACGTTGAGCAGACAGTGCGCGACCTTGCGAGCCGCAAGCCGCGGCATGCGATTGAATCCACAGACTTCGCGAAAGATGCGAGTGCAGGTTCAATGAACGCGAAGGCGGCCTGAAATGTCAATCGGAAATTCCCAGGAATCGCCGCAATCGCCGGAACCCAAACGTCGCAAGCTGGACGAGCTGTTCGCCGACGAGCCTTTCCTTTCGCCGACCATGAAGGCGCGTCGGCTCCACGAAAAGCTGACACAGCAGACCCAACAGTCCGAAGGGTCGAATGCCGACCGGGCAGCGCAAGGTCTGCCGACCGAAGCATACGTTCGATCCATTACCGAGAAACTTTCTTCAGGCGGCGCGGCGCACGCGGGCGATGCGACGCAAATGGATGAGCAGGCGGACACGGCGGTACGCCCTGTTTCGCTTGTGGATGCCGCGATCTTTCTGCGCTCCAAAGGGGCGCAGGTACCCCGAAGCGTTGGCGTACCCGCGCGGGCACGCCTGCTGGATTTTCGCGATCATTCGCTCAATACCTGGATCAATGCCATAGAGGAGAGATAAGCGCCACCGAATCGGATCCCGGGCGGCCATGCGGCCTTGCTGCCATGCTGCCATGCGGCCTTGCTGCCATGACGGGATGATGATACGAACGGGGGCGCTGGAGGCAGGCTGATGTTTACATATGCGATTACAAGCCAGAAGGGCGGCGTCGGGAAGACCACCACGACGATCAACCTTGGGGCTTCACTGGCGGAGCAAGAGAAGCGAGTCCTGCTGATCGATCTTGACCCGCAGGGCAGCCTTACGGCCGCGGTGGGCCGTGTGGCGGGAACACGCACTATCGAAGACGTGCTGCGTGAGCCGGATTCCATTATGGACGCCATCTATCCCTGCACGGGAAAGATGAGGGTGGTGACGGCGACCGCGACGCTGGCAGGCGCGCTTCTGGATCTCGGCGCGGAAGATATGCCGGCGTTCCGGCTCGATGCCGCGCTGAGCAGCATCGATGATATCTTCGATTACTGCCTGATCGACTGCCCGCCGTCGTTGGGCCACGCAACCACCAACGCGATGACGGCGGCGAACGTGGCGCTCGTGCCTCTGCAATGCGAGTTTCTTTCGCTTCGCGGGCTTGCGGACGTTCAGGAGATTGCGGCGGCCGTTCAGGAGACCACGAATCCTTCGCTTCGCCTTCGCGTGGTCGCGACCATGTTCGATAAGCGGACCAATCACGCCAACGACGTGCTGCGAGAAGCGCGGTCGGCGCTGCCGGGACTCGTCTACGAATCGGTCATACCCCGGACCATCCGTCTAGCGGAAGCCCCGGCGGTGGGTAAGACCATTTTGGAGTACGCGCCCGAATCCAACGGGGCTTACGCTTATCAAATGCTGGCTCAGGAGATTTTGCAGGAGGACAGGGAATATGGAACGACGCGAAGACATTCGAGCGGCCATGCACAGCCTGCTTACATCCGCGCGGGGTAAGCAGCGGCCTGAGAGGCGGCCCGGAAGCCTTTTTCATGATACCGGATTACAGCAGCGGCCCGGAGCGGCGGGCATGCGCATGAGTCCCGGCCACGAAGCGATGCTGTCGGATCTGCAGGACACGCTGGGCCAGCACGGAATCTGCGCGGAGCAGGGGGAGATACTCCAGGCGCTGCTGGATGCGCTCGCGGACCGGCCCGCGGTCTACCGGGGACTTCTCGCCGCATACCTCCTGGTCCCCTGAAACCGATAGGAAGAAATATTGATTCAGCGCCCTTCCGCCTCCGCGGAAGGGCGCTGATGTATTTGCGCAATTGCCCTAGACGCCAGCTAGATGCGTTGGTATACTACGAACGTCAGCGCGGTACCGTTTCGATGCACGGCGTGTCCCCCCTCGCCCACAGTTCGATCACCAATCGCATTTCCTGGCGGCATGGCATTTTGCCGTCTCCCCATTACATGTCCATTTGGAGCCGATAGCCTGCTATCCTGCCCGGTTTCTTGCGGCATAAGAATCCTCTCCCTGGCAGACCGGCTAATGATCTCGATAGTTGAAATTTGTTTCTCAAGGTTGAATTGCTCGCTTCGCTATAAACTGAAAGGCATTTTATGAGTAGATGCGCGACCCCGCTCGAAATTTTCTTACGGCAGACGCCACGGTCGTTTTCGTCCTTGCTAACCTCCCTTCTGGCTAAACAACGCCTGTGGCGGCCAGGAAGAGCAGCAGGCGCAACCGCACTGCTTGCGTATGCGGCGTATGCGGCGTTCATCACGGTCACCTGGCAGCCGGCCCATGCGCAGTACCCGCCGCCTTCAGGCAAAAGCCATTGGAAGCTGACGGTCAGCTATTCCGGCACAGTCAACCAGACCTGTACCTCAACCTATCCCTATTCCGGGGTTGGCGTGCCGCAGACAAACGTGCAGAACCAGCACCTTCCCATCAGCTCGAGTGGGCCGTCCGGCTCCGGGTCGCTCGATATTTCGACTCTCTCTAATAGCCCAGGCACGTCCGAGACGGGCGGTATCACCGCGCATTTGAACGTCAACTCGACCGAGCCTGCGAGCAACGGCACGGGAACCGGAAGCCTCAGCATGAGCGGCTGCCAGGTGACCGTCAACGTAGACTGGGTACATGCCGATCCCTTTCTGCCGCAAAACGACCCAGCGCCCGACCAGGTCTTCATCCTCTATCGCCGCACGGCCGTTGCAGGCGCGTCCGCGCGAACGTCGGTCGGCGGCGATTCGGCGGACATCATCACGTCTTGTCAGGTAGACGGCGTGACGGCGGGACCGAGCGCGCATGCCTCCAACGGCAGCACCGATACGCCGACTCCTACAACAAACCAGGAGGCCGCGTTCACATGCATACCGTTGACCGCCACCAGCGGACACGCGTCGAAGACATTTACAATCGTCATGACGGACGGCACGACCGTAGTGGGCAACAACGGCAACGCGAGCAGCACATTCGAGGGCGACGCCTACGTCGATTTCTGCGTGCAGGGCTTCTCGATGTCGCGGTTCGCCTCCCATGCCAATGGCGTCGGGCGTATTATCGACGGCCATACCGACATCCATGCGTTCGACCCCACGTTTACCCGCTGGCTGCCGCTCGCTTTCTCGCCGGCAATGAACTCGCAGGCGTTCCGCCTGCAATCCGGCGCGCTGCCCGCTCCCTGGGGCAACGTCAACTGCATGTACTCGACCCAGGTCGCCGTCGAGCCAGCCAATCCGAACCTTGACCTGAACGGCACGGGTCTCGTGCTCCTGTCCCCCGGCTTCAGCGGGACGACCGCTGGAGTGCCCATGCGCAATACCGCAGGCGGCGGAGCGCTGACCGTTGTAACGGACGCGAACGGCGACCGCATCGTCGTCGACTCCTCCGACGTGCACAGCACGATAACGCATAACGGGAACGGCACGTGGACGATTTCGGGCGCGGGGCCTCCCGGCTCGATGCGGCAGGCCGGCATCTACACGTATAACTTCGAGGCCACCGGCAATCCCGGTACGCGCGGCCGCCTGCTCTCCATCTCCGACATATTCGGCAACCAGCAGACGCTTTCGTGGGGCACGGGCCTGACCGTCGCCGACAGCTCCTCCGGCCGGTCATTGATATTCAATGGCACAGGCGGCTACTTCACTTCCGTGGACGCACCGGCCTCAGGGTCTCTCCCCGGCACGCGCGCCACGCTGGGATTTGACGGCGGCGGCCACCTGACCAGTCTCGCCGTAATGCTGCTCGGAACGTCCACGGTTGTCCGCCAGGATACCTTCACCTATGGCGACGGCTCCAACCCGGACGCCATCACCGGCACGACGCAGGGCCTCGCCTCAACCACGTACGGCTACACCGCCGACACCGGCGCGGCCGACCCTTTCGGGGTTGCCGCTCCCCGCCTCACTTCCGCAACCTACGGCTCCCCGAGCGACACCAGCAGCTCGGACGACGGCTACTCGGTGCAGGGAACGTGGAGCTATACCTACGGCTGGCTTACTACCCCCTACAACGATTGGGGCCAGGGCCTGCGCACCAACACGTCTACGGACGCGAATGGCAACCAGACCAAGTACATCTACTCCTTCGGCGGGAACGCCATTTCCTCGATTCTCTCCGGGGCCATCAAGTATCTTCAGGTCACCTCCCCCGGCTACACAGGCTCGGGAGCAAGCACTAGAATCACAAGCGTCGCCTGGTCCCCCGACATCCTCTCGCCTACGCAGGTCAACGTCACCGATTCGCTGGGCCTCCAGTGGACCGCCAACCTGACCACGCAGGGGAACGTGTCGAGCCTGGTGGACCCGCTCGCAAACCAGTGGCAGTTCGGCTACTCGACCGACGGCAAGGACCTCACCAGCGTTTCCGACCCGACGAGCCTACTGTGGCAGCTAGGCTATGCCAACAACCACCTGACGAGCGTGACCGACCCCGGCAACGCGACCCGGCTAACCGCCATCTACAACACGTTCGGCCAGCCCGCCAGCGTAACCGTTCCGGCAGGTGTCAGCGCGTCGGGCATTGCGGAGACGATGGGATTCACCTACGATGCCACCAAAGGCGACCTTACGACGGTAACCGATCCGCTAAGCAACATCTTCACGATTGGCTCCTACGATGCGCTCGGCGACCCGTTGAGCTTCTCGGTCTATCCCGATACCGGGAATCCGGCGACCTCAACGAATCCGCTCACGACCACCCTCAACTATGACGCCTCGCAGATGCCGATCCTTGTCGCCCTGCCGGGTGGAACGCAGTTCGTCCCGACCTACAACAACGCCATCCCAACCCGCTTCGACGTGAAGAATCAAGGAGTCACCAAGGCCAGCCTGATACTCTCCACCGATTCTCGCGGCAGGCTCTACTCGGTCTCGGACCTCGTCGGCTCGCTCGCGCAGTACCGCTTCGACAAGAACTCCAGCGTAACGCGGGTATTGGACGGCCGCGGCAACACGGCGTCCATTGGGCGCGGACCAAACAACGAGATTACCAGTCTGGGCTGGCCGGGCGGCGGCGGCCCGCTGTTCAGCTACGACGCGGCGGGGCAGATTAAGCAGGTGACGGACGAGCGCAGCATAGCGGCCACGCCTCTCTTCGACACCGCCGGGCGCATGACGGACATCCGGTTCCCGGCCTACAGCTCCCAGAACGTGCACGCGGCTTATGACGCGGCGGGACGGGCGACCTCCATCACCGACGCGACCGGTTCGACCACATTCACCTACGACGCGACCCGAAAGCGGCTCCAGACGGTGACCACCGTGTTAGGCGGACGGACTTACACCGTCTCCTACACCTACTTCGGCGACGGCAAGATTCAGTCGATGACGAGTCCCGCCGGCACGACCAATTATGCCTACGACGCCAATGGCCGCATGACCTCGATGACCACGCCGGCCAGTGAGCTGACGACATGGAGCTACGACCACATCGGGCGAATCACAAACGAGACAACCACGACCACGGCGAGCAAGAACGTGTCCTCTACCTACGCCTGGGGTATCTCGGGACAGGGGGGCGACCCCTCCACGCTTCCGGTCTATCCTCGAACGCTGACCGAAACGGTGGGCGGAATCGCTTTCGAGACCTATACGCTCACTCACAGCTATCTCGGCCAGCTTCTTTCGCAGAGCGGCACGGGCGATTCCAGCGAGACCTTCTCCTACGGATTCGACAATCGCGGACGAATCACGTCGGCTGCGCAGTCCCTCACATCGGGAGGAAACAACTACAGCGCGACCGGCAGCTACAGCTGGGACCTTGCCAATAACCTGCAAGGCGGCGCGAGCGGCTGGACGTACAACACCAACAACCAGGTGACAACCGCCGCGTCTCTTGGCGGGCTCTCCGGCGCAACCGGCCTGGGATACGATTCGGGCGGCCACTTGACTACGGCCAGC
The DNA here is from genome assembly GCA_038229495.1 of Chthonomonadales bacterium. Classification (GTDB taxonomy): domain Bacteria; phylum Armatimonadota; class Chthonomonadetes; order Chthonomonadales; family CAJBBX01; genus JBBROJ01. The sequence goes on from JBBROJ010000057.1 coordinate 25,994, forward strand.
GGCATGACCCTCTCCTACGACTGCTGGGGGCGGCTCTCCGGCGTGACGGGAGCGCCGGGCGGCAGCCCGACCTACACCTACGACTGGGCGGGGAGGCGCGTCTCCAAGACGCTCGGCGGCGTCACGACCTACTACCTCTATGCGGGCGGCGGCCTGCTGCTGTGCGAGCTGGATTCGAGCGGCAGCGTCCTTCGCAGCTACAACTGGGGCGCGCAGGGCCTGGTGAGCGACCGGGCGTCCGGCACATCTCGCTACTACCTGTTCGACAAGAACGGCAACACCCGTGCGCTTGTGAATGCAAGCGGAACGGTTCTTGGCAGAGGAGCCTACACGCCATGGGGTTCTCCGGTCAACGCCGCGCTCACTCCAGGGACCTCGTTCGGCTGGCGGGGAAGATACGGCGCATATCTCGATTCAGAGACCGGCCTGATTTTGATGGGCTGGCGTTACTATGCTCCCAGTCTCGGGCGATTTATTACCCGTGACCCAAGCGGCTTCTCCTGCGGTCCCAATCTGTACGCCTACTGCTTCGGCGACCCGATAGACTTCTTCGATGCGGACGGACTGCGAGGAGAGACCATCCTCCAGGCGCTGAACGGTTATACTCCCTGGGGAATGGCTTACCGCATGGGGTCCGGGCTCTACAACGACCCCAAGGGCTTCCTCATCAACATGATTCCCTTCGTGGGGCTGTACCATGCGGATGAGGCGTTCGGCTATACGTATGGCATGTGGGAGAGTGGGAAGGCATCGGCGGGCGACCTCCTGGATGCGGGTTTAGGCTGCGCTGCCGCCAATGCAGGCACCGGCATGATGATGTTCGGAGGCGTAAGCGCTGTAACAGGAGGCGGAGGGGCGGCTGAGGTTGGTGCTGGTACCCAGCCGTATAATGTATATATGCGGGTTGTTAGTGCTGAAGAAGCAGATATCATTCGGAACGGGCCAGGAGCAGTTGCATCTTTATCAGCGAAGGGAGGATTCGGAGATGCCACTCGCTTGTTTACTCCGGACAAGTGGGGACGTATGCAACCGTTCTTCGCAAATAATCCGCTCTACGGAGACAATCCTCAGGTAATTCACTTCGTCACCGAGGGACCACTGGCACCACTTGGGACAGACGCGACAGGACTGACCAGCTACTTCCGGGTCGGCGACATCAATGCTGCGCTACATGGTGTCAACATTATCCCATACAATTTCTACCCGTGATGTCCGACGGTCGGGGTGTTCATGACGAACGTCCCTTACATCCATGGAAATGATGATGAGTTACGAATTGTTTGAATCAATTACCAACTGGGATGAACACGCACTAAAGATTGCACTGGACCAAGGCGCGGACCCGAATTGCGTGGACGAATTCAGGAGGACACCCTTAATCTATGCCGCATGGCGTGGATTTGTACCTGCCATCGCTGAATTGCTGTCTCACGGTGCAGACCCTAATCTGAGGGACGCCGACGGAAATACGGCGTTGTTGTTGGCCATGGAATCGTTCTGTGAGCCTCAAATGGTGAGATTGTTGGTGAGGGGTAACGCTGACGTCAACCTTGCCAATGAGCTTACCCCCTTGATGCGCGCTGCGCTAAATTCTGATGAAGAAGTAGTCGGTGAACTGATCAGCGCAGGGGCTAACGTGAATGCCGTGAGTAGGTCCGGTGAAACTGCGTTGATGCGTGCGGCATTAGCCAAAGGCGGCCTTCGAAGCGTCCGATTGCTATTAAATGCTGGCGCAGAAGTTAATGCTTATGACTCTGATTCTAGAACGGCGCTTATGAATGCAGTCGAGTACGCGCGTTGTTCTCAGATGATTCAGGTGTTATTAAGCTGCGGTGCTGATATGTCCAGCCGGGACTCACGTGGCAAAACTGTCCTTGATATCGCGACTGACACCAATGACGCCTCGTTAATTAGCGTGTTGACTCGACATTCGTAAAAACGGGATGTTATTAGAGTCGCAAATGATGCTCCGCACGTAATACCGTCGGCGAAGCGTTCCGCTACTACCTGTTCGACGCAACGGGCAATACGCGCGAGATTGTGGACCCGAACGGCGCGGTCCTGAGCCGGGGCGGGTTCACGGCGTGGGGTTCACCGATTGGCACGCTTTCTCCCTCTACTCCGATGGGCTGGAAGGGGCGAATCGGAGACTATCTCGACAGCGAGACCGGCCTCATCTACATGCGCGCCCGCTACTATGCGTCCTCGCTCGGCAGGTTCATCACCCGCGACCCCGTCGGATTCGCCGGGGATATCAACCTATACGGATATTGCGGCGGCGACCCCATCAACTTCGTGGACGCACTCGGACTGGAATACACGTTTCTCGGCTTGCGCAGGGGCACTATAGCGGGCATTATCTCGGGAGGAGTGACACTTGTAGGCAGCTGCGGTAATCTGCCTCTGGCGATGGGCGTAGGCTTCGGAGTCCGAGGAGCCGTCAACTCCTACGACGACGGCAACTCGCTTGGTCAGGCGGCGTTTGACGGTGCGGGTCACTTCTGCATGGGGTGGGTAGGCGGCGGCTTGATGAAAGGCGGCGGCGCGATTGTCACCGGCCTCATCGCGAATCGCATGGCCTCCAACCCGGCAGCTGTTTCGATGGAGGCGAATACGGCTACGCAGTGTGCGGGTGGGTCTCAGGGTAATGCCGTCTACACTGGAGTAGATGCGTGGGAAGCGCGCGTATTGCCCGCAGGAACGTTGGTCGCAGGAGGCACGCCGGGTCAAACTGCGTTCTATACTTCGTCGAACGGCATAGCCTCATCAAACTATAGTGCAAGTGTAATTTTCCGCTCATTACAGGTACGTATGGATCCCACTATGGGATATCGTCCGGGAATGACCATATATAGCCTGACGCAAGATAGTCCGGTAGCCTATAGCCAAGTTTGGGCTAACCCCCAATTTGGCCCGGGTGGTGCTTCGCAGTATTTCATTCCCAATTACATTGATGTTTTGACGCCGCTATATTCGATCAGATTGAACAGGTAGCTTTGATGAAAATTCGCATTTCAGATGAGATTGGAGACATTTCCACAGAGCCACGGCATCTCGATCAGCTTGTTGACGTCTTGGTATTGCATGGAAACTCGATCCAGCGTGGCGCTGCCAAATGGAGAAGCGATCAAGGAGGCTGGTACACTCAATTAGAAAAACCTATCGACTTCGATTTGATTGAAAAGGTATTTGACTTACCTTCCTCGATCCATTTGCAACGAGCGTACGACAGCATCTTTTGTGCGAAAACATGGTGCTATATACGCGGTGGCAAGCATGGCACTGCCGTTCACAGTCGTCCTCAAATTGGCGCGTCGTCATAGGGACGGGCTGGCCCGCTCTTTACATTGTAGTAATGTAAAGAGCGGGCCAATTATGCTCTAATCTTAACGCACGAAGATGGCGTGTTCTAGCCCCACGTCGAATCCTCCTAGGCTGATAAGCGTTCGTGTTGCGTAATCTGGATAATCTCCAAGCGTACTTTGAAAACGAGAGGTAACCTTGGCGAAATGTATGGTTTCACCCTCCAATATTAACGATATGAATAACTTAATGTCACCCGTTGCCGGTTCGACTACGTCGAGTAGAAAACAAGCCTCCACAACTTCGCAATCGGCACAAACTATCTTCAGCCTTGCCACTAAATCAGCGGGCAAATTCTGTGCAAGTCGAAATCGTACGCTTACGTCCCGGTTCAATACACGCAGGCTAGCGTCGGCATCGACAGGTGTTAACGCGTTAACACCTCTTTTATTCACAACCTCTCGTTTCCGACTACTCGGCCAAATCATATTGGTATCAATCTAACGATGATCAAACTTCCGAACATAGAATAACAGATTATTAGACACGTATCAGCTGATCCAAGTCACTTTATGGTCGGTTGTCCGGTCTTTAGTCTGACATAATTTGAGATTGGATTGCATCAAACGTCTGCCGTAATTTTGTTCGCCTGTTCGCTTGCTGACTGACCTGGATCAGCTGATACTTGTCTGATTATTGCTTATCTTACCTCCGGTAGGCGCTCTTTCTCCATCCACACCGATGGGCTGGAAGGGGCGAATCGGAGACTATCTGGACAGCGAGACGGGCCTCATCTACATGCGCGCCCGCTACTATGCGCCCTCGCTCGGCAGATTCATCACCCGCGACCCCATCGGATGGACGTGCGGTCCCAACCTCTACGCCTACTGCTTCGGAGACCCCGTAGACTTCTTCGATGCGGACGGCTTGAGGGGCCAGAGCATCCTTCAGGCGTTGAACGGCTGGACGCCCTGGGGCATGGCTTATCGTATGGGCGTTGGTTTCTACAACGACCCCAAAGGCTTCCTCATCAACATGATTCCGTTCGTGGGACTGTACCATGCGGATGAGGCGTTCGGCTATACGTAC
>JBBROJ010000058.1:0-30363 GCA_038229495.1 Chthonomonadales bacterium
ATGTTTGGATACGACCCTTCACCGGATGGCCTCGCGGCGTCCGGCTGTCTTCTCCTACGGGAGCGCAACTTGTGCACAGGTTCTCCCGGCGGGATTTGAACCCGCTAGCAACGTGCGCTGCGAGGCGCACCCAATCGTCCTGCCGCACGAAAAAAAATACTTTGTGCAAGAGGTTTGATGATCGTGAGTGATGGCTCGAGAGCGACTGTCGGACGCCTCTTCGCATCATGGAACTGATACGCGGGGTGCTGATATCCGTCTATCGGTTAGACGTGTTCGGAGCATGCCATGACTATGACAGATTCGCGTCCGCTCTCCCTGCCTGATGGAAGCGTAGTACAGAGCGACCCTGAAATCCACAGTGGCACGCCGGTGTTTGTAGGTACCCGCGTCCCCATTCAAACCTTTCTCGACTACCTGGAAAGCGGCTACGATCTGGACGAATTCCTTGACCACTTCCCCAGCGTTCGCCGCCAGCAGGCGATTGCGTTTTTAGAGCAGGCAGGGCAGGCTCTCCTCGCGAAGGTTGCATGAAACGAGTTCTCTTCGATGAAGATGTTCCCCGTCCGTTGCGTCGCGATCTTGCTGGCTTTGAGATTCAAACTGTGGATGAAGCCGGCTGGGCGGGAATCAAGAACGGTGAGCTGCTTCGGCGAGCCGAAGAATCGTTCGATATCTTCCGTACAGCGGATCGCAACTTGCCCTTCCAGCAAAACATATCTAAATTGAGACTTGGAGTCGTAGTCCTCGCCGTCGGAAGCACAAAGCTCGACGATCTTAGGCCACTGAGTACCCAAATTAGTTCTGCGATAGACGCTGTGCAGCCGGGCCAGATCATTTGGATACGGCCGGGCGCGTGAGTAAGTAGTTGCCTCAGCCAAAGTCGATGTTCCAGTCGCCGCGAATCGCATCGATTCGCGGCCTACTTTATTATTCGCAGAATGGAGGTGGCGGCCCATCGAGCGGCCAATAAGATACCATGCAGGTTGACCTCAACGGTAAAGTGGCCCTGGTTACGGGAGCGGCGCGCGGTATCGGCAAGGCGATTGCGGACGTGCTGGCAAAGAATGGCGCGAAGGTCGTCTACTCAGACATCGTGCTTTCCGATGCGGAGCACGCCGCGTCCGGGGCGCCAGGCGCGCTGGCGCAGAGCATGGACGCAGGAGACCCTGCACAGGTTGAACGCGGCATCTCGCAGATTTTGGAATTGTTTGGGCGGTTGGATATTCTGGTCAACAACGCCGGAGTCAACACGCTGGCCCACCGCGTCAACATCGACCAATTTCCTATCGAAGAGTGGGAGCGAATCCTGCGGGTCGATCTGACCGGCCTGTTCCTGGTCAGCCGGATGGCCGCGCGGCCAATGATCGCCCAGGGAGCAGGCCGGATCATCAACATCGCTTCGATTGCCGGGCTGGTCCCTTTACGGCTTCAGTGTCCCTTCGTCGCGGCGAAGGCGGGCGTGATTAACCTGACTCGGTCCATGGCGCTGGAGCTGGGGCCGAGCGGCGTGCTGGTGAATGCCATCGCCCCCGGCTCGATTCTGACGGATGGCACGCGGCAACTCTTTTATGGCGAGGATGGGAAGTTCAGGGATTCGGTGGAAAAGTTGCTGGCGCACATCCCGTTGGGCCGTCCTGGCCTGCCTGAGGAGGTAGCGCATGCCGCTCTCTTTCTGGCCGCGCCGGAGAGCAGCTACGTCAATGGGCATATTCTTACGGTAGACGGAGGCTGGACTGCGGGCTATGCGCGAGAATTCTAAGACAGGTTGGAGGGAATGATGGCGGAGATAACACAGTTCAAGGGATATACGGGCGTGAAGCCCACGATTCCAATGCCGGATGGGCCGGTCGATCCGGTGATTCTCACGGTGCAGGACGGAGTGCCGGTCGCCTATCCGGGTTGTCACGGTCTGGGAGTGCGCGTCGTGCATCCGGTGAATCCGCTTGCGCCCGCCAAGAATTTGGGGCTTGTCCTCTTCTATCTGCCGCCGCACACCATTAACGCGCCCGGCTCCCACGAGACGGAAGAGACCTACGTGATCCTGGAGGGGCGCGGAACCATGACGTTCGCCAACGGGCGCAGGCAGGAAGTGGAGAAGGGGCAGTTCATCTATCTGCCGCCCTGGTGCGAACACGGCATAGAAAATACGGGCAACGATACACTGGTCGCGCTAATCTGCACCTCACCGCCAAACCCGTAAATTTCCCTCGATTATTGCGTTTTGCGAATCTCCGCGATGCCTATGCCCGATTCTCCTGCAGTGGCATAGAGCAGATAGGTTCTATCGCCCTCCTGGAAGATAGCGGGGTCCCGAAGCGCGCGCTGGGGCTTGTCGAGAGCGCCGATACGCCCGGCGGACAGAGGCAGGTCCGCGCCCTCCCACTTCTCCTCCGGCGCGACACACTCCTCTGGCTCGGTGGGCTTCCACTGATTCCAATCCGGTCCCAGCTTAACCGATGAAGTGAGGATTCGCTCTGGACTGTCTCCCGACCGCGTGTAGAAGACATCAAGGCGGTCGCCGTCCAACCGGACGGCGGTGTGAACCTGCGTGGGGCTCGATGGAAAGAGCTGCGGCCCCGGCTCGAACGGCGTCAACCCATCCATCGAACGATACAGCCTGCCGGGCATCGCCAGCGCGTACCACCACCCGCCATGCCGAAACAGCCGCCAGTAAGCCGAGCCGCGCCCGACCGGCTCCTTTACCGCGGTAAATGCGATCCCGTCTGTTGAAACCGCGACGCGCATATGCTGCGTCCGCTCCTCCGGCGTAAGCCCATGGTAGTAGAGCCGAATCTGCTTGCGCACTTCGTCTACAATGACTTCCGGCGAGGCGATGTGATCCGAAAAGTAGGACTGTGAAAGCTGGAGCGTTCCGGGTTTGTAGACCTTCCAAGGCCCTTCGAGCTTGTCCGCATAGGCAAGGCGAATATACTTACCGTTGTGGTCCGCAAAGTAGAGGTAGTAGGCTCCCAGCGGTTTGGCAATCCACGCCGGTACGCCAATCAGGCTCGGCCCGTTGATGTTCGTGCCGATACTCGGATCGTTCGAGGGGGAGATGATGGGGTTCCCCGGAAGTCGCCTGACGCTCCACGATCTCCGCGCCTGAACGGGCGCGGCCTGCCGGGAATCGCGGCCTGCCGAGGCGGCAATCGTTCCAATAGCAACCGCAAAGACCAAAAGAACGCGCAGGGGACTCCTCGCCCCCTGCGCATACTCATGCTTCATCCTGACTCCCTTAAGCGCCCATCTTCCGCGCCTACGCGGTCGGAGTGTAACCCATGATAATGTCGAATTGGGCCGCAAGCTCGCCCAAGCGCGATTCCTTGATCGGCGAGAACGGAATGATCAAGGACGCCCGCTCTTTTGGATCACGGACGCTCTTTAGAACACCATCCTGCTCATTCCTCGGCTCGCCTTTCACGTAGCACTGCGTCGTGAACTTATCGTGCCCCTTCATTTTCACGGCGAAATGGACGTGCGGCGTACGACCGGGGTAGGGGACGGGCTTGATTGTCCGGAACAGGTACTCGCCGGTCGATCCCGTCAGGCACCGCCCGAATCCCTGGAAGTTCTTGTCCCTTGCGCCGCCCTTCTCCCCGTTTGCTCCCTTGGTGTGCAAGTACGACCCTTCATGATCGACTTGCCAAATCTCCACGATCGCATTTCTAATGGGGCTGCCATGCGAATCCAAAATGCGCCCGCTCAGGTAGGTAATCTCGCCGACCGCCGGAGTCAGGCTGTCGTTTACGACGATCAGATCGTTGTCGGTGTCCAGAGGCATTTTGTCCGGGTAAAACGGTCCTTCCGTCTGGCGCGGCGTGCGCATCAGCTCATCGGCGAACGCCGCGCCGCCTGCCAATAGCAGCAGGCCGGACGCAGACAGGGTGAGGAAGCCACGGCGGCTGGGGAGCGGGCCGCCGTGCTCTTTCAGAATGCCTATCTCCTTCATGTAATGTCCCTTTCACCGGGCAGCAACGCCACGGGTTGAAACCCCGTGGCGGAGTTGATCTGTTACGCAGATGGTCAGGCCTTGACTTTCAGAAGGCCGCATGCCTGCTCGTAGCCGTCCGCGCGCTTACCGCATTCGCTGGCCGTAACGCGGGCGAGCGCTGTCACGTGGTCCCACCGGTTCGCCTTGCGGGTCCGCCCGAACTCTTCCGAGACGGTATGGTAATACTTCTCCGCGTGAAGCGCGCCATCCTCGCTCGTGGCGTATCGAAGAAGAAGATCGAATACTGGTCTCTGCGCGTATCCAAGCTCGCCATACCGATGAACGATTCCGGCGGCAAGCGCCTGGTTCTTTTCATTAACTGCGCCGGCCAGCTCACGAAGCAGCGAGGGCCCATCTTGAGACTTGATCTCCATCTGCGCGTTTAGGACCGAAAACGGCTGGTGGCTCGTCCATTCGGGGTTCTTGGCCTGAGCCAGATGATAACCGGCGACCACTAAACCGGTCAACGCATTATACCGGCTGCTCACCTTTGCCATATTACGCCACGCATTCATCGAGTCGGAGGCGTGAACGCCGACCGAATCGCCGTGAACGCTGCCTATTGGCTTACCGGGATACGCGGCGAGCCGGCCCGGATCCCGTAGAACCAAGTGCGTGGCGGCAAGCGAGAGGGCCTCGCCGACTGCGTCCGGGGAAAAGCCTTCCGCCAGCGCGGAGGCAATCGCTTCGGCGGCTTGCGCGGGCGCGGCGGTCAGCAGCGTGTCACGGAGCGATGCAATCCAGATATCGTCCCCCTGGCGTGATCCCGGCGTTCGAGAGGCCAGGTGGTACTGATCCACCAACTTCGGGAGTATGGAGCGGATTCCTGGTTCGGGATAGCCGCGCTGAGCGCGCTGTTTCTCTACGTTGACGCAGTAATGGACCGACTGCCGCAGCGTTGTATGCGCGTGTTCTTTGCCGGTCAAGCCGAGGAGGTCCCAGGCACGATATGCGAGGACCGTTCGATGGACATCGGCATCATCCTGCACGAGCGCCTGAAGGTCGTTGTATGCGTCGATTGCAGAGCGGGAAACCAGGCCAGCGAAGAGGGTTTCCGCGCGGTCGAGATCGCGATTCCGCATCGCCTCCCTGAGCGCGTCGCGACGTGATTCCGGGGCCGGCAGGGAAGCAGGCTCGACCGGATGCAGAACCTCATTGCTCCGGCCACCCTTGCTTTGAATCTGATTCGTGCTGCGGTAGAGCACCTTCAGGACCGGAAGCGCTTTTCGATCTGTGGGCATCTCCTTCGTCATCTCATAGGCCGGCGCAAGCGCCATGAACGCGTGGAAGCCTATATAGTCCTCGCCGCCGAAGGTGCGAGCATTCGCTAGGGCGGCCGCCGCGACAATGTCACGCATCTCGGTTCCGCCAGCCAGGCGCGAAACCACGAGCGGCAGCATTCGCTCCGCGGAATTATCCTGCATCAGCTCAACGAGCGGCTCGAGCCTTCCGAACTCCATCGACTTCGCGCCCGTATCCGCAAGCGCGGTTGAAAGACCGAGGTCGGAAGCCAATGCTGTGCCGACGCTCGCTGTAAGCATCCCCTTGCCTACGTCCGCCAGAAAATCTCGACGAGTTTGCAGTTCCATTTGACGCCTCCCTTGGCATTGTCGTTATAGCGCGGGTGAGAAAAGTAGCAATGAGAGCCTATTCACTATCCACTGCTTCCGTTCCTTCTTGTCGATTCAATATATTGTATTATAGCGCGATAAGCATCAAAACGATCTATCTCACGGTTACAAAGTCGTTGTGATTGAAAAGCACCAGGACCAGATTCTCGCGGGAGCGCGCATTTGACGAGGCTGAAGATATGGTCGCAACTCCGGATACAGGCTTCGCCAGATAATCGCCGCAGAGCTTTTTCTCCTTCGCGGTGGGACGCCGGGTCAGAACACGAATGAACGCTTCTTCGATGAACCTTGAATCATCCATCCCCGCCTGCTTGCTCAACAAATCCGCCAGCTGTTTCGCCTTTCCTATGGCAAGCTCGCTGTTGGCAAGCGCGAGGGCCTGCTGAGGCATGACGCTCGGCTTTCGCTCATAGCATTCCGTAACGCTCGGGCTGTCGAAAATTTTGAGGAACTCGACCTCCTTCTCCGCCGCGATTCGCAGGTAGATAGACCGTCGCCGCGAGACCAGCCCCAGATTGTGATCCACGTCCGAGCCGCCCATCGTCTCGTCGAGCTGCCCTGCGGAGTAGAGCATGTTGTCCCTTACCGCCTCGGCCTCAAGCCGCCGTGACGACATGCGCCATGCGAACCGATTGTCCGGGTCGCGCTTCAGATTCTCCTCGTCGGGGGTGGAGGCCATCCGGTACGCGCTGCTCGTCACGATGAGCCGGTGCAGCTTCTTCATGGACCAGCCGCAGGAGTAGTCAACGGGTAAATTAGTCAATGGGTCAATGCTTGCGCTGCGACCGTTGACTAATTGACCTGTTGACCGTCGTTGACCGTCCCCGGATGCGGAGAACACGCTTGCAAGCCAGTCCAGCAGCTGCGGGTTGGAGGGAGCGCGGCCGTTTCGTCCAAAGTCGGAGAGGCTTGGCACGATTCCCTGTCCGAAATGCCGCGCCCAGATGTGATTCACGGCCACTCGCGCGACGAGGGGATTCTTCGAGTCGACCAGCCACCTCGCGAAGGCGAGGCGGCGGCCCGTGCTCTCTGCCGGGTAGGATGTCGTGGATCGAGGCTTGTAGTTTGTGGAGGGCTGCAGCTTCAGGTCGGCTTCGGCTTTCGCCAGGGCCATGAACGCCTGATCACTCTTTGCCTGCAGCGCTTTGGGGTCCGCCGCCTTGCCGGCTTTCACTTTGGCCGATCCCGCGTCTGCAAGCGCCTTCCGCGCATTGAGAAGGTTGAGCTTCGCCTCCAGAGCTCCCTGTGTTCGCTGCGCGGCACATGCTCCTATCGCCGCCGCCTTCCACGCATCCGAGCTCTTATCTCCGCCATCCTCCAAACGCTCTGTCTGGAGCACGGCCATCAGCGATTCTCGCCGGGCAATGGCGAGATCATAGTTCAACTGCGCGCTTGCACGGCGTTCTATCGACGCGGTGTCCGTGTCATCCAGTGTCTTCTTCGCATCCGTAATCGCCCTCTCGACCGCCGCGACCGTCTCCCGAATCACGAATTCGCGCATATCAGGATTGCTGACGTCAACGGGCAGCTTCACCGGTTGAATCGTGAAAGTGCCGCCGAGCGATGCAGGCACGCCGGGCTCGAGAGCGCGCGACTTATCCGGGTTGCGCTCGTCGCCGCGCGGGTAGAAATAGGTTGCCGCCTTCAGGTCCGCATCAAAGGCATGGACCAGGCCGTCTTTCGTCGTGTCCGGCTGGCCGGGAATCCGATCCGTGCGGACGTTGTGCGGCTCGAAAACCGCGCGGAGACGGTAATACTCCTGCTGTGAAAGGGGATCGTACATGTGATCATGGCACTTGGCGCACCCCATCGTGACGCCCAGGAACGCCCTGGACGTGTGATTCATCGTGTCCTCCATCCACTGCTCGCGACTCAGCAGCTTGAAGTTTCGTACCAGGAATCCGGTCGCGCGCAGGGCATCCGTGTCCTCGGGGCAGAGCTCGTCCGCAGCCAGCATCTCCAAAACCATGCGGTCGTAGCCCTTGTCCTTGTTCAGCGATTCCACAATCCAGTCGCGCCACCGCCAGATGAACGGCTTGCTGTCGCGAACCTGGTCGCCCCATCCCGCCCAATCGCTGTAGCGCCATACGTCCATCCAATGGCGGCCCCAGCGCTCGCCGTAACGCGGCGAGGCGAGCAGCCGGTCCACGACCCTCTCATATGCGTTCGGCGAGCTGTCGCGCTCAAAAGCTTCCAGCTCCGCCGTGGTCGGCGCGAGGCCAGTCAGGTCAATGGTCACACGCCGGAGCAGAACGGCTCTCGAGGCGGGCGGGCGCGGCTTTAGTCCCCGCGCTTCGTGCTCGGCAGCTACGAAAGCGTCGATTGGATTGCGGATGGGAAACTGAGGCTTGCGGACCACAGGAACGGCTGGCCTGCGCACCGGCTCGAACGGCTGCCAGCGATAGGACGCGAGGTATTTTGCGAACTCCGCGTTCCGCGCGGCGGCGCGCTCCAACTCCGCCGCGCTCGGCTTGTCGTTTGGATCGCCGGGATTGTGGCCGAGCAGAATCTCCGTCTGGTTGTCCACGCCGTCATGATCGCTGTCCTCCCTCGCGATTGCCGTCAGGCGTGTAGGAATATCGCTCCTCTTGCCGGCCCTGCGCAGTTCTATCCCCATCGTACGCAGACGATCTCCATAGGAATTGTGCGGGAATGCGGCAAGGCTCGTGGGCGGGGCGGCGGAGTGCGCGTCGCGCGACGACTGGTGGCAGGCGGCGCAGTTGTCCAGCTTATGCGCCAGGAACGTTCCAAAATGGCTGGAGAAGGCGGCCCGATTCGCGGGCGTGGCAAGGACCGGCGCGCACGCAACGAGGCAGATCGCCGCTGCGTACGACATCAAGATTACGTAAAGTAGCTTTCGCCCGCCCGCCATAAGATTTCCTCCACCCGCCGCACCACTCGAGGGCGGCCACATAGGGCCGCCCCTACTCATCCCTCATCCCTCATCCCTCATCCCTCAACCCTCAACCCTCATCCCTCATCCCTCAACCCTCATCCCTCATCCTTCATCCCTCACTATCGCATTATAGGATTCAGCGGCACGCCGTGTCAAGCAAGGGGCCTGGTACAGGAGTAATATGGCCGCGCGTGGAACCTGAGACCGCGCGTTCCGTAATCCTGTTGTAATGATCGCCGCGGGCGAAAGGATTCTACTTATGGCTGACTTTGCGTCGATACGTCTGTCTTCGGGCGCAATCTATATCAATCTGGAATATGTGCTCAAGATCGAAGTCGGCCTCAGCGAGGGCGAATCCACGGTGCTCCGCCTCACGAATGGCGAGGTACTTAAGCTGACGCATTCCGAAGGCATGCGCCTGCTTGAACAACTGAACGGTGGCAGCGCGGTTCGGCAGCCGGCCTAGCAAAATATGGTAGTTCTATGGGTCGAAAAGTTCACGCATATGTTGACAATTTTCCACCGCAAGGCTATACTGTCTCAACGTATTATGATCGTATTGTAATCTGGTATTGCAATTTGTACAAATTAAATTATTGAACACGGCAGAGACGAAGACGAGTACGCGGGTATTCTGAGCTACAGAGAGCCGGGACTGCTGAGAACCGGTGCGAGGTGCCCGCGGAAAATGGCTTCCGAGCCGCTTAGGCCAAAAGTCTGTTTGCAGGCTGAGTAATCTATGCCGGAGGGCTCCCGTTACAGGGTCAGGGTGTAGAGCGCGGTTGGACGGACCGGCGGACTGAAGTCAATTCAGTACGCACCGGTTGTCACCCACGCGACAGCACCCGCCGAGGCCGCACCCGCGAGGGCGCGGCGAACTTCAGGTGGTACCACGAGCAGCCTGCGCCTCTCGTCCTGAGTGACCGTTCGGTCGCCTCGACGTGGGGCGATTTGTGTTTTGGGAAGGAAGTCGGAATTCGGAAGCCGGAAGAATGACTGAGAAGCGCCGCCTCTTCCCCTTCTGACTTCCGACTTCCATCTTCTGACTTCCGACCTCTCGTGGAGGAAATTACTCATGGCGAAAGTTCTTGGGCTGCGCTGTCGCGAGTGCGGTGAAAACTACCCGGTGGCTCCAGTTCACGTATGCGAGCTCTGCTTTGGGCCGCTGGAGATCGTCTACGATCTGGACGACATCAAGACCCGCATATCCCGCGAATCCATCGAAGCCGGGCCGCGCAGCATGTGGCGCTACAAAGAGCTGCTGCCCATTGACGGCGAGCCGACGGTCGGCCTTAACTGCGGATTCACGCCTCTGGTAAAGGCGGATCGCCTGGGCCGCGAGCTCGGCCTAAATAACCTTTACATCAAAAATGACGGGGTGAACCACCCCACGCTCTCGTTCAAGGACCGCGTCGTCTCCGTCGCGCTCACCAAGGCACGCGAGTTCGGATTCAAGACCGTCGCCTGCGCCTCCACGGGGAACCTTGCCAACTCGGTCGCCGCCCACGCCGCCGCCGCGGGGCTAGAAAGCTATATCTTTATTCCCTCCGACCTGGAGCAGGGCAAAATTCTAGGGTGCCTCATCTACGGCACGAATGTAATGGCGGTCTCCGGCAACTATGACGAGGTGAACCGTCTCTGCGCCGAAGCGGGCGGCAAATACGGCTGGGCCTTCGTGAATATCAATCTGCGCCCCTACTACGGCGACGGTTCGAAGACGTTCGGCTTCGAGATCGCGGAGCAGCTCGGCTGGCGCGCCCCCGACCACATTGTGGTCCCCTGCGCGGGCGGTTCCCTCATCTCGAAGATATACAAGGGTCTGAACGAGTTCGACAAGCTGGGACTGATCGACGGCGTGCCGACTAAAATGTACGCCGCGCAGGCGACCGGATGCAACCCGATCACTTCCATGATCAAATCGGAATCCGAGGTGATGCGCCCGGTCCGCCCGAACACCATCGCGAAGTCCATCGCCATCGGCAATCCCGCGGACGGCTATTTCGCGGCAGAAACGGTCCGAAAGAGCGGCGGCTGGGCCGACGACGTCACCGATGAAGAGATCATCGAGGGGATGAAGCTGCTGGCCCGCACGGAAGGCATCTTTACCGAGACGGCGGGCGGCGTAACGGTCGCCGTGACCCGCAAGCTTATCGCGCAGGGCCGCTTCCCGAAGGACGACGTGGTTGTCCTCGCCATCACGGGCAATGGCCTGAAGACCCAGGAGGCCGTTGCCAACGAGGTGGGCCGCCCAACGTTCATTCAAGCGAACCTTGCGTCACTGGAGACCGCGCTCAAAGCCGAAAAACTTGTTGCCACAGTATAAGAGGCAGATTTAACCACGGGGAGCACGGAGACACGGGGAAAGGCAAGAACGTTGAAGCCTTTATCTGTGTTCATCTGTATCAATCTGTGGACAAAAAGCTCTTCTCCGCGCTCTCTGCGTCTCAAGCGGAGCGGGCGGTTCAATCGATGGTGGTATTTGAAAGGACATTTCAATGCCGGTTAATGTTTTGATACCGACGCCGCTCCGCAAGCTCACCAACGAGCAGGATACCGTGCAGGCGCCCGCGGGTACGATAGGCTCGCTCATAGCGGCGCTGGAATCACAGTACCCGGGCATGGGCAACCGCCTGACCGACGAATCGGGAAATCTAAGAAAGTTTGTCAATGTCTACGTCAACGAAGAGGACATCCGATTCCTGGCAGGTAAGGCGACAGAGATAAAAGAGGGCGATACGGTCTCCATCGTCCCCGCGATTGCGGGCGGCGCCGGTTAGCAACATATGTTGAGCATGGTAGGGGCGGCCCTATGTGGCCGCCCATAAGCAATGCGAATTGGGTAAACTACACACTGCTTTATCGCCCTTAGGCGGCCACACAGGGCCGCCCCTACAGATTGCCGGTTTTGGAGGATTTCCGCTTTGGCCGTTATTTCCGTCGAGATTAGCACACGTACGCCCAATCAGGTGGCTGAACCCATCCTCTACCGTTTAGGCAAGGAATATGACGTCGTTACGAACATCCGCCGTGCGCAGATAAGCGAGGACTATGGCTTCGCGGAAGTGGAAATCGAAGGGTCGCTTGAAGAAGTCCAGCGCGCGATCTCCTGGCTCATGACGACCGGCCTACACATCAATGCAAAGCAGCGCTCTGTCGGCGTTGGCTCGGACAACCTCTAAGAACAGTTGTCAATCGGTCAATTGGTCAATTACCGGAGCGCCCGTTTACCAATTGACCCCATTTACTAATTGACTGATTGCCCCTTTCTATGGAACGCCTCGACAAAATTATCGCTGCGCGCGGCTTGACCGAAAGCCGCGAGAAGGCGCAAATTGCTATCGAATCGGGCCTTGTCCAGGTGAATGGGCAGGTCGCCGGGAAGGTCGGCCTTCGCATTAACGAAGATGCGGAAATCACCCTCACGGGCGATGCTCTCCCCTATGTTGGGCGCGGCGGGCTAAAGCTGGAAGCGGCGCTCAAACATTTCCGAATCAACACGCTCGACGCGGTCTGCCTGGACATCGGCGCCTCCACAGGCGGGTTTACGGACTGCCTGCTTCAGCGCGGCGCGAAACGAATACTGGCCATCGAAGTAGGGCATGGGCAGCTCCATCCCAAGCTGGCCGACGACCCGCGAGTGGAGCTTCGCGAGCGCGTCAACGCCCGCTACCTCTCCCCGGAACAGTTCGACGAGCGGTTCGACATCGCGGTAGTGGACGTCTCCTTTATCTCCCTCACGCTAATTCTGCCGGCCGTCGCACCCCTCGTTCGTCCGGGAGGCCATCTGATCGCTCTTGTCAAGCCGGAGTTCGAAGCAGGGCGGGAGGCAGTTGGCGCGCGCGGTATCGTCAGGAGTCCACAGGCGCGCCAGCGCGCTCTCGACAAGGTGCTATATTTTGGCGTCGACCAAATGGGCCTGCAAAAGCGCGGAGCCATGCGCTCGCCCGTTACGGGCGGCGGCGGCAACCACGAGTTTATCGTCTGCTTCCGCGTTCCGCCGGATACGCGCCGAGAAACACCCGATTCCGAATTGGACACAGACAACAACGGCCTCGAAGGATAAGACCTATCCTTGAGGCCGCTTTCGACACTCCAAACCTGCCTACTCCGCGCTAAACTCCACTCTCTCGTAGACCCTCGCCAACGCAAGCTCCACGCCAATCGAATCGAGGCGAATCGACGATTCCAATCCTTCCACAACGGTCGGCTCCCACGCGCCGGCTTCTGTGAGTAAATACCGCTCGATTCTCGGCTCGTACTGAGCGACCGTGATGTACTCCCGGAGCGACTCGATACTCTTGTAGCGTTCGAACTTGGGGCCCCGGTCGTAGCGTTGGGTCGATGGAGACAGAATCTCGATGATGAGGATAGGATTTAACAACGTATCCTGGTGCTTGTCCTCTACCAACGGCTTCCCGCACACGGCGACCATATCCGGGTAGCAGTAGTGAGTTGCGCTGGTTTGAACACGCATGTCAGCCGCAAACAAACGACATGAAGATTCCTGAAGCTTGGACGTTATCTCGACGGAGAGATTCATTGCAATTTCATTATGTGGCAGACTCGCCCCCGACATCGCCCAGATCTCGCCGTTAATATACTCGCTCTTGTACTCCGCCTTGCGCTCCAGCTTTAAATACTCTTCCGGAGTATATTGCTGCATCTCTTGAATTGCTCTGACTGCCACGGTTGTCTCCTCCTACAATCCTTCGAGCATTTCCACGGCGAAGGCGACCGATTCTCCCAGCGCCTTCACCGCCTGCTCCACCTGCGATTCCGTAATGATAAGCGGCGGCTCGATTCGAATCACTTTCGGATTATTGAGCGTGTAGGCCGCGATAACTCCGCGCTGAGCCATCCCATTTATCGTCAGCTCCGCGGCGTCCTTGACGGCAAACTCGACACCGATCATCAGGCCCCTGCCGCGCACCTCGACCAGAGCCTCAGGATGCTCCTTCTGCACCGCCCGAAGTCCGGCCAGCATCTGATCCCCTCGCTCCCGCGACGCCCAAACAAGGTCCTCCTCTTCGATAACCTCCAGCGCGGCGAGTCCGGCGGCGCAGGCCAGCGGGTTGCCGCCAAACGTGCTGGTATGGATTAGCGGATTCTCACTGAAGACTCTCTCCCACACGCGGGCGGTTCCCATGGTCGCACCGATAGGCATTACGCCGCCGCCCAAGGCCTTCGCCAGACACATAATGTCCGGCGCGACTCCCGCGTAGTCCGACGCGAACATCGTCCCGGTCCGCCCAAGCCCGGTCTGAACCTCATCGACAATCAAAAGCGCGCCACGCTCGTCGCAGATTCGCCGAAGCGAGGGCAGATAGTCGTCCGGGGGGATTATGATTCCGCCTTCTCCCTGAATCGGCTCGATAATAATCGCCGCCGTCTCCGAATCCACAGCTTCCGCCGCGGCCCGCGCATCTCCAAACGGCGCGTGCGAAAAGCCGGGCACAAGAGGCTCGAACGGCTTGCGAAACATCTCCCGCCCCGTAGCGGAGAGAGCGCCCATCGTCTTCCCGTGAAAGGCTCCAATCGTGCTGACAAACTTGTATCGCCCGGTCGCCACACGCGCAATCTTCAAAGCCGCTTCCACAGCCTCCGTGCCGCTGTTGGAAAAGAATGTGTACTTCAGCTCTCCCGGCGCGATGGAGGCTAGCTTCGCGGCCAGGGTGGCGACCGGCTCGCTGAAGAAGGTCCGGGTGGATAGAGGAATTCTATCCAGTTGGTCCTTTACTGCCGCTACGACCTTCGGATGACGATGCCCGAGGGAGAAGACCCCGTAGCTGCCCAGGCAATCGAGATACTCCGCCCCGCTCGCCGTCCGCAGCAGGCAGCCTTCCCCAAAAACCTCCACGTCGCCGAATCCGCCGAACTTCATTAGGCTCGCAAGACCAGGATTAATATACTCCTGGTACTTCTCGATGACGGACTCGATCCGGGCTTCCTGGCTGTCGCTCATAACACAATCTTCCCTGATTCAGAGGATTCAATCTCAGCCAACTAACGGTTTCTGGCTATCCGGCGGACGCTGCCGCGAGCGCGGGTTCCGGAACATCTGTTACGAAGAACTCGTCGTCATGCACCTGCGCGGGAACACCAATCACTATCGTGGTAATGTCGCCGTACGCCCGGTGAGGAGTCCCCGGCTCAATCACGATGGTGACGCCCGGCTCGAGGTCCACCACGTCCTCGCCCAACTCCATTTTGCCCCTGCCCTCCAGAATATAGTAATACTCCGTACAGAGCTTATGGTAGTGTTTCACCGAATCGGTTATCTTCGTCACGTGTAGGTTCGCGACGGGAGTATCGGCCTTCGTCACGATTCGCGTGCTGGGCCCGCAATAGCAGTCCACGGTCGGAGCTTCGCTCCGCTTTCGATAGATATATCCCTTGCTCAATTTGGTTCTCCCTGGGTCGACGAAGTCAATTGGTAGATTTGTAAATGGGTCAATGCTCGTCTATTCATTGACCCATTTACTAATTGACCAGCCTTCACCGTTTGGCGGCCTTTTGGTAGTTCGGATAGGTGGGTTTTTTGTATGTCGGAAGAGGATTCTTTTTCAGGGCATCCATGACCAGCTCGACGGCCTTATCAAGTTGCGGGTCGTGGCCCGCGCGCCAGGCGGCGGGATCGAACTCTACGTCGATGTCCGGAGCGATACCATGATTCTCTACCTCCCAGTCGCCGTGCAGCCCGTAGATGGCCATGTGCGGCGCGGTTACGCCACCGCCGTCGATGAGCGAAGGGTAGCCGCCGATACCGACCAAACCGCCCCACGTGCGCTTGCCGACGAGCGGCCCTAGCCCCGCTTTGCGGAAATACCATGGCATCGCGTCGCCGCCGGAGCCGGCCATCTCGTTGATGATCATGGCTTTGGGGCCGTAGATAGCCGCCGTGGGCGAACTCCAGTCATCACCCTCACGCGTAACTACCCGGCTCATCAACGGGCGGCGAAGGTAGTCGATAATGTAGTCCGCGAGTTGGCCGCCGTGATTGAAGCGCTCATCCAAAACCACCCCTTCCTTGCCGACCTGCGCGAAGAAGTAGCGGTTGAAATTGGAGAAGCCGCCAAACCCGGTATCCGGCAGATGAACATAGGCCAGCCGTCCGCCGCTCAACTGGTCGACCTTTCGGCGATTGTCCTCAATCCAGGCCAGATACCGCAGGCTCTGGTCTTCTGCCACCGGCACGACCGTGACCTCTCGCGACCCCGAGCCATCGGGATTTTGGCCTACCTTGATGACCGTCTGCCTGCCGGCGGTCCCTTCCAGGATTCGGTATGCCTCTTCGCTTGCTGGAACGTCACGGCCATTTACCGCAAGCAGGTATTCCCCCGCCTGTACGTTTACTCCCGGCTGCGTCAGGGGAGCGCGGGCATTGGGATTCCAGTTCTCGCCATTATAAACGCGCGAGATTCGGATATGGCCGTTCTCTATCTTAAAGTCCGCGCCCAGCAGACCGCCCCGCACTCGAGGAACCTCGGGGGAATCACCGCCGCCCACGAACATGTGCCCGATTGTCAGCTCTCCGAGCATCTCCTCGAACAGATAGTTGAGGTCTCCTCGCGTAGACAGGTTGTCCACCCATGCGCCGTACCTCTTCTCCGCCGCCGAGATATCCAGCCCGTGGTAGCCGGGATCGTAGAAGAAATCTCGCTCGATGCGCCAGGTCTCGCGGTACATCTGCTTCCACTCGGCTCGCGGATCGACGTATACTTCCATCTCCGCAATCTTCAGACTGCCGTCGCCGGGCTTCACAGGTCCGCCCGCGCCCGTCACAAACCAGTTCTCGCCCTGCTGATAGAGCAGCTTTTCGCCGTTGGCGGAGATGGCAATATTCTGAAATCCGGACAGAATCGGCTCGGTCTTGCGGGAGGAGAGGTCGAAGCGGTGGAGATTCATGCGCGGCGGGCCGTCGACGATTATTACAAGAGGGGCCTCGGCGACATAGACGATTCCCTCTTTGCCTGTACTCAGACCGGCGTAATTGCGCGGAGGAATCGGCAGCGCCAGCACGCGCTGGCCGATGTTTTCAAAGTCGATGCGGACGGGCTTGTCGTCCTTCTTCTCCTCTTTCTTCTCATCTTTCTTCTCTTCTTTCTTGGCGTCCTTGCCCTCTTTGCTCTCGTCCTTCTTTGTCTCGTTCTTGTTTTCGCTCTTGCCGGATTCGATCGCCTTCTGCTCCTCCTTCGCCTTCTCCTCGTCGCTTTCGGGAGCCAGCGGTGAGGGCAGGTCGCGCCGCAGTACGCAAACATAGACGCTGCGAGTCACGGGCCGCGCGTCGCTCGACATGTCCAGTCCCATAAGGGTCAGGCCAACGTCGGTGCTCGCCGTAAAGTAGAGATATTTGCCGCTCTTGTCGAACGCGGGGAACTGCGCGTCGCTCATTCCGTCCGTAATCTGCGTCGCCTTGCCGGTATCCAGGCCGTATACGAACACGGCGCTCAGGTGGCTCTTCAACTGCTTATTGTAAGTAATCCACCGGCTGTCCGGGGACCACGCCTTCGCCAGGGGAGCGCCAATATAGCGGTCGGTATCCACCTTCACCGGTGCGCCGCCCGCGCCACTTTTTTCCACGTCCACATACCAAAGGCAGAGGCGCTTGTCGCTATACGCGATCTTCTTGCTGTCGGGCGACCACACCGGGTTGTAGAAGAAGGAGGGGCTGCCCAGCGCGATCTTCTTGATGTCACCCTTCCCGTCCGGCGTTCGGATGTGCAGCGCATAGTCTCCTGATTCATCGCTGAAGTAGGCGATCCGCTTGCCGTCCGGGGACCATGCCGGGTCGCGCTCCGCGATACCCGGCGTGTTCGTAAGGTTGCGGGTGTCCCCCTTCTCTGCAGGCACGGTCACAATCTCGCCGCGCACCTCGAACACTGCCCGCGCTCCGGTCGGCGAGAGGGCGTTGTTTGAAACGTATTTGGCGGCTTTGACGAAGTGGGGCCGCACTTCGGGGAGATCGGCGGCGATTCGGATGTTCACCGGCTTCGATTGGTTGGCCGCCAGGTCATACAGGTGAATCGTTCCAAACTGCTCGTAGACGATAGCGCCAGGTCCCGCGGACGCGGCCTTCAGGTCCAGCCCGTCATTCTTGACCAGCTGCGTGATCCTCTTGGAACTGGTGTCGTAGGAGAACAGCGAGACCGGGCCGTTCCGGTCGGAAAGGAAGTATATCTTGCCGCCGACCCACATGGGGTTGAAGTCGTTCGAGTTGTCTCGAGGCAGCTTCTGAATGGTCGAATCGGCGAGGTTGGCGATCCAGATCGGCCAGGTCTGTCCGCCCCGATACCGCTTCCACGCGTTCTGCCAGTGCATGTGCGGCACATACGCCATGCTCCGGCCGTCCGGCGACAATCCGCCCTGCCACGCGATGGGCAGCGGCAGCTCGGTGGGAGTGCCACCTTCCGCAGGAATCGAGTAGATTCGGGCAAAATCGGCATAACTCGCGCGCAACGACCGGAACAGAATCTGTTTTCCGTCGTTCGTCCACCCGAGAACGTTGTCGGGCGCCGGGTGCCACGTGAGACGCTTCGGCACTCCGCCGGCGGCAGGCATCACGTAGACGTCGACGTTACCGTCATACTCTCCCGTAAACGCGATCTGCGAGCCGTCCGGCGAGAAATGCGGGCTGGATTCGTTTCCTACGCCTGTGGTCAGCCTGACAGCGTCGCCACCTTCGCGCGGCGCTTTCCAGAGGTCGCCCGCATACGAGAAAACGATATGCGTTTTGCTGACCGTCGGCTGCCGAAGCAGTAGAGGCTTGTCCGTCTGGCCGTGGCATCTACTTGCCGCCACTGCCAGCAGCAGCGCCATAGCGAGAAGTCTGTTCAATTCCATTTCTCCTTTTGAATATCGAACGGATAGGCAGACGACAAGGTTTCGCTAACTCTTTCTTAGTGGGAGCAGGTCAGACACGTTGACAAGAGCGCGAGTGGGACAAGATAAACCCACCTCTCCAATTTCCGGGTAGGTTAGTCGGCGCCTATACAACCACAGCCCATTTGGATCCTGTGACGGTTCGCGGCGTATCTCCAGCGCACGGGTGGGCAAATCCAGACGCCACAGCTCTTCAACTCCACATGCCGCGTATAGCGCCGTCTTTCGCTGCCTGTACTTCCATGATGAACCGTCCGATACCTCAACAACGACGACTGTATTTGCAGCAGTTGGATGATCATCATAGTTTTCCAGTGTGCCGCCCACCACCATTACGTCCGGTTCGGGTTCGCTGAACGGCCCTGCTTGCATCGGCGATTGCGAGTGAACAGTGTGTTCTGTGCCAAACTGCCCTTCCATCTCGCGTACAATTTGCTTAATGCTGACTACGTGTGGCCTGCTCAATCTCGGCTTGCGTACAATCTGCCCCTCCAGCAGCTCTGAGCGTTCGCCTTCGATGAGTACGCCTAATTCCATGGCCCGATAGTACCGTGCACGATCCCAGCGATACGGTCCGCCGTTTACTCCATCAATCAAGATGCCGTCGATAAACTGCACCCGCTCGTCTGTCCCAAATAAGCGACCCTCCGTCGCCAGCAAATATTCGTCCCACGTGAAGCGTCGCGGCTCACCTCCTCGATAATGGCGAATCGGATAATCTGCCTCTGCTCCAGATCCTGCGAAATCTGCAAACATGCGTGAACGCTCTACGGCTCTTTGAACGCTTCCGGGACGCTGCGGGAGGGAATCGCAAGCATGCGTACCAGCTCGGCGAGCATCTGTTCGCGGTAGATGGAGTTGACGGCCAGGGCCGCCTGAGTCTGAGCGTAGCCAAACGGGATGCCGATGTCGTACCGCTCGCCTACCGCCTCGAAAGCAAAGTAGCGCTCTCCCCCCTCGCGCAGACGCTCCTGCGCGCTGGTAAGCTGGAACTCGCCCTTTTCGCGCAGATCGTGGTCAATGGCGTACTGGAGGCTGTCGAAAATCGTGGGAGTGAACGCATGCATTCCGAAGAAGCAGAGATACATGCCCCACAGCAGCCCCTCGACGCGCAGTTTGGTCTCCGCATAGTCGATAGGCGGCTTTTCAAAGATATGATCGATTTCGTAGACGCGCGGATTATCGTCGATGAGCTTGCCGCGAACCGTGCCGAATAAGTGAAGGAGCTCGGCGGGAGTCTGCTGAACGGCGGAGACGCTGGCCCCGAACTTCTCGAAAACATCGATAATCTGGCGGGCGCACCGTCTGTCCGTGCTGGAGGTGTAGATGTGATCTCCCAGCATCAGCAGGAAAGGCTCATTGCCTACGAACTCCTTCGCGCACCAGACCGCGTGGCCGTACCCTTCGGCGGAGGGCTGCTCCACGAACGTGATTCGCCCGGACATCTGTTGGATTCGCGCCGATTGCAGCAGCGCCCAATCCTTACCCTTGAATAGTCGGAGCTCGCTGGGCGGCAGCGGCCTGAAATGCGCCTCGATCTGGGCGCGGTTGTGGCGGTTGACGATAAGGCAGACCTCATCAATGCCGGAATCGAGCGCCTCCTCGATAATGAGCTGAATCGCGGGCTTCGTAATCCCGTCGCGATCCATCAGCGGAAGCATCTCCTTCTGAATGGTCGTTGTCGCCGGGAACATCCGCGTTCCACGCCCCGCCGCGGTGATAACGGCCTTGCGAACTCGCGTCATAAAGGGTTTCCTGTCAAGGGTCGACTTTGAGATTCAGAGCCTGCCCGGCAGCGTCTGCAAGATGGATACTGACCGGCAGACTGAGCAGCTCGTCCTTCGCATGGAGGATATGTAGTGCGGATGCAAGGGATGGCGCGTTGAACGGCAGGACGGCGAAGTTTGCCGTTCCGGCGCTGTTCGAGCCTCGCAGCGAGCGTTCGATTCGAATCTGTGGATGCGCTGCACCTTTGTTATACCGCAGCGCTGCGTCCAGCACCCACACGTGCGTTCCGCCCGTAGCGGTACGGCTGTTGAATGGATAGGAGTTTGTCAGCCGGAAGCCGTCGGGACCGGACTGGGCGCCGCTCCAGTTACGGTCACCAATGATGGTCCACTGCCATTCGACAAGCGAAGCGCTCTCCACGATCTTGCGGGCCAGAATTCGCACGTGGCCAGAGGGAGAAATCGCCATGGACGAGCCGCTCGGCGCAATGCGCCGATACCTGGGTTCATAACTGGTGACAGCCCGCAGAATCAAGATCAGTGTGATAACGGGAAGGAACAGGCATCCGGTACAGGCGAAGACCCATCCAATTCGCTTCAAGGCTTGCCGCCGGGCTTCGCGCCTTGCAAATAGCGGATGGCCTCTTTCAAGGCTGACGAATCGGGCTTCTTCTTTTGCGCGTCGCGCAGGTCGTCCACGCCGGCCCTTAGGTCCGCGGCCTGAGCGACGGCAATGGCCGCATCATACTCCTTCTTTGCCGCCAGCCAGTCTCCCTGCACGGCATAGAGCAGGCCCAGATTAAACCGCACATACGCCAGGCTCGGGTCCAGCTCCAGCGCTTTGCGGCTGCTTGTAATGGCGTCGACGTATTTGCTCGCGCCATACTGAGTCCACCCCAGGTTGCCCCAGACCACGGCTAACTTCGGATTGGCGGCGATTACCGCCAGATACACTTTTATGGCGTCGTCATGCCGGTCGAGGCCGTCAAGCGCAACCGCGAGACTGGAGCGGATGTCGAGGTCGGACGGAAAGGCTTTCGCAGCGGCCTCAGCCTCTTGCAGCGCGGTCCTATAGTCCTTCTGACTGTTGTAAACGCCAATCAGCCCCGAGCGAGCCGCTTTGAAGTTGGAATTGAGCCGCAGGGCCGCCTGATAGTGACGGATGGCCTCCGGCCACCGCTGCTGCTCCGCGTAGAGCTGCGCGATGGCCTGGTGAATCGTAAAGTCATCCGGCTGATATCCGAGGGCGCGGAGATAGGTCGCCTGTGCGTCGCTATAGCGCTTCATCTGAGTATAGGCATTGGCAAGGCCCAGCAGCGGCCGGGAGGTGTAGGGAGCGAGGTCTTCGGCGCGCTGGAAGGACTGAATGGCTTCGTCCATCTTGCGCGCCTGTAGCAGGGCGACGCCGAGATCGAAGCGATACTCGGGGGATTGCGGGACGAGGTCTACCAGCGCGTTGTACTGATCGGCGGCCTCCCCCGCTCTGTTCAGTGTCAGGAGGATGGTGGCGAATCCCGTCCGCGCCTTGATGTCCTTCGGATTTGCCTTGATGGCCTCCTTGAACTCGGCGGCGGCTTCATCGAATTTGCGTTCGCCGGCAAGCGCATACGCCTTGTCCGTATGATTTACCGGAGACTGCGCGCCGGTTACCTGCTCGGTGCCAGGCAGCCAGAGCAATCCCAACCATGCGCTTATAATAGGCAGCGCCTTCATTACCGTTCTCCCTTCACTGCATCGTACCCCGAAATCGCCACGCGGCAACAGGACTTCCACGCCTCTGAATCGTAACACCATGACGGGGCAGTGTCAAGCTGTTTTACCGGATTGTGCTGCATAATCACGGTAATTGCGGTTGTATTTGTCGCCGCGGTCAGCAAGAAAATAGCCGCCCATAGAAGCGACTGGGCGGCTTTAAGTATCGTCGGAATCAGCCGCGAACCGGCAAAGTGCGGCTGCGGCTAGGTGCAGGGTCGGCTGCAAGTATTTCCTGCCGCGAATCGATGCTACTGCTTCGCGCCGGCGTTCTTCAATAAAGCGCCGATATGGGAAAGATGTTTCGTACGCGCACGAATGAGTGCAGTTTCGCCACAAGAGGTCTTAGCATTCACATCCGCGCCCGCGGAGAGGAGCATCTGCACCATCGGAGCCTTCCCAGGTGCGACAGATAGAATCAGCGGCGTCATGCCCTGCCCGTTCGCCACATTTACGTCCGCGCCGTTAGCAAGGAGCCTCTCCACGACCGGCGCGTTGCCGTACGCAATCGCCCACATCAGGGCAGTCGTCCCGGCGGCGTTTTTTGCTTCGATGTTCGCTCCGTCGGCGAGCAGCTGCTCAACCTTGCCGACGTCGCCGCGCGCGGCGGCTTCCTGCAATCCACCAGCCATCCTGTTTGCTCCTTTGAATGAAACGCCCCCTCCTTTCCGCGCTACTACGCGCGGAAATGAGGGGGCTAAACCTCGGGCGTGTGTAATAGTTGGATTCGAATTGTATGCGTACTATAGTCTACCACGACCGGGCCTCCCCGTCAATAATCATCCTTCGTAATAACCGTTCAGACTCGGTGAGAATTCGTAGGATGTCCGACGCCCATACCACCGGCTGAACCCGGTGGCTGCCAAAGGTAACCACGCTAAAGCATGCTCTGGCTGCCCGCTTTAGCCTGCTTCAGCAGGGTTACCGGCGAAGCCGCCTAGCCACGGGGATTTTGCCCGCGGCGTCGCTTCCTGCGACCGTTTTCCGCCCCTAACGCTTAAATGAACGGCGTGATGCCGGGCTGCGAAACGGGCGGAACCGGAAGCTTGCCCCACTCACCCTTTTTGACCCCCTCGGGCATCAGGACTTCCTTGGAGTTGAGCGCCATGTCCCAGGTAATCTCCTGCCCCGTGTAGCAGGACATGCGGCCCATGATCGCGGTCAGGGTTGATTCGGCGATTCGCTGGGCCTCGTTTAGCAGCTTGCCGGAACGGATGCTATTGACGAGGTCTCTGTGCTCGACCACGTAAGGGTTGGTCGTGTCGCCGTCGAAGCGGAACGGCTGCGGCCCTTTGATCTTGCCGCTCGGGCTGGACGTACCCTTGGAACCAACCACGAACTCATCGACCTTGGACGCCGTGTTGTCCTGCTGGCGGCACATGCTGAGAATCTTGACGCCGTTCGGATATTCGTATTCGACCGTGAAGTGATCGTAGATATGCCCATAAGCGGGGTCGGTGCGCACTTGGCGTCCGCCGATGCCGAGGGCCTTGACGGGGTGGGCGTTGAGCACCCAGTTGGCAACGTCCAGGTTGTGTACGTGCTGCTCTACGATGTGATCGCCGCAGAGATAGGTAAAGTAGTACCAGTTGCGGAGCTGCCACTCTGTGTCCGTCCACTCCGGCTTGCGGCCCTTGTTCCAAATGCTGCCCTGATTCCAGTAGACCTGCGCGGTCAGCACGTCGCCGATAGCGCCGTCATGAATCCGGTTAATAGTCTCCATGTAGGCGGCCTGATGGCGGCGCTGAGTGCCGGTGACGAACGCGAGCTTTTTCTTGCCGGCAATCGCGCCGCTTTCCATTACGGAGCGGATTCCGGGCCCGTCGACCGCCACGGGCTTCTCGGCGAAGACGTGCTTCCCAGCCTCGAGCGCTGCCCGGATATGAATCGGGCGGAATCCGGGGGGCGTCGCCAGAATGACGAGGTCGATGTCGGTTGCCAGCACCTTCTTGTAGGCGTCGAATCCGGTGAAGCAGTGGTCGTCCTTCACCTTGAACTTCGCGCCCCACTTCGCATCCTTGCTCGCGCGGCTTTCGAGGTTCTGCCGCGACTCCTTTAGGCGGTCAGGAAACATGTCGCCCATGGCGATGAGCTCGACGCCCTCGGAGGAGTCCAGATGATTCTCCGCCGCGCCGGTTCCGCGGCCGCCACACCCAATCACGCCGACTTTGATTCGGTCGGAACCCTGCGCGAAGGCGTAGTTGCCGGACGCCGCCAGCGCCGCGATTCCTACGCCCGCTGCGGCGGACGTCTTAATGAAGTCTTTGCGCGAAATGCCCTCGCTCGAAGGCGAAGGGTTAAGCGAACTGCCATTTTCAGTCATAGATAATTCTCCCTTTGGTGTCGTCAGCCCCCGAACGCGCCCGCTCCGCCACGAGAGGCAGGAGAGGATCGAAAGCTGTTGGCTGTTACTCTTCACACACAACCCGCATGCCAACGAAGTTGCCGTTGGAAAGCCACCACTTGCTCTTCGGGATCTGCGCGTCCTGGTCCTGCCATGCAGGCTGCCACGCCGCGCGCCGTCCCGGATGAACGTTGGGCGCCTTGTTGTCGAACGTGCCGCCGGCCTGATATCCAACATTGTCCAGACCTGTCACCCACTCCCCCGCGTTGCCGAGCATGTCGTAAAGTCCCCAGGCATTCGGCTTTTTGGTCGCGCAGGGATGGGTCGTGTCATCCGCATTGGTGTAATACCACGCGACAGCGTCAAGCTCCTTCTCGCCGCGTGGACCAACTCGCATATCTCCCGCGCGGCAGGCGTACTCCCACTCCGCTTCGGTCGGCACGCGGTACTTCTTGCCGGTCCTTGCGCTTAGCCATTTGCAGAACACCTGGGCCGACATGTAGTGCATCGAAAGGGCTGGGTAGCCTTTGTGCCCGTAGCCCCTATCCGGCGCTCCGTAGGGCTTACTCGGGCGTGTACGCGCGGCAACCGGCCTGGCGATCTCTTCTGCCTTCTCCGGCTCCGTCAAATCAAGCTGGAAACAGTAGATGTCGAAAAGTTCCCAGGGAACCTCGGTCTTCCCAATATAGAATGGCTTTACGTGGACCTTTTTCGATTCTCCCTTCCCATCCGCGGGCGCAATCGTCACGTCGCCCTCCGGGATGGCAACCATATCGAACTTGACGAGCGTATTCGGTATAGTCTCCGTGAACGATTTCAACTCCCCGGCCCTCGCAGGCATGGGCTGCGTGGGTTTGGGCTGCGCTGCCGCAACAGCAAGCAGAGATCCCGCGATTACTGGGCAGCTCCACAAAGCACGGCGGAAAGAGGTGGGCATGGCGTATTTCATCCGGCAAAAGAACCTTTCGTCACTCTTGATACTGCCGATCGCAGGACTGATGGCAAGTCTTGCATGCTTAGTATACCGGCTGCCGCCATTAACTGCTTCCAGCAATTTCAACTCGGACGGCGTGCTCAAACGGTACGAGTATCGCGAGATTCATATGGGCGTCGCGGTGCGCATGCTCGTCTACTCATCTTCCGAAACGAAAGCCAGGGACGCGTGTGAGGCCGCCTTTAAGCGATTCGCCCAGCTCGAACAGATTATGAGCGACTACCGGCCAGGCAGCGAGCTGATGCGGCTCTGCGCGAAATCCGGCGGCCCGCCGGTCAAGGTGAGCCGGGACCTGTTCGACGTGCTTTCAAAGGCCCAGGATTTCTCGCGGCTCAGCAAAGGCACGTTCGACATAACCGTCGGCCCGCTCGTAAGGCTATGGCGAAGCGCCCGCAAGTCCGGCATGCTGCCCGCGGAAACGGATATCCGGGCGGCGAAAGCGCTTGTCGGCTGGCGCAATGTAATATTGGATGCGAAGCGCCGAACGGTCCAGCTGCTGCTGCCGGGCATGCTCCTGGACCTCGGCGGAATCGGCAAGGGCTATGGCGACGACGAAGCTCAGAAGGTCCTGCGGCGGCACGGCATCCGCTGCGCTCTCGTCGAAGCCGGCGGCGACATCGTCGTCAGCGATGCCCCTCCCGGAAAGCCGGGCTGGAAGATTGAGGTCGCGAACCGGACGAGCGACGCAAGCGATACAACTCCCGCCAATCTTTTTCTCCACAATTGCGCAATCTCCTCCTCGGGCGACACGGAGCAGTTCGTAGAGATTGGCGGCAAGCGCTATTCGCACATTGTGGATCCAGGCACGGGGATAGGATTAACCTCTCGCGTAGCAGTGACCGTGATTGCCCCCAACGGCTCGACCTCCGACCCGCTCACAAAAGGCGTCAGCATTCTGCCGCCGGAGGAGGCGCGGCAGCTTGTGAATTCCATAAAAGGGGTGAAAGCCTGGATTCGCCACCTGCCGCTCAACCCGACCGGGAAGGAACTCTCGTCCTCAACGCCGCCGGCGATAAGCCCGCCTCTCATTTGAGGAGCGAAACCCACGTATCTATTAGCTCAGTCTAATGCCTATTTATGCGGTCCCCATACGCTGAGAGCAGCTGACTATCGTAATGTTGCCGTCTCAATCGCTATTGAAATTCTCCGCAGGCTCTCCACGCTCCGATCCCTCGTACGATCCGGCGAACCTAAAGCTCGGCAATAATCAAATTGGCGCTGTTCGTCCGAACAGCCGCCGTACGCGTCGGGTACAATGTAGGTCCCGATTTGAAGATCGTTCCATCGCCAAACCGAAGGCTAGCTGAACGGAGGATTCGAGGCGTGAAGTACACGGCCCCGCCCTACATGCATGACGTGCTGCCCGCCGAACCTGCAAAGGACGGCTGGCTGCATGCGGCACGCTGGCGCGCGGTCGAGCGCATCTTTCGCGACGTATGCCGGCAGTACAACTACCGCGAGATTCGCACGCCGGTAATGGAATCGACCGAGCTCTTCGTGCGCAGCGTCGGAGAGGGAACGGACATCGTCAGTAAAGAGATGTTCACCTTCACGGATCGCGGCGGGCGGAGCATGACACTTCGGCCCGAAGGCACCGCTCCTGCCCTCCGCGCTTATCTTGAAAAAAAGCTTTACGGCGACAACGCTGTGACAAAGCTCTACTACATCGCCACTATCTACCGCTACGAGCGCGGCCAGCGCGGGCGCTATCGAGAGCATCAGCAGACCGGCGTGGAGGCGCTCGGCTCGCAGGACCCGGCGCTGGACGCGGAAGTCCTCACCCTGGCGATT
The DNA here is from genome assembly GCA_038229495.1 of Chthonomonadales bacterium. GTDB lineage: Bacteria > Armatimonadota > Chthonomonadetes > Chthonomonadales > CAJBBX01 > JBBROJ01. The sequence goes on from JBBROJ010000058.1 coordinate 27,009, forward strand.
GAATTTTACCGGCGGCTCGGCATCACGGAAACGGAGATGCGGATAAACTCGGTTGGCTGCCAATCGTGCCGGCCGGCCTACCGCGACGCGCTGGTTGAGTTTGCCCGCCCGTTGCTGGACCAGATGAGCGAGGACAACCGGCGCAGGTTCGAGGAGAACCCGCTCCGCATGCTGGACAGCAAGGTGGATAGGGACAAAACCGCGCTCGCCGAAGCCCCCAAACTGCTCGATCACCTCTGCGACGATTGCAGCGCGCATTTCCAGGCGCTGCGCGAGTATCTAACAGTGCTGGACGTTCGCTACACTCTCGACCCCAACCTGGTGCGAGGTTTCGATTACTACACGAAGACGGCGTTCGAGATCGTCAGCCCGGAGCTGGGGGCGCAGAACGTGATCGGCGGCGGCGGGCGGTACGACGGGCTGGTCGAAGAGCTTGGTGGGCCGCCCACGCCTGGAATCGGATTCGGCATTGGAACGGAGCGGTGCCTACTCGTTCTGGATCAACTCGGGATTCCGCTCCCACTCGACGACGAACGTCCCCTGGTCTTTATCGCGGCGCTGGGAGAGAAGGCGCGGCCCATCGCCATCAGGCTGCTGAACGTTCTGCGTAGATCCGGAATCGCGGCGGAGATGGACTACGCGGGGCGCAGCCTGAAATCCCAGATGCGGCAGGCCGACAAGCTAGGCGCGAGATTCGTGGCTCTGCTGGGCGATAACGAGGTGGAATCGGGCGTGGTATCTCTCAAGCCGATGGGCGGCGGGGAGCAGCGGACCATGCCGCTCGATTGGATCACGGAAGAACTCCTGAAAGAAAAGGTCTGACATGAACCGACCGATGGCGACCCACCGCAGAAAACCAGGAGCAAACCCTTTCCACAAAAAGCAGATGGTGAAGAAGGCGGAGCGCCCGGTGAATACCGACCAAAAAGAATCGGATAGATTCCGCGTCCTCGTTGCGGTCAACAGGCCGCGCTACCGCACGCGCGCCGAACGAGCTGTCGACCTGCCGGGCTGGGAGGTTCGGAGCCTTCTGAACAAGGAGGATCCGATTGGTCTCATGAATCAGAAGCCGCCTCATATCCTCATCCTGAGCGCCGAATTCGGGCGGAACAAGAGCCTTGGTTTCCTGAAGGCTTCTCAAAAGTTTCGCTCGCCCGATATGAAGATCATCGGCATCTTCGAGGATGAAGCGGGAGCGGCCGTGGCCGCCGAGCTGTGCGACGCCGCGTTCTTCCCGCCGTGGAAAACGGTCGAGCTGGGCGCGACTGCCGCGCAGATATTCGAGGAGATTACGGGCAAAGCAATATTGCTCCCCGCAAATCCCTTATCAGCGGACGAAACAGATGAAGAGTAAAGCACGCGTAAGTGACCCAGAAGATCGACCTATGAAGGTGGGAAAGCACGAAGACGCCCTGTGGAGTGCCATGAACCTTCGTTGTTCAATCGACCCCGAGTACCGAATTACCAATTGGAATAGACCGGACGACAGCATTGAAGCGTGGTTTAAGGGATATCAAGCCAGTCGTTCGATTTGAAGTACGAGCCATGCAAGATCGCCGGCGTAATCGTGGGGGTTTAACTTTGGAGAGTTGGCAGCGGACAATGGAGTGCGGCGCGCCGCGCGCTCAGCATATCGGGCAGACAATCACGCTGAACGGCTGGGCGAACGGCGTGCGGAATCACGGCGGTGTAGTCTTTATCGACCTGCGCGACCGCACCGGCATGGTGCAGGTCCGCACCGATATTGCTCTCTCTTCCGACCTCGTTGATATCGCCTCCTCGATCCGGCCTGAATACGTGCTATCCATCATGGGTGAGGTGATTCACCGCGCGCCCGGCATGGAGAACCCGAAGATGGAGACCGGCGACGTGGAGATTAACATCCAGTCACTGGAGATTCTAAACGCCTGCCGCCAGCCACTGCCATTCCAGGTGAGCGACGAGGGCCAGATGTCGCAGGTCAACGAGGAGCTGCGGCTCAAGTTCCGTTATATGGACCTCCGACGCCCGAAAATGTTCCAGATGTTGAAGCTGCGTCACGAAGTTGTCCGGCGGATGCGGGAGTTTATGTACGGAAAGGGATTCCTCGAAATCGAGACCCCCATCATGACGAAGTCCACGCCGGAAGGCGCGCGCGACTACCTGGTCCCCTACCGCCTCCAGCCAGGCCTCTTCTATGCTCTCCCGCAGGCTCCTCAGCAGTTCAAGCAGCTTCTCATGGTCGGCGGCGTCGAACGCTATTTCCAGATCGCCAAGTGCTTTAGGGATGAGGCTCAGCGCGCCGACCGCCAGCCGGAGTTCACGCAGCTCGACCTCGAGATGAGCTTCGTTAAGCAGGAGGACGTGCTGGAACTGGTCGAGGCGATGACCATCGAGGTCGTGGAGGCGTGCTCCAGTAAGCGAATACTGAAGCCCTTCCCGGTGCTAACCTATGACGAGGCGATGCGCCGCTACGGGTCCGACAAGCCGGATCTGCGATTCGGGCTGGAGCTCGTCGATCTAGGCGAAGCGCTTGCCGGCACGGAGTTTGGGGTCTTCAAGACGACTCTTGCCGGCGGCGGACAGGTGAAGGCGATTCGCTATCCGGGCGGCGGCTCGCTCTCTCGAAAGGAGATCGACGACCTTACCAACCTGCTCAAGGAGTTCGGCGCGAAGGGCATGGCCTATTTCCTCGTCGAGGCGGCGGGCAGCGGCGATCCCGGCGTGCAGAGCTTCGCGATTGGTGATCTACAGGTCCGCTCTCCCATCGCCAAGTTCATGACAGCCGACGAGATCGGCGCGATTCTGAAGGCGACCGAAGCGGAAGCGGGTGACCTGGTAGCGTTCATAGCGGACAAGCCCGCCATCGTTGCGAAAGCGCTTGACCGCCTGCGCCGCGAGATCGGCGCGCGCCGGAACCTGGCAGACAATGACACGCTCGCCTTCTGTTGGATTATCGACTTCCCGGTCTTCGAATGGGATGAGGAGAACGACCGCTGGACCTACGCGCATAACCCCTTCTCCATGCCGAAAGAGGGGCATATGGACTGGATTGAAAGCGATCCGGGCCGCATGCGCGCCTACTGTTACGACATTGCGTGTAATGGAGTGGAGTGGGCGTCAGGGTCCGTGCGGATCCACAAGGCGGAGATACAGAGGGCCATTCTGCGAAAGCTCGGGCATTCGGAAGAGAAGATTCGGGCCCAGTTCGGCCACATGCTCGACGCCTTCGAGCTTGGCGCGCCTCCACACGGCGGCATCGCGCCCGGTATCGACCGTCTGCTCATGTTCATGCTGGACGAACCGAACATCCGCGAGGTCATTGCCTTCCCGAAGATGGGCGGCGGCTACGACCCGATGATGGACGCCCCCTCGC
>JBBROJ010000059.1:0-29837 GCA_038229495.1 Chthonomonadales bacterium
CGCCGCTTGTAGAACCTCCAGCAGGCTTTTCACTTCGGAGGTCGTCAAGCGGTCAACGCTACGGACAAGCCCATCGGCAATATGGCCAAGACTAGACGCGGCTGCTTCAGAGGCATCATAGGTCCGCTCCGCGAGCATGTGTGTGATGGCAGTAATGACGCCGGGTGACCGCACGTCTATTCGTCCAAGCGCCGATACGCCGGCGATACGAACTCCCTGGTCTTTGTCCTTGAGAGTTCGAACCAGCGCAGGAACTACTTCAAGCGTCACAGCGCCAATCGCGCCGAGTGCGGAAGCAGCCGCGCTGCGAACGGACGGCTGCGCATCCCCAACGGCCTGGACGAGCGCGGCGGCCACGTCCGGGGTCGCCGAACCGATCTGGCCGAGGGCGGTGGCGGCGGCGGCACGCGCAGTTACATCCTGATCCTTGAGCAGTTGCAGGAGCGCAGGTACAGCGGGTGTCGAGACCGGGCCGATTGAGCCCAGCGCGCCTGCTGATGCTGCGCGAACAGCGCCGTCCGTGTCATCAAGGGCCTCAATCAGCAAGGGCACAGCGGTCCTCGCTGCTGCCCCCATGTGCCCAAGCGCCCCGGCGGCGGCGGCGCGAAGCGGCTTGTCGCTCTGCTGGAATGCCCGAACCAGCACTGGAACGGCACTGGCCGCATCCGGTCCGAAACGTCCGAGCACACCGGCAGCGGCGGGACGCCGGGCAACGTCGTCGCCTCCCAGCATCTCAATGAGCGCTGTGATGGTTTCCGGACTCGCCGGAATGCGGAAGGCAAAGCGCCCCAATCCATGCTTGACGACCGAGCGCGCCATGACGATTCGGACACCGTGATCCTTCTCTGTTCTCAGAGCCATCTGGAGCTGGGCAAAGCGGGTCTCGTCGAGCTCGCTGGCCGTGCTGATGAGGAATGCCGCGGTACTTCGAACCTCTCGGTCTCCGTCTTTGAGCGCGTTTTCCAAACTCGCGACCTCCTCGTGTCCGACCGGGCCGTGCTTGGCAATCGCCTCCGCGGCGGCTCGGCGCGCGATCTCATCGGGGTCCTTGAGGGCCATATGGAGCCTGAGTATGGCAGGCCATGCGGCTCGGGCAATCTTGGCTACAATTAGCTCGGCGGCAGCGCGAACTCTGGCGTCCTTGTCGTTGAACGCTTGCCTCAATGCGCCGATGTCTGCTCCCTTGCCGAATTGAGACGTGGCGTGGATGGCAGCGATGCGAACTTCAGCATCAGGGTCGTTGAATGCTTGCCGAATGGCGGCGATGCCTTCTTCAATCCCGATTTGTCCCAGTGTGGTTATGGCGCGCTTGCGGGTCTCCGCGTCCGCGTTCCGGAGGGACGGACCGAGCGCGCCCAGGACCGCTGACGCCGACGTTTGTGCGATCTGAGTCAGTTCGACCGCTGTCCGAGCGCGGACATCCTTATCACCGTCATTGAGCAGTTCTGCCAATGCGGGTAGGATGGCGGGCGAGTCCGGCTGGATGCGCTGCAACGCGCCCACGATCCATTCGCGGACACTCGGGTCCTTGTCCGTCAAGGCCTGGATCAGGGCGGGTATCGCCGCCTGGCCCTTCGCACCTAGATGGATAAGCGCGCTGGCGGCCTCTATGCGCTTGCTGCGTCCCCCATCTCGCAGGTCGTGGATGTACTTCTGTATCTGCTCGTCCGGGGTCTGCGCCCGGCACAGAGACGTCGCGGACAGACCGGCGATGGCGAGGATCATCGCGCAGAGCGGTAGTTCCAGGCGTTTCACATGCATGGTTGAGTACCTCCATCGCGTGACCGGCTTAGAATATCGGTGAACACCGGTTCTTTCCAGCCTCCCCCGAAAATTCCTGCAAATCTACCGTTTCGGAACATCGAGTGCGACACGTGCAATCATGACACCGAATATTAGTGCGCGCAGTGACGAGCGTCACACCGTGAAGGCGAAATAGAGTCCAGGCGTCGAGAAGCGACCCGGAGTACCCTGCGGGCCAAATGCCATCGCATGCACGAAAGGGACGGCAGCGCGGGCCGTAATCGGGACTAACACGAAAGCCGCTTCTCGAAAAACAAACTCAGCGGATCGTCCCGATACTCTCCAAACGGTGGAATGCGGACAAATCCAAACCGCTCATACAGGCCTATGGCTTCGGTCTGGTAGATTCCCGTTTCCAGTCGGAGGAGCGGAACGCAATGCTCAACGGCATATTCGGCCAATCGGTTTAGTATCGCCTTCCCCAGGCCCAGACCGCGAAAGGCCGGCCGCGTATACATCCGTTTGATCTCTCCGTACTCCGTCCCGAATAGCTGCAAACCGCCGCACCCCGCAGGTTCACGGTCCTGCCGGGCGACAAAAAACACAACTCCCTCGCGCAGCAGTTTATCTACGGAATACCCGTGGTGACTCTCCAGCGGATACATCGGGATCAGGTGCGCGTCGAGTTCGAAGATAAGCTGCGCCGCGTCTGGACTATCCGGTCGCTCCCTCACGATCTCAATTGACATTAGGCACCGTTCATCTTGCGCTACACTCGCCACCCTCCATCTCGACGAAACCGGCGCGCATCGACTCGCGGCGCTTGTGGAAGAGGGTGCAATTATCAAGTAATTCCGGGGTCGATGATCGCGCGTTACAGTTCTTTGATGTAGAGGTTTGCAAACTCGATGGGGTCCCCGTGGTGCTGCAACCCTATCGGGCCTTCCGCCGGGATTCCGGGGAGCCGCGCGTTGTCGATTACAGTCTTGCCGTTGAGCACGATGGTGAGCCGGTCGCCCCGCATGGTGATGACGAATCGGTTCCACTGGCCGGCCGGGTTATCGGCGCGCATTCTTGGCGTTACGCCCGCGCGGACCTCCGCGGGTAGATTGCGGTCGCCGCGATAGCTCGTAACGTCGCCCGAACCCACCGGCTGGCACCAAATGTTCGGCTCCGCCTTCAGGCTGCCGCGGAGGTAGATGCCCGAATCGCCGGCATCCTGAATCATAACTGTCTTAGGCTTGCCCGATTCGTCCCGCGCGGACTCCCCGCTCGGAAATACAAGCTGCGCGGACTTTTCGATTGGCTTATTGGGAAGCCGCCAATCAATGATCAATACGAAATCGCGGTACGACTTTGCCGTCCATAGCCCCTGGTTGTCCTCGCCGGAGCCGCCGTCGTAGTTGAGAATCCAGTCCTTCGCGGTGAAATGCCCCTGATGGTTTGCGGCCAGCTTCCAGCCGGATATGTCCACGCCCGTGTATAACGATTTGAACCCCTGGTCGGCCAGCGCCGTATCCGCCTCGACCGCCCCGGAGGAGGGAAGCTCCTGGATTCGCAGGTTCTTGAAGTGGCATTCGGACCCTTCGGATTCCAGGCAGACATAGCCTTTTCGGGGGGTGCATTGCGAAACTCCTGAGACCACCTTGCCGTTCACCGCGAGCGTAATCCTGCCCCTATTGCACTCGACGCGGTAGTGATTCCACTGCCCGGCCGGCTTGGAGCGATGCTCTGAGGGGAGGCACCGCTCCCACCCTCCGGGATGCGGGCGATCCGGCTTGCAATGCGCGCCATGAATCGAGAAAAGGTCGCCGTGGCCGGTCCACATGCCCTTTGGATCGCTGCCGTCAAGAACCTGGACCTCTATCGCGCGCGCAAACGGCACGCCCGGCGAAGTGAGCGCGTCGGCCCAGACGAACACGCCGGCGTTGCCGCCCGTTTTCATGTGCCGCCAATCAAGCTCAAGGATGAAGTTTTCATACATCCGGTCCGTGCGCATCACGCCTGTCGGGACTCCGGTCGAGACGATCATTCGGTCGCGGACGGTAAACGTGCCCGGCGCGACGTTTACGCGATTCCATCCGGCGAGGTCGCGGCCATTGAACAGCGGTTGCCAGCGTGACGACGAACCGGGCAGCCCCGCTCCCACGGATGCGAGAAAAGCGATACAGGCCAGTAGAGCAAACATTCCATTGCGCATGAGTATTCCCTATTCTGCATGAACGGTCGAGAAAGTTGATGATAAATTCAGGCGGAATATGGAGCGGTCAGAACTTTCATGCCGCTATTGTATCGCTTTTCGCGGGGCGGTGGCAAGCGGAATTCGATAAAGATCATGCGCTTACCATACTCCGTTACCATGCTCCAGCGTTTCCGCGCACTTGGTGGTAATAGTCCGAATGATGCCCGCATCCTCTGGACTCGTCCAGGAAAGCAGTTAACAGTTCAAAACTCACTAGAATCGCGTTCGACGTCACGGGCAAAATCCCCCCGGCATAGAACGCTAAACGGCTTCGCCAGAAACCCGGCTGAAGCATGCTAAGGCGGGCAGCCGGAGCACGCTTGAGCGTGGTTATCTTTGGTAGGCACGGGGTTTCAGTGACGGAGCCGCTGCGAAGTGATTCGCTCTCACACTCTGAACTATTACGATGCCGGCGTTCGGTTTCTGGGAGATTCACATTCGTAGTAAAATGGGTGTATCGCGCCTGCCAATTATCCCTATGAACGTCTCTTACCCGTGCCGTTCAGGCAACCTTTGCCGCCCGGAATTTCCCGATTCGCCGCAAAACACGTCGCAGCGAATCGGGTGTTTTTGCCTGACATTCGAGTACATTGATGCTATGAGGACACGAGGTATCTGGCCGGCGTTCACTATCGCATTGCCGTGGATGGTTCCGTGCATTGGAAGGTGGCCGGCGCATATCTCGCCCGATTTGGAAGCGCCGCGCATTGTCCGGGTCGAGAATCGCGGCCTGCTCTTCACCGATAACGATGCCGGAGTGAACGGAACCGACGCAGGCTACTCCATCCCGCTCGGGAATAGAACGCTCTGGCTCTTCGGCGACGTGTTCCTTCAACACCCGTCCACGCCCGAGAAACCCTTTATCGGAAATCTCAGCAACTGCGCCCTGCTTACCGCTCGCGGGACCGGGTCCGCCTCCCTCAGGTCCTTTCTCTTCCTAAAGGATTCGAAAACGGGCCTGGCGCGGCAGGTAATACCGAAGGCCGCAGGCGAGGACGGCAAAGTACGGCTGTGGCCTTTCGGAGGATGGTACAGCGAATCCGAAAAGCGAATCTATCTGTACTACGCCCGCGTGCGCGTTACCGGGAACGGGCCGCTCGACTTCCACACGGATGGGCTTGGGCTGGCATGGGCGGACGCCCGCAAGCCCGAGGAGATAGAGTTCCATCGAATACCGACTTCCGATGGAAGCGCGATGTGGTGGGAATCGGGGCGGGAGACGCCCGTATTCGGGAATGCCGTGGTATCCGGAACGCGCGTTGAAGACCGCGACTATGTCTACGTCGTGGGAAGTCGGGAAAGCGGAGGGCGAAAATTCGGCGCGCTGGCTCGCGTCCCGAAGAGCCGTCCCGCGGACCTTGCAGCATACGAATACTTCTCGGGTACTGCGGAAGCCCCCAAGTGGAGCCGTACGCTCCCTGATGCCGCCAACATCGACGGTCTGGGCGACTTCCCCTCCGAACTCTCCATCTCCTACAACTCCTGCCTCGGCGGCTACCTGGCAGTGCACTCGGTCGGCATTGGGGAGAAGGTCCGGCTGTCTCTTGCCCCGCGCCCGTGGGGGCCTTACCGGTACCTCGGCGAGATCGACGCGCGCCACCAGCCGCTTGTCAAAGCTTTCTGCTACGCCGGCAAGGAGCACCCGGAATTGGCGGAGGACGGCGGGCGAATCATCTACATTACGTATGTCGATGGCAGCCGCTACTGGCTTCAGCTTCTCAAGGTAACACTGGAGAAGCGGGCTTCGGATCGTCCCTGACCTTCCGGCGGCAGGATGACGCAAGCGAGCCGTACCGGTAACTCTACCGGTACGGCTCGCTGTAGATTCGGGCGGACGCTGGCTGCGACTCGGACGGCGATAGCCTGTTAGCCGTGGGACTCGTTGCCGTCCTTGCCGCCGAAAGTCGTGGCGGTTACGGAAGCGCTGTGCACGGAGCCGCTCGAAACCGAAGCGTCCGCGCGCGGAACCATGGCTAGTCCCAGCGAGAGCATAACGACCGCGGCCAGCGAGATGCGCCTGATTATCTTAATAGTAGATACGTTTTTCATATTCTAATTAATCCTTTCCCAGTTCGCCGTCGAGCCAGCTCCACCATGCCACCAGGTCGCTGTCGCGAATCTGGAACAGGGTTTGCAGGAACCGCTCGGCGGGGCACTCCGGCGCATTCGCCCGAAGGACCGTCTCCATCACGCGCTTCGCATCGTCGTAGTACCGATCCTTCACGTAGGCTACGAGCAGGTTGCACGCCCGCATGGGGGTCGGCTTCTGCATCGCAAGCTTGCCGTAATGGATCGCCTGTTCAATGTTGCGCTCTTTATTGCGCCCGGCGTCGAACCAGGTCGTGTAGATGTCGCATGCGTTGGTCGCCGCGATGTATTTGTGGTCGCCCGCCGGGTCCCGCTCGACAATGCTCAGGAACGACTTGAGCGCATCGCGCAGATTGCCAAGCTGGTTATTGACCACTCCGACTTCATTGAGCGCCTCGATAAAGGCCGGCTCCGCTTCGAAGCAGGCTTTATAATACTTCAGCGCGTCTTCCGGCTTGCCCGCCTGGCGGAGCGATCGCGCTCTCTCGTACAGCTCGCGGGCATGCTCGGACTTCGGGGCGGGCTTATCTACCGTGTAGACGTCCAGCACCCGCATCGCTTGCCGCATCTCGGGCGAAGGCGGGGCCACGCTGCTTGCGCCGTGGACATAGTTTACGACCGCCTCGTCCACTTTGTCTTCGGCAAGTTGACGCGGATCCGAAGCTCGCTCGGTCCACCCGGTCTGCATGAGCTTGCGGAACAGGGCTTCCTGGCGCTCGCCGCTGAATGTACCCTGGCTTGCTGTAGGCTGAACCTTCTTTCGCACGCGGCTGCTCCTCTGCTGCATGAGAAGATGTACAAAAGGATTGTCCTCGCCGCACTCGCGGATGAGGATGGTCGACAGCGCGGCGCGGGCACGGCAAACCGTCTGCCGCTCGCGGTCCGATTCGGGCGCGACGCTGCCGCCGGCCACGCGTTTGCGGTCGCGGGCAATGTCGCGCTTCAAAGCTTCAAGATAGTTCGCGGGAATCTTCGTAAAGGCCGCGCTCAACGCCGCGCGGAACTGCCGCTTCTCGTCTCGCTCGATCAGCGCCTGCTCGGGGAGCTTCCACGTTTCATGCTCGGCAACCGTGTCGCCCAGGTGGAGCGCTCCGCCGTCGTCGCTGCCGAGTGGCTGCTCGAGCGAAACCGCCGGAATCTCACGCCGGACCTGACGCCCTTCGTCGGCGATAACCGACTTGATGGCGCGCGCGAGGTAGGCGGGCGGGTCCGGGAATATCTCGTCCAGGCACTCGCCGAACTCGCGGCCGTCCGGGGCGTAGCTCTGGCTGAATTTGCGCATGGCGACACGGGCCACCTTGCGGCACGCCTCGTCCAGAGCGACATAGCAGTCGTTAGCGCTTAATCGCGCCGGAATCGCCCGCCCGTCATCGGTCTGACGGGTCGACGTCAACATTGTAATTGCGCGCGCCCCAAAGCGGCGAAGAATCTGCTCTGCCGCGCCGACCAGATCGATGTCGTTTTGCTCGACGATCAGCGGCGTTGCGAGAGACATCCCGGTCTCGTTCGGGGTGCGGCGGATTGTAGAGATTTCGGCCACAGACAGCCTCCTCACTAACATATCGAATATTTGCGCCCATGCACCAGTATTCGACCTTACGGAACGCATCCTCGAGCGTGACACCTCCAAGCGAACAATTTTCAAAAAAAAAATGTTCGCCGAATTAGCGGCGCGTTCCTTCTTGCTTATACATCTATTGACTTACGTGTTACAGAAAAGTTCAGTTTCGAGAATATCCGCACCCATATTATATCAAATTCTTTCGATTCGCGCGGGAATTGGATGCTGGACGGCGAATTTAGGAGCATGGAAAACTCCACGGTGCAGCCTCGAAACGAATCGGATTTGCGCGCGTCCGGCGGGTTCTCGGGACGCGTCGCCCTGATTACCGGCGCGGGTGGCGGTATTGGCGGCGCGATCGCCCGCCGATTCGCGGCGGTCGGAATTCGACTCGCTCTGGCCGACCTGCGCGAAGAGCCGCTAGAACGGTTGTCCGCCGAGCTGCCGCCCGATTCGCTTTCGCTGACGCTTACCTGGACCGGCGACCTTACGTCTGAATCGGAGGTTGGCGACCTCTTCAAGCAGATTAAAGGGCGGTTTGGGCGGCTGGATATCGCAATCAACACCGCCGGTATCCTGCGCAACACTCCCTTCATCGACCTCTCGAAGGCGGAGTGGGAGCGGGTCGTGGATGGAAACGCGGGCACGGCCTTCCTGGTCTGCCGCGAGAGCGTCAAGTTGATGCGCGAAGGCGGCTGGGGACGAATTGTCAATTTTTCCAGCGTCGCCGGGCAGGTAGGCGGAATCCTGGCCGGGGCGCACTACGCGGCGGGCAAGGCGGCGGTTATCAGCATCACGAAGTCGGTGGCCAAGCTCTACGCGAAGGACGGCATCCGCTGCAACGCCATCGCGCCATGCGGAGTGGAGACCGATATGCTGAACGAGTTTACGGGCGGCCAGCAGGACGCGCTCAGAAGCGGAATCCCGCTCGGCCGGTTCGGCACCGCAGAGGAGATGGCCGAGATTGCGCTTTGGCTCTGCTCCCCCGCCGCCGACTTCATCACCGGCCAGACCATCAATGCGAATGGCGGAGTTTATATGGGATAGAACGGGTCGTTGGCTCGTTGGCTCGTTGGGTCGTTGGGTCGCTGGGTCGCTGGGTCGTTAACTGATTTACTCATTGACGCACTGACCCATTGACCGGAAGTTTTGTATTTCAAGGGAGAACGATATGCGTGGTTTGGTGCGGCTAGCGTCGGTTTTGGCGGTGTCGGCGGGGTTGGCTTGTGCGGCGGGAGCGCAGGAGGTCACGGTAGAGAACAACGTTGAGTATTCGAATCCGGACAACCAGCATCTTATGGTAAATATGGCGAGGCCAACCGGGAACGGACCGTTTCCGGCGGTGCTTTGTATACATGGAGGCGGATTCCGGGCGGGAGATCGGAACGGCTACAACGGCCTGATCAAGCAGCTTGCCGAGCGCGGCTACGTGGCCGCGACCGTCGAGTATCGACTTGCGCCGAAGTATCAGTTCCCCGCAGCGGTGTATGATGTTAAGGCCGCCGTGCGGTGGCTGAAGGCGAACGCGTCCAAGTATCATGTGGACCCAAATCGAATCGGCGTGACGGGCGGCTCGGCGGGCGGGCATCTGGTCCACTTTCTCGGGGTCACCTCAGACGTAAAGATGTTCGAGGGCGACGGCGGCTATCCCGAGCAGTCGAGCCGGGTGGCGTGCGTAGTGAGCTATTTCGGTCCATCGGACTTCACCAAGTCGTACGGCAAGAGCGTGGACGCAGCCGAGGTGCTGCCGCTCTTCCTGGGTGGGAATCTGGAGCAGGCTCGCCAGCGTCACATTCAGTCCAGCCCACTTTATTGGGTAACTCCAAATGCCGCGCCGACGCTGGCGATTCACGGCACGAAAGACAACTACGTGGCCTACGAGCAGGCGCAGTGGATGGTCGATAAGCTGAAGGCCGCGGGTGTCGAGGCGGAGCTTATGACTCTGGACGGCGCGGGCCACGGCTTCGGCGGCGAGGACGCGAAGAAGGCCGACGCGGCGATGTTCGCATTCTTCGATAAGCATCTGAAGAAATGAGCGGACGGAAGTCGGAATACGGAAGTCGGAAGCCGGAAGATAGAAGGTGATAATGAACAGCGTATATTCTCGCTTCATGTTTATGCTGACCGCCATGCTTGCCGCTCCCACCGGTGTATTGGCCGCGAATCCCTTTGTCGCGGCGAAACCGATCTGGCCGGCGGGTCGCAGCTTAGAGAAGAACCTTCAGGTTGGCTTCCGGGCAGTGATCGAGCCGGAGAACGCAGGCCCGGTCACTTTGCGAATCACCGCTTCGACGCTGTATCGCGCGTCCGTGAATGGACGCTATATAGGATATGGTCCCGCGCGGGGTCCGCACGGCTTCTACCGCGTGGATGAGTGGGACCTGTCCAAAGCGCTCAAGCCGGGAAAGAACGTGGTCGCGGTGGAGGTGGCGGGCTACAACGTCAACAGCTACTACACGATAGACGAGCCGTCGTTCTTGCAGGCGGAGGTACTTAAGGGCGACTCGGTACTGGCGGCGACGGGAGCATCGCAATCGGGAGCGGCTCGGTTCGAATCCTCCAACCTACACGAGCGTGTGCAGAAGGTCCAGCGCTACAGCTTCCAGAGGCCGTTCAGCGAAGTCTACCGGCTGGAGCCGGGCCACGATCGTTGGAAGAGCGACCCTTCGGCAAAGCTCTCGGCGGCAGCCTGCTCCATCGAGCCTACGCCCCGGAACTATCTTCCTCGCGTTTCGCCCTATCCCGACTTCACGCTGCGCGCGCGGCCGGTCGCCGTGGGAGCAGGCGCTATCGAACCCGATACCAGCGTGAAGAATCTCTGGAAGGACCGCTCACTTACCAGCATCAGCGCACAGCTTAAGGGCTATCCTGAATCCGAGCTTGCGATCGTGCCCTCGCTCGCCATGCAGCGATACAGATCCCATCCAGACACAGCGGCTCAGGCGGCCAAAGGCGGAATCGACCTCAAGACCTCGCGGTACGCAATTCTGGACTTCGGTCTAAACGATACGGGGTTTATTGGCGCAACCGTGGCCTGCCCTGAACCCACGACTCTGGTCCTGGCATTCGATGAGGTGATGCGCGGCGGGGATGTTGATTTCAAGCGGCTGGGGTGCGTGAATCTCATTCACTACGAATTGCCGGCGGGCCGCTATTCGCTTGAAAGCTTCGAGCCGTATACTTTCCGGTATCTAAAGGCCATCGTGCTGAAGGGCCGGTGCTCGCTTTCAAACCCTTATATTCGCGAGTACGGCTGCTCGGAGGTGAATCGGGCGCGGTTCCGAGCCAGCGACAAGCGGCTCGAAAGGCTGTTCGACGCGGGACGCCAGACTTTCCGGCAGAACGTGGTGGACGTCTTTACCGACTGCCCGTCGCGAGAGCGCGCGGGCTGGCTCTGCGACAGCTTCTTTACGGCGCGCGTGGCGCCGGACCTGTGCGGAAACGTGGCAGTCGAATCGGCTCAGATGCAGAACTTCATGCTCCCTGAGAAGTTCGAGTTCCTGCCGCCCGGCATGCTGCCCATGTGCTACCCCGCGGATCACAACGACGGTGTCTTCATCTCCAATTGGGCGCTTTGGTTCGTGGCGCAGCTGGAGGAGTACCTCGCGCGGAGCGGCGACCGCGCGACAGTGGACGCCCTGAAGCCCCGCGTTCTTGCGCTTTTCGACTGGTTCAAACCTTATCGGAACTCGGACGGCCTGCTCGAAAAGCTGCCGGGATGGGTGTTTATCGAGTGGTCGGACGCCAACCGCTATGTCCAGGACGTGAACTATCCGTCCAACATGCTTTATGCGGGCGCTCTCTCGGCCGCGTCAAGGCTGTACGACATGCCCGATCTTTCGCACCAGGCAGAATCGATTCGCGACGCGATTCGCAAACAGGCGTTCGACGGGACGTTCTTTCTGGATAATGCGATGCGCGGCGCGGACGGCAAGCTCGCGGTCACGCGCAACCACACCGAGGTCTGCCAATACTACGCGTTCTATTTCGAAGTAGCCACGCCGAAGACGTATTCCGGGCTGTGGGAGACGCTTCGCGATAAGTTCGGCCCCGGACGCAAGAAGAGCAATCCTTTTCCGGACGTCGGCATGGCGAACTCTTTCATCGGCAACATGCTGAGGATGGAGCTTCTCTCACGCGAGGGTCTGTCTCAGCAGATACTCGACGAATCGCGCGACTACCTGCTCTACATGGCGGACCGGACCGGCACGCTGTGGGAGAACGTGAGCGACGAGGCGAGCTGCAACCATGGGTTCGCATCGCATGTCGTGCACACTCTCTACCGGGACGTGCTCGGCGCGCGCGTGGTGGATCGTATAGGCAGGAGGGTAAAGATTCGATTCGCTCCCGTGGCGCTCGATTGGTGCGAGGGCGTGATTCCAACGCCGGACGGTCCCATCGTGCTGAAGTGGAAGAAGCAGGGCGGCAAGCTTGCCTATTCGTGCCGAACGCCGAGCGGTTACAAGGTCGATGTGGAAAATGCGTCGGGGCTGCCCCTGGCCAAGATGCAGCCTGCTGGAGCAAGCGAGCCGTCATTGCGTAGCGGCTATCGAGATCGAGATGTGCGAATCGACCGCGCCGCACGTGCAGGCGCGGTCGATTCGATTCAGTGAATAACGATGGGGATCGGAGGTGCCGCAAAGGCATCTCCGCTCTGCACGTCTACGCCATTGACTCGGCCGGCGTCGAGAGTGACCGTCAGCGTATAAGCGCCCGCTGGCACCTGCGCGCCGTTGTCATCGATTTGATCCCAGGTTTCTCTTCCTGTCTTGCTCTCGCCCGGACCAAGCGTTACGCTAATTATCGGGTCTTGATTGTTGTTGACGATCGACGAAATGTGGCGCCCAGCTTTCTCAATGCGTGTAGTAATCGGGACCGGGTCTGCTAAATTACCTGTGCCAAGTCCCGTTCCAGTTACCCTAACGGAAGAGCTGCCCGTGTTCGTGGCTGTAAACGTGAAGTTCACCTTCTCACCGGGGTTATAGCTGGCTTTGTCGGTGACGGCGACGAATCGCAGCGCTTCATAACGCCCAGAGATGTCCGAGCCGTTTCCACTTCCGCAACCACTGAGGCAGCAGATCAGCGCAGCCGATGCGGCCACGCGGATCAATAGGGTGTTTATCGACATATGCGTTCCTCCGGGCTATTGGGACGGCAGTAGCGGAACTGTTGGCTGCCGTATCCAACTCTCGCCGCGATCTATTCGCCCGTACGGCCACCGCGCGGCATCATTTCGAATGTGATGACTGTTTATCGTGAAGCTGCTTCGCAGACTTTGCATCCTTCACGTCGTAGCACCAGAGCGAGCCCAGGTCGCGGATGTAGAGACGGCCGTTCGCCACCACGGGGTAAGCCCATGCCTGCGTGCGGTTGCGCTCCGGCGGATTGGGCGGCGTAAACTGCCCCTTCTCTCGGTAACCCTCTGAAACAGCCTCCACCAAAGCGACACCGCCGGCCTCTCCATGTAGATACAATCGGCCATCCGCATAGCAAAGGGCCCCCGGCCCGATGGACCGATCCTCCCACTTAATGACGCCCGTCGCGAAATCGATGCACATCAGGACGTTGTTACTGGTTCCGTACAGGTTGTCGCCCACCTTGACCGCGCCGCCTATGCTCATGGGAAGCTTCCTCGAAACGTATACCGGCTCGGCCTCGAAAGAGCCGTTTTTGGCCTGAATATGCGCGAGACCACCCGCGACCATGCCCGAGGCGCTGTACACGTAATCGTTGAAGGATACCGGCGTACCAATATTGCCGCCCATCCGCTTGTCAGCAGTCTTGTCAAATCGCCACAGGAACTTCCCGGTCTGTGGGTCCACGCCTACGACCCCGTTCTTCAAGAACTGAACGTACTGCCTGACGCCGCCCAGCCTGGCAACCGTTATGGACGCGTAGGCGGCCTGATCGGCTCCCGGTAATGCGGATTGCCATATCACGCCGCCGGTTTTCTTGTTCAAAGCGAGAAGCGTTGCCTGACTGCCGCCGGGCGTACAGACAACGGCGTCGCCATCGACAAGCGGCGATTCGGAGTAGGCCCAGATTCCAGGCTGCCCGCCGAACTCTTTTCGCACATTCTTCTGCCAACGCACCTTACCCGTTGCGCTCTCCAGGCAGGCGAGATCGCCGTCCGAACCGAGGACGTAGAGGAGCTCTCCGTCCACTGTTGGCGTGGAACGCGCGGCGGGGTAGCTCGGCATCTGGTTGGGGCTTCCGACCGCGCCGATTTTCGTGGACCACAGCCGCTGTCCGTCCTTACCGCTGAGCGCCTGCACAAACTCATTGTCCGACCCTTTGTTGCTTATGAGATAGATTCGGTCCCCGGCCACCGCGGGAGCTCCAAATCCATAGCCCACGTCCTTCACCTGCCACTGGAGCTTAGGCCCTTCTTTCGGCCACGCCTTGAGCAGTCCGGTCTCCCGCGAGATTCCGCTGCGCTGCGGGCCACGCCACTGCGGATAGTCGTCCGCTCGGGCGGCAGCAAGAACCACGCACCCTGTGAAACAAAGCATAAGCGGAAGAACCCGGCTGATTCGTATGTCCATAATCGATTCACTCCTGACGCGATCCACGGGGTTAGTACTCATAGTTGCTGAAAGTACTCAAAACACGGCCAGCTGCCGTGTACACATCGTACCACGCGTGTAAAACACGTGGCAGGTGGGCCTTCGGCCAAACGTCCTACCGGACGGTAAACACGTTCTACATACATCGGATCAGTATTGTTCCGCCCGTGAGGGCGTTTGGCGGCTTGCCCGCCCCCAGACACCGGTTTTACACCGGTGGTCGGATCAGTATTGTTCCGCCCGTGAGGGCGTTTGGCGGCTTGCCCGCCCCCCAGACACCGGTTTTACACCGGTGGTCGGATCAGTATTATCCCGCCCGTGAGGGCGTTTGGCGGCTTGCCCGCCCCCCAGACACCGGTCTTACACCGGTGGTCCGGCGAGCATTCAACAACTATGGGTTATAAACTCATAGCTCGCGATAGTTGATGCAAAGCCGGCCCGCGCCGACTCCAAAGGAAGTTATTCTCATGCCCTGATACTGCCTGAGACACAGGCATCCAGCGTGCGAGGCGGACCCGAGCATACGGACGGCGACCCTAGTTCTTTATCCTCTTCTCGCTCCGCAGTCTGATTACCTTCTCGCTTAGGGCTCCATAGCTTACCTCAGCCGCGATAGAGGCGACTGCGCGCGATTCTGCGATATACTGTCTATGGATTAATGGTCCGCCAGGGCAGGTCACTGGGAGCGCGCGAATGCACGTCGAGAGATTCAACGTCGGTCCACTGGACAACAACACGTACCTGCTGATAGACGAGGCGGCGTGCGAGGCCGCGCTGGTCGATCCCTCGTTCGACAGCCGCCCGATCTGGGAAACGATTCAGGACAACGGCGTGAAGGTAGCATGGCTGCTCAATACGCACGCCCATATCGACCATGTTGTAGAAAACGCTTTCTTCGTCGAGAAGACACAGGCCCTCGCCGCGCTGCATCCGGCCGATTTGCCGCTCTTGCATGCCATGGAGACACAAGCTGCCTGGATGGGGATGGAGCCTCCGCGGATAGTGGAGCCTGGGCATCTGTTTGAGGACGGCGAGGAGATTCGGATTGGCCGCCATACGGTCCGAATCGCGCACACTCCCGGCCATTCGCCCGGAAGCGTTAGCCTGATTGGCGACGGATTTGTCATTTCAGGGGACGCGCTGTTCTCCGGCAGCATAGGGCGTACCGATCTTCCCGGCGGAAGTCTCGACCAACTGCTGGAGGCGATCCGAACGCGTCTGCTCACGCTGCCGGACGAGACCATAGTCTATCCGGGTCACGGGGCGACGACTACCATTGGCCGCGAGCGCAGCGCGAATCCGTTTTTGTGAATCATCATTTTTCCTGGAGCTTATTGAGTATGCTGCAACAGCACAATCGCGCTTTCAAAGAGTGGGATATCGTCTGCGAGGCCATGAAAGAGGGACGCCAAATTGTTTTGATTCGCAAGGGGGGAATTCGCGAAGAGGAAGGGGTCTTTCGGGTGAACGACCCGGAGTTTTTCCTGATGCCGACGCATGAGCACCAGTCGCCGGGACTGCTGCAAGAGCCTTTTGTCGAAAGATTGGCGGAGATGCAGAGGCAGCCCTTCGATCCGCACCACGTCACCATAGACGCCTATGCGGTAGTACATACGGTCCGAACATGCGACGATGAGGAGAAACTACGGGAACTGGCGGACGAGCATATCTGGAACCCGCGCTACCTGAAAATGCGGCTCGACTACAATCCGTACGATCCACTCTACGTGATGCTGTTGCGCGTGTACAACCTTCCAAACCCAGTCACGCTCCTTATGAAGCCTGATTACGTCGGATGCAAGTCGTGGGTCACCCTTGAGGACCCGCTTTCGACGGAGGGCGCGACCGTCGCGGTCAATGACGATGAATTCGAATCCCGCCGCGCGAAACTTCTGGCAATTCTCGACGGTAGATGATTGAGGATGGAAGTCGGAAGCCGGAAGCCGGAAGCCGGAAGCCGGAATAACCCGCCGCCCGTAGCCAGGACCTGAATACCCGAATACCTAAATACCGCTGCCCAACGACCCAACGACCCAACGACATGCCGTGGATAATCTGCTTAATCCTATCATTGACGTGTGCCCGGATGAGTCTCTCCGTCGCGGAGAAGCGTGCGGCCACTACCGCGGGATCCAACCGCTCCATAAAGACCGCCGGAGCGATGTTGGAAGTCGCCGTCGCCGCCATCAGCATCGTCTTCCTGGTCATGCGGCCATTCATTGCGCAGGCGTTCTACATTCCCTCGGCCTCCATGCAGCCGACACTGCACGAGGATGACCGCATTTTCGTCAACAAGCTCAGCTATCGCCTGGGGCAGCCGGCGCGCCATGACGTAGTGGTCTTCCACGCCCCGCACGAGGCGCTTGCGCAGGATGGCGCGAGTGGCTCACAATTAAGCGAGGACACAGATTTTATCAAGAGAATCGTGGGCCTTCCGGACGACATCATCGAAATTCACCACGGAGTGACCTACGTCAACGGGCTGGCGCAGTCCGAACCCTACTGCCGCGAACAGCCGTTCTACGACATGCCGCCATACGTGGTCCCCAAAGACAAGCTCTTCGTTATGGGCGACAATCGCAACCACAGTAACGACAGCCATCGGTGGGGCGCTCTCGACAAGAGCATGGTTGTGGGCCGCGCCACGTGCATTTTCTGGCCCCTCTCCCGCGCCGGCGCAATCCGGTAAACGCAATCGTCCCTGCCTCCCGGAGTTGCTATCCACCTGTTAATCCGTTGGCGCGCTGCCGATTTTGCCCCTTTGGGCGTTGCCGACTGACTACCATGTGGTTTGCGAATGCGAACTACGGCGCCTCAAACTGCCTTACCAGCCCGCATGGATTGTGGTGGGTGTCGTTGAGGCCGCAGGACGGCAAGCCATCCTCGTCCGAAAGGAGGTGTCCAGCAAAATCAGCCGTGCCGAGTTGTCTCAGTTTAATTGACAAGTTCCGGCCGCATATGTGTCAAACTTGCGATAGGCCGGAGTTGCCGGGATGGTGGGGCCGGATCCATCCCGGGCCGGAGGCCCGCTCGATAGAGGCATAGTATGCCGGTTCGCAAACGAATTGGTCCTCCCGTACGTATATAATGAACTCCGCAAATATGCGAGTATTCCACGGGGATTCGACAATGCTCCCGTTGGCTTCCGCCACCCGGGCCGGCTGCCGGATAGGATGTAGTTATGAGCACAACGATTTGTTTCGATGATATCGCCGGCGCTCCAGTCATGGCAAACGTCATGATGGGTGGCGGCCGGGTTGTCGATTGCGAGTTGCATCTGCCGCATACCGCGCATCGACGGCCATTGGGTCTCGCTATTCTGGCTCACGGGACTGGAAGCGGACTGCACAGCCCGCGAAACCGATTCGTCGCGCGGCTGCTCCGCGAGCGTGGTTTCGGCACACTTCTCCTTGATTGCCGCACGGACGACGGAGACCTGCTTCCGGATACATCGGGAACTGACGAGGCCATGCGTCTCGCGCTGCCGATGATCGCCCGCCGGATTGAGGCCGTTGGAGCGTGGCTTTTGGAACAACCCGACGCCCGAGGCATTCCCCTGGGCCTGCTCGGTTCTGGTCTTGGAGGAGCGGCTGTTTTGATGTATGCAGCCGAACGGCCGGAGATTGTCCGCGCCATCGTGACACGTGGCGCCCGGTCGGAATACGTGGCCGATTTCCTTGGCCGGGTGAATGCACCGACCCTCTTCGTCGTCGGTGCAAGAGACGTTCCGGTGGTTCAGGCAAGCCGCCGAGCGCTCGATCTCCTGGCATCCCCGGACAAGAGGCTGGAGATTGTTCCCGGCGCCGGCCATATGTTCGAGGAGCCCGGCGCACTCTCGGCGGCCGCGTTCTACGCCGCCAACTGGTTCGCACGCCATTTGGCAGGGTTCGACCAGGCTCTCGTGGCCGGCACCTGCCAAACCGACGCCACCACGCCGCAGGGTTCGCGTGTGACTAAGAGCGCAGCCTGACGGGCAGTGGAGGCCGTTACCGTGCGGACGAGAAAACTCCAGCCCACCCGACCCGGACGTTCCATTCTCGTAGCGTCCTACCAGAGTCGTGCGACTGTTCATGCGGTTCTGCGAGCTCTCCGCCGCTCCCGCCATGACCGCTCGGGCGCAATCTTCATGCCGCCCGAAGGCACGCCGGCACGGTGCGATCGTGACCTCAGACCGCCCTTCGCCCCCCTCGCAGCAACGGCCTGCTGTTTGGCCCTCGCGCTTCTTCGGTCGTTTTGGGCGCCCAGCAACTTCAGTGACCCCGCACTCACCACGCTGCTCGCCGCAGGACTGATTCTGGGAGTCGCAACCTGCTGGGCTTGGATTGCCGATCTTCGAAGGCAGAACGTACTCCTGACCCGCCTCGGTTCGCTGGTCGTGCCCGGGGAGTCGTTTGTCGTCGTGGACACCTCCTCGAGCAGCGCTGTGTCCGTTCTCTCCGCCATGTACCGCAGCGAAGGCGAGCATCCGATCGTCTTCACGATTCGCGCGGTCGGTAGGGAAGCACGCCCACCGAATCCGTTCCACGCTCCCACTCCCGCAACTTTGGAGGATTTGTCGCTCGGCGCTGCGCGGTTGGGAAAAGCTCTGCACGAGGTCGGTCGCGGACGCACCCGGGGACCGTCTCCATGGTATCTGCTTCGGGAGCGCGAACGAATTCTCCGCGGCGCAAACGAGAGTCTGGCGCACGCCACCGGCCTGGAGCGGACCGTCGCCCTTTCGGCAGAATGGCTCCTCGACAACGCATACGTCATCCAGGGCCACGTAGAGAACTTTCGCCGCGATCTTCCCAAAAGCTTCTTTCGGGACCTGCGAGTCGTTGAAACAGGGCCGCATGCCGGCAAGGCGCGCGCCTATGTTCTGGCGTGCGAGCTCACCGATAATACGGACGCCCGGTTGGATAGCGAGAACATCCAGGTGTTCCTGCAATCATTTCAGACCGAGGCCGTGCTCACTATGGCGGAGATCTGGGCTGTGCCGCAGATGCTTCGCCTGGCACTGATCGGCCACATCGCCGAGCTTACGCAGCGAGTCGAGCGCCTCCAACTGGAGAGCGAGGCCGCCGATTTCTGGGCGAACAGGCTCCTCACCTTCGCTCGACGGGCGCCGGACCGGCTTCCGGCGGCGCTCGCCGAGCTGACGTCCGAGTTCCCGCTGCCCTCTGCTAACTTCGCGGAAGAGCTCACCAGCCATCTGTACGACGAGGAGGGGGCGCTTCTCTCCGTCAGAGCCTGGCTGGAGAGCGCGTTCAAGGCGCCTCTGATAGAGGTCCTGCAGCGGGAACAACGGACGGCGGCCGCCGAGCAGGTCTCCCTCGCGAACGCAATAACGAGCCTGCGTCTGCTTTCTCAACTCGACTGGCGCGAAATTTTCGAGGCGGTCGGATGCGTCGACGCCATTCTCTGGGGAGACCCCGCGGGCGTCTATCCGCACATGGATTTCGCGACGAGGGACCTTTATCGGCACGTGGTGGAGGAGACTGCCCGGAGAAGCGGACGATCGGAGGAGGAGGTCGCACATAGTGTAATCGAGCTATCCACGAGGAGGCAGTCTCCAAAGGCGGCAAATAGTCTGGACGAGAGCCTGGCTTCGCACGTGGGATACTACCTGGTCGACGATGGGATCGAACTGCTCCGCGCTCTCTATCCTCACAGCCGTGCCCTCCGGACGATGGTTATCGATACCTGCCGCCGCCACGCGCTGCCGGTGTACGTCTGCGGCATCGCGGTGACGTCCGCGTGTCTTTGGGCGGGATGCATGGAATGGATGAGCGCCAGGTCGGCCAGTCCCGGCGTGTTGTTCGCGCTCGGTGGGCTGCTCTTCCTCCCAACTGTCGAGATCGGCGTCCAGATTGTCAACTACCTCATTACCCGGCTCGTTCCTCCTCGACCGCTGCCCAAGATGCGCTACGCCGACGGATTACCAGACGAGGTTCGCACGCTCGTAATCGTGCACACGCTCCTCTCTGAGCCGGATTCAATTCGCGATGAGATCGAACGACTGGAAATTCGGTACTTGGCCAATCCCGACCCCAACCTTCGCTTTGCTCTTGCAAGCGACTATGTGGATTCGGCGCAGGCGCATATGCCCAATGACGTCGAGGTCCTGGATGTGGCCGAGCGAGGTATCGAATTACTCAATAGACGGTATGGCGCGGGCCACTTCCTACTCTTCCATCGCGAGCGCGTCTGGAGCGAGAGCGAGCGCACGTGGATGGGCTGGGAGCGCAAGCGAGGCAAGATCGAACAACTCAATCGGCTTCTCTGCGGAGAGACTATAGAAGAGGAAGCCGGCCTCCGGGTGGGGGAACTCTCGGACGTCGACGGCGTGCAATTCGTCATCACGTTGGATTCCGATACGCAGCTTCCTCGGGACACCGCCGTCCGGCTCGTCGAGGCGATCTCCCATCCGCTCAACCGCGCGAAGGTCGCTCCGGACGGGCAAAGCCTGATACGCGGGTACGGGATCATCCAGCCCAGGGTCAGCACGAGTCTTCCAAGCGCAACGGCAACCCGCTTCTCGCGTCTCTTCACTGACCCCAATGGGATCGACCCCTATACGCACGTGGTTTCCGACGTTTATCAGGATCTGGCCGGCCAGGCGAGCTACCTCGGCAAGGGAATCTACGACGTTCAGGCGCTGCACGCCGTGCTTGCCGGGCGGTTTCCGTCTGCGCATCTTCTCAGTCACGACCTGATTGAGGGCGAGCACGTACGCACCGCGCTTGCGAGCGACATCGAGCTTCTCGAGCTATTTCCAGAGGACTACCGGGTTTTCTGCGGAAGGCAGCATCGATGGACACGGGGGGACTGGCAGATCGCCGACTGGATACTGCCCACTGTTCCGGACGGCTCCCCGGCGGGATCTGGTCGAGTTCGTAATCCTCTGAACGGCCTCTCTCGCTGGAAGATACTGGACAACCTGCGTCGAAGCCTCACATCTGTGGCTTCCACGCTTCTCCTGGTGAATGGCTGCCTCATCGCCCCTGTGCCGGTGATCTGTGCCCTTATCGTCGCCTTGATCATGCTCGCACCATTGACTCTGCAGTTGAGCCACCGCCTGACCAAACCGTGGAAGATCGATCCGATGGTCTACCGCGAGCCGCTCGTAAATTTGATGCGCTCCGTACTCTTGACGGCCCTTATGCCGCATCAAGCCTTCATTTCGATGGACGCGATCATCCGAGTTGGCTGCCGCCGCACGGTCGGCCGCAACCTGCTGGAATGGCAGTCGTTCAGTGCAAGTCGGGCGGAAGCTTCTCGATCACGGGATTCGGCGCGGTGGATCTTCCTGAATATGGGGTGGCTGCCTCCATTCGCAGTCGGGGCGTGCGCGCTGCTCATCGCATACCATCCGCGTGCGGCCCTGGCAGTCATTCCTTTCGCGCTCCTGTGGCTGGTTTCGCCCTTCGTCGTTCTGCGGCTCAGCAGCTCCGAAAGAAGAAGCGCAGCCGCCGAGCTCGCCCCCGCGGATAAACACATGCTCCGGCAGGTTGCCCGGCAAACGTGGCGTTTCTTCGATACGTTCGTCGACCCCGACACGCACTGGCTTCCACCGGACAACTACCAGGAACTGCTGCGCGTGGAAGTAGCGCAGCGGACGTCTCCAACGAATATCGGGCTCTGGCTGTTGGCGAACCTGGCGGCACGGGATTTCGGCTACATCACCGACGACGATGTGGTCCAACGTACCAGCCTTACAATGCAAACGCTGGACCGTTTGGAACGCTACCAGGGTCACCTGCTCAACTGGTACGATACGCAGACGCTCGCGCCGCTGGGCCAACCCTACGTCTCCATGGTGGACAGCGGCAACCTCCTGGGCGCTCTCTGGGCCTTCGCCCAGGGTGTCGAGGAGACAGCCGGCCGGCCGGTTATCGACCAGGCGGCGTTCCATGGCGTGTCCGATGCGGTTTCGCTCCTCCGCAACGTTCCGGGCGTTGATCGCCGGCAGCAGGGACTGATGGGACGGAAGGGACTGAAGGGAGACCCGCATGGACCCGCCGCCGCGGGAGTCAAAGGTGAAGCCGACGAACTTGATTCCTGGGGCGTGCCTCTTGCCCGAATAGACCGTCTGTTGGATCGTCCGCCGATAAATCTGGAGTCCACGCTCAAACATCTGCGCTCGTTAGGGCAGGCGGCAACGCAGTTAACGGTAGAGTTGGAAAAGTGGTCCGCTGCCCCCCAAGAGTGCCGCTATTGGGCTGGCCAAGTGGAGCGCCAGATCGCCGAGTGGAACGCGTTAGTCGACCGCTATCTCGCGTGGGCCGAGCTTCTCGCAGGTCCCCTGCCGGAGGGGCTCAACACCGTGGCGACAATCGGAGGCGAGTTTCACCAATGGCGGCGCGACGCGCTGGAACAGATTCCATCACTGCGGCAGATCGCGCGAGGAGAGGTCGCCGGAATCTCGCAATTATTGGCCCTGCGCAGCCATCCTTCCACCGAGAATTCGCTCCCCGACGTCCACCCCGAAGCGGACGCATGGTTCGAAATGCTGGAACAGACATGGTCCGGGGCCCGGGAAGCAGCGAGCCGGCAGCTCGACGACCGTCAGGCGCTTCTGCAGAACGTGCGGACGCTGGAAGCCGGCATGGGGATGGAGTTCCTGTATGATCCGCACCGGCGCCTGTTCGCCATTGGCTACAACGTTTCGGAACGGCGATTGGATCGCTCCTATTACGACCTGCTCGCCAGTGAGGCCCGGCTCGGAAGCTTTGTCGCCGTCGCCCGTGGCGATGTCCCCACCGAACACTGGTGGGCGCTCGGACGGCCGTTTGGGCGGGCCAACCTGCAGCGGCCGCTTCTCTCGTGGAACGGCACGATGTTCGAATACCTCATGCCGGTCCTATTGACGCGCAGCTATACGAATTCGCTGCTGGAGCGGGCCTGCGCGACGGCCGTGGCGTGCCAGCGGGCTTATGCAAGGCAGCGAGGTATACCATGGGGCATTTCGGAAGCCGCATACAGCGCCCTGGATGCGCGGCAGATCTATCAGTACAGGGCCTTCGGTGTGCCTAGCCTGGGCCTGAAACGCGGCCTGGAAGACGATCTCGTGGTCGCCCCCTACGCCACAGCGCTCGCGCTTGCCGTTGAACCGCGTGCGGCGGTCGAGAACCTGCGGCGGCTGTCGCGACTAGCTCAAATAGGGCGGCCGCATCTGGACCGGGACGGTCTGCGCGGCATTCACGGCTACTATGAATCCATCGATTACGCCCGCCACCATGGACCGCACGGCGAGCGAGGCGTCATCGTCTACGCCTACATGGCCCACCACCAGGGCATGATCCTGGCGGCAATAGACAACGTGCTCCATGGCAACGTAATGCAGGGCCGTTTCCACACGGACCCGCGAGTCCGCGCCACCGAGTCCATTCTCTTCGAGCGCGTGCCGATAGCTCCTCCGCCGGTCAAGACGTACGCGAGAGAGTCGCGGGCCGCCCGGCTTTCCCCCATCGCGGCGGTGCCGGCGCCCGGTCGGCTCGACACGCCCGATACGCCTGCGCCGCGCACGCATCTACTCTCGAACGGCGTCTACCACGTTATGGTGACGAATGCCGGCGGTGGCTACAGCCGGTGGAAGGACTTTGATATCACGCGTTGGCGCGCAGACACGACGCGTGATTCGTGGGGCGCGTTCTGTTACTTGCGCGATCTGGATACCGGTCGAATCTGGTCGACCGGTTACCAGCCTGTCTGCTCCCACGACCTGGCCTCGCACCGCTTCAAGGCCGTTTTCAGCGCGGACAAGGCCGAGTTTCAGCGCCGCGACGACGGTATCGACACGGTGACGGAGATTGTGGTCTGCCCCGAGGCCAACGCGGAGATCCACCGCATCGCGCTGACAAATCGGACAACGCGGGTCCGGCGCATCGAGCTCACCAGCTACCAGGAGCTCGCGCTGGCAGTCCATAATGCCGACCGCACTCATCCCGCTTTCAACAAGCTCTTCATCCAGACAGACGTGCTTCCGGACCTGGAGTCGCTGCTGGCGTGGAGGCGGCTCCGGTCGCCCGGAGAGGCCCAGATCTGGGCTTTCCACACCGTTGTCGTGGAACACCCGACGGACGTGCCGGCGCAATATGAGACGGATCGCGCGCGATTCCTTGGGAGAGACCGGTCGACGTCCTCCCCGGCCGCCTTGGGGAATTCGGATCAGCAAGAGCCGCGCCATTTCATGATAGGTTCGCCGGCCGGGTTATCGCGGAAAGACGCTCGCCCCTTCCCGATCGGCACTGCCGCCAACCTTAGACACCAGGATCCCCGAATTCCAGTTTCGGAGAGCCCGCTCTCCGGCACGACAGGATATGTGCTGGACCCGATCTTTTCACTGCGGCGGACGATAACCGTTGAGCCGGGACAGCACGTGCATGTCACGTTCATAACGGGAGCGGCGGAGACGCGTGAAGAGGCCGTCGCGCTGGCGGCGCACTACCACGAACCCCAGGGATCGCTCCGATCCATCGACCTCGCTTGGACCTACGCGCAGCTTGAGCTGCGCCATCTCCGCATCCAGCCGGAACAGGCACAGCTCTTCCAGCAGTTGGCAAGTCATGTCATCTACCCGCATAGCCATCTTCGCGCGCCTTCCTCCCGCCTGCGCAAGAACGTCTGCGGCCAATCCCGGCTCTGGGCTTACGGCATCTCGGGCGACCTTCCTATCGTACTGGTCACCATTGCCGACGAAACGGAGATCGATCTCGTCCGTGAGGCGCTGCAGGCGCACACACTGTGGCGGGTGCGCGGACTAAAGGCCGATCTCGTGATCCTTAATGAGGAGGCCACGACCTATGAGCAGCCGCTCCAAACTGAGCTCGCGCGACTGGTCGCGGCCAACACCGCCTACACCGGAACCGATCAGCCGGGCGGAGTCTTTCTCCGTCCGGCAGCTTCGATTCCGCAAGAGGACCTGACTCTCCTGCTCACGGTCGCGCGCGTGGTGCTGATCGCCGCCCGCGGCCCGCTCTCCCAGCAAATGAGCGTGCCGAGCACGATCCTGCGCCAGCCTGCGGAGCGGGTACCGTCGAATATACCGGAGATGCCGTCGGCGCCGCTCCCATTCCTCGAGCTTCCCTATTTCAACGGTCTGGGTGGTTTCACGCAGGATGGTCGTGAGTATGCGATCTACCTCGGTCCGGCAGAGACGACCCCGGCGCCATGGGTCAACATCATGGCCAATCCGCAGTTCGGAGCGCTTGTGTCCGAATCCGGATCAGGTTTCTGCTGGTTCGGCAACAGCCAGACCAACCGCCTCACTTCCTGGTCCAACGATCCCGTTTCGGATGCGCCCTCAGACGCGATCTACATCCATGATACCGATACTGACGTTGTCTGGAGTCCTACGCCGCTTCCCATTCGGGAGCGCGACGCCTATCGAGCCCGGCACGGCCAGGGCTACACGCTGTTTGAACACAACAGCCACGGGATCGAGCAGGAGCTGCTCACTTTCGTGCCGGTTGACAAGACAGGCGGGGATCCGGTACGGGTGCAGCGCCTGCAGCTCCGGAACCGTTCGAAGAATGCCCGAACGCTTTCGGTAGCGTTCTACGCCGAATGGGTTCTTGGATCGGATCGCGAGGAAACCCAAATGCACGTGACGACGACCTGGGATCTCGAATCCGAGGCGATCTTCGCACGCAATCCCTATAACCCGGACTATCCGGAGCGCGTCGCGTTTGCGGCGTGCTCGCCCGTCGCCTCCTCCTATACCGGCGACAGAACCGAATTTATTGGACGGAACGCAGGACCCGAAAGTCCCGCCGCCCTCAAGAGGGAGGGCCTCTCCGGCCGGACGGGAGCCGGTTACGATCCTTGCGCCGTGCTGCAGGTCGACATCCGGATCGAGCCCGGCGAAGAGCAGGCGCTCATTTTTCTGCTCGGACAGGCCGCGGATACCGGCGCCGCGCGCGAGTTAATTCGCCGCTATAGCACGGTTCGCTCGGTCGCAGGCGCTCTGGAAGCGACGAAATCTTGGTGGGACGGCCTTCTGGGGACCGTACAGGTGAAAACGCCGGACCTTGCCGTCGACCTGCTTCTCAACCGCTGGCTGCTCTACCAGACCCTGAGCTGTCGCATCTGGGCGCGCTCCGCGTTCTATCAATCCGGCGGCGCCTACGGCTTCCGGGACCAGCTTCAGGACGTGATGGCGCTGGCTTACACCTCGCCCCAGACCGTCCGTGACCAGCTCCTTCGGGCCGCGTCAAGGCAGTTTCCGGAAGGCGACGTGCAGCACTGGTGGCATCCGCCCAGGGGCGCGGGCGTTCGGACGCGCATATCCGACGACCTCCTCTGGCTGCCGCTTGTCACGGCGCACTACGTCCGCCTATCGGAAGACATGTTGATTCTGGACGAGCAGGTCCCGTTCCTGGACGGGCGACTGCTTGGGGCCGAAGAGATGGAAGCCTACTTCACGCCGGACGAAGGCGCTGAAACGGCGACGCTCCTGGAGCACTGTCGGCGAAGCATCGACCGCGCCATCAAACCGTCCGCTTTCGGGCCCCACGGGCTTCCACTGATGGGCGGCGGCGATTGGAACGACGGTATGAACCTGGTGGGCTCAGGAGGTAAGGGGGAGAGCGTCTGGCTGGCCTGGTTCCTGGTGCACGTTCTAAACGACTTCGCGGATATTCTTCAGATGCGCGAGATGCGCGGCCAAAAGACGACGACCGTCGATGCCGGTTCGGAGCAGATGGAGAGCGCAGAGCATTACCGCGGGCGGGCGCGCGACCTTGCCGGCAAAGTAGACGAGGTCGCCTGGGATGGAGAATGGTATCTCCGCGCATTCTTCGATGACGGGACACCGCTCGGCTCGTCAGCATCTCCCCAGGACAAGATCGACTCGCTGCCCCAGAGCTGGGCGGTCCTCTGCGGTTCGGCGCCCGCAGAACGCGCGGAAGCTGCCATGCGATCGGTCCAGGAGCATCTCGTCAAGGCCCAGGAGAAGATGGTCCTTCTCTTTGAGCCGCCGTTTGAGCAGCACGTGCCGTCCCCCGGCTATATTCAGGGCTATCCTCCCGGCGTGCGAGAGAATGGCGGCCAGTATACCCACGGCTCACTCTGGGTTCCGATGGCGTTCGCCCGGTTGGGCCGAGGCAAACAGGCGGTTGAGCTTCTGCGCATGATGAACCCCGT
Organism: Chthonomonadales bacterium; assembly: GCA_038229495.1. Classification (GTDB taxonomy): domain Bacteria; phylum Armatimonadota; class Chthonomonadetes; order Chthonomonadales; family CAJBBX01; genus JBBROJ01. The sequence goes on from JBBROJ010000059.1 coordinate 27,326, forward strand.
CGAGCATGCGCGGACTCCGGAAGACGTGCAGCGGTACCGCGTGGAGCCCTATATGGTCGCAGCGGACATCTACGCGATGCCCGGGCAGGTGGGCCGCGGCGGATGGACCGGATACACAGGATCTTCGGGCTGGATGTACCGCATCTGGCTGGAAGAGGTGCTCGGCTTCAAGCTGCGCGGCGACCGGCTCACCATCGAGCCGGCCATTCATCCTGACTGGCCAGGTTACGAGATCACCTACCGCTACAGGTCGGCCACGTATCACGTTCGCGTGGATAATCCCGACCACGCCGAGCGCGGCGTTCAGTGGATCGAGCTCGATGGCGCGCGGCTCGATCCGCAGGTCGTTTCACTGTCCGACGATGGAAACACCCATGAGGTGCTCGTGAGGATGGGCTCTGCCTGATGAACGCACCATCCGACGATAGCTCGCAGCTTACTATTTCTGTCGTTCAGTGCCTATCATCCTTTCTATCATCCTTTCGTCTTGAGTCGAGCTGCGCCTTTGATATGCGGTGGAGCGACAGTGTTCGACTGCTTCCCGTCATGCCGGTAAAAGTAGACCTTCGCCATTTCCAGAGCCTGGCGATGCAAGTAATCGGCTGTGAAGTCGGGGCCGAGGTAGACGCCATGGCCATAGACGGAGCCGTACTCCATGAGGCCGCGCGTCAGGATTGCCTGCTGGCCGAGCCGGATGTCCTCGCCGGTGAAGACCGTCTGCCCCGTCTCGGTAACTACCTTGCCAGGCATGGAGCTATGGTATTTGCAGACTCGTATCGCAAGTTAATTCAACACCGTGAACCCGAACACGAAGGCGAGGATGATCCCTTGAACCCACAACGTAGACATCACCATTGGGTTACGCGAAGCGTTCCCCATCTTGCGAGGATCCATGTGTTTTGCCTTTGTCTTACAAGACGGCAACTCCCGCCTCCCGCGGGCGTCAGATATTAGCCAGTTCGCCAAAGTACTCCCGGTCTTCTGCGTAGCCTCCTTCACCCTCGTTGATCGATCCGGCGTCCTCGACAAACTCGATCGACTGTATCCACTTGACCATTTTGAACCCCAGTTGGTTTTCCACACGCAGTCGTAACGGCGCGCCGTGCAGGTGATTCAGCGGCTGGTAGTTCATCTCGTAAGCCAGCATGGTTTGTGGGTGCCGAGCGGTGTTGATCGAAAGACTATCGTAATACTGGCCCTCCGCGACGCCGGTGTTGAGTGCCACGCCCTCGCCAAATGAGTAGAAGACGACCGTTCTTGCCTCGGGTAGCGGTCGGACCAGGTTCATCAATTCAGCCATCGGCAGTCCACCCCACTCGGCAATGCCCGACCAGCCCTGGATGCAGTGATGCAGGGTTATCTGGGTCTTCTCACCCATCGCGCGAAGGTCGTCCAACGAGAGCTCCACAGGATTCTCCACCAGCCCATATATTTTGAGCCTGTAATCATGGAAATCACCGGCAGCCAGTGTCTTCCAAGTTTCCGAAGTCGGCATTGTGCCGTTAGGCCAGAAGTAAGGTGAGATGTCCCCGCGTTGGAATTCGGCCACGGGAGCAGGGTGGTCGAGAAAGAGACCCATGACCGGGCCGACAATCGCTTTGGCGGCGTGCTGGACTGTGCGCGGATGCGTCCACGCCGCCCAGTAGGCAAGCACGTTTAATACGACGACCACGCCGATTCCCGCCAGTCCCAGGTACAGGCCGATCGGATTCGTATCGTCCGCACCTACGACGATGTGGTTCATATTTCTGGCGAATCCCGTGAGTGCGACTATCGTCACGTGCCCTATGGTGAACGCAACGAAGGCGCACATGACGAGGAAGTGGAGTGATCGGCCGATCTGCCGGTTGCCGGGCAATTTTGGATACCATCTGAATCGGGCAGTAAAGGCCGGGGACATCGAGGGTCCGCTCAGGATCGCCAATGGAGCCAGCATGAACACGACTCCGAAGTATGCTAGCTGTTGCAGCGCGTTGTACGCGTAAAAGCCATTCGGTTCAGGCGGCAGGTGGAACGTCGCATAGTGAACGAAGATCGCCCACGCGTCCGGAACGATCCTCCAGGAGGTCGGGACCAAGCGTCTCCACTGTTCCGTCGCGAATAGCAACACAACGAAGACTATGCCGTTAAGCACCCAGAAGAGAACGCTGAGGAAATGCCAGTGCCTGGCCATGCCGACCGTATGCCGGCGGCCGGGGAGGCCGATCCAGGGCGAGAGGTATCGTGAGTCCTCTTTGGCCGTCCAGACTCGGTCGGTCGGCACCTCAATCGGCGTGAGCCGAAGCCACTCAGTGCCAGGGGTGCAATGCACGGTCCCATAGAGCCGGGGGTGGTCGGCCAGGATCTGGAGGCCGCTACGGACGAGCAGGACAAGGAACAAGAAGTTGACGTAATGCGTGATGCGCAGCCAGGCCGGGAAGCCGAAAGGCTCGGTCGCCGTTTCCGAGGCCAACGTGGGACTGGACGATACGTGCGGAAGACCGACGGTGCCCCACTGGATGTACGCCGCGGC
>JBBROJ010000060.1:0-29282 GCA_038229495.1 Chthonomonadales bacterium
CCCTGCTGAAGCAGGCTAAAGCGGACAGCCAGAGCACGCTTCAGCGTGGTTCCCTGTGGTTATCGTTTGTAGACACGGGGTTTCAGCCCGTGGCGGAGCCGCTGCGGAGCGATTCACTCTCATCAATTCTGAACTGTTACCTGGTTTCGCGTTCGTTGAGTTCCTTTGTGAAAAGCGGTACAATGATACACGCTGTTACGTATAAGATACTGTGCGATGAACACCGTGTTTTGACCAACTATGTCCGCTGTTGATTGGTCTTGAAGTTCAGGGAGCTGGCAATGGCCCGTACGATAACTGAAATATCCGCCCACGATTCGAGTATGCCGGTACCCAATCTGGGCCCCGGCGGACAGCCGTTTGTGCTGGCGCAGCTTGACGACCTTGTAAGCTGGGCGCGCCGAAACAGCCTGTGGCCCCTCACCTTTGGTCTGGCCTGCTGCGCCATCGAGATGATGGGGTCGGCGGCGTCGCGATTCGACATTTCGCGATTCGGCGCCGAGGTATTCCGCCCGTCGCCGCGCCAGGCCGACGTCATGATCGTGGCGGGGCGCGTTTCCACAAAGATGGGCCCGGTCCTGCGCCAGATTTACGACCAGATGCCGAATCCCAAGTGGGTCATATCCATGGGCGCCTGCGCATCCACAGGCGGCGTATACAACAACTATGCGATCATTCAGGGCGTCGATCAAATCATCCCGGTTGACGTATACGTGCCCGGCTGCCCGCCCAGCCCCGATGCGCTCATTTACGGAATTATGAAGCTGCAGGAAAAGATTAAGGCGGGAGCATCCGGCAAGCTCATCGAGCTCACTTCCAAAGAGCGCCACTAGAAAGGTCCTTTGATGGCGACCATCCCCAACCCGGCGGATACGTTCATCCCTATCATCAAAGGCATGGGCCTGACGATGAAGCACTACGTCAAAATGCTCGCCAGCCGGAACAAGGCCGGCGTGACGGTACAGTACCCGGAAGAGCGCCGCGAGCAGTTTCCGCGCACACGCTGGCGTCACGTGCTGACCCGTTACGATAACGGCCTGGAAAAGTGCATCGGCTGCAGCCTCTGCGCCGGGGCCTGCCCGGCGCGCTGCATCTATGTTCAGGCGGCGGAGAACACCGACGAAGCGCGATTCTCGCCGGGCGAGCGCTACGCCGTCAAGTACGAGATCAATATGCTCCGCTGCATCTTCTGCGGCTACTGCCAGGACGCCTGTCCTACGGGAGCAATCGTACTGCGCAAGGATTTCGAGCTGGCATCTTTCACGCGGGAAGACAACCTCTTCACCAAGGAGATGCTTCTGGAGCCGCTCCCTCCGACCGCAATGATAATGGCCGGGGACATCAAGCCGGTCGGCCAGTCCGACTTCCGCGCCACGGGCGTATCCAAATAGCCTGGCCCATCATAGCTCGCGGATAGCAGTTGCAAAACAGGAGCGGGTCTTTCTCATTGATCATTCTGATCGATGAAAAGGACCCGCCCCTCCGTTTACGGAGCGGTTATACGAATCGCTCCTGTGTATATCCAGGGCCGCTGCTCGCCGCCGAGCGGAAGGGAGACCTCCAGCCGGTATACGCCGGGGACATCCGCCGCGTACGAGAGCGTTCGTCCCTCCGCATGACTGACCTCCTTGCCGTCGCGCATGAGCCGGATTGTGGCGGACAGCGGAACTTCCGCTCGAATCATCATGCTGGGCTGGAGCGGCACCGAATCACCGATGGTCCCCAGTTTGCCGCCCGCCTCCGCAACGAATGCAAAGCCCGTAGGGTCCGCAATCCAATCGAACGCGACATATGTGCGTCCCGCCTTGAGGGCGGCTGTCAGCGCGGGAACGCTCTTCTCAGTGGCAAGAACGTGGGTGGAAATGTAATGAAAGCTTACGGGATAGGGGTCGATGATGCGCCGCATCATCTCCTTGCCCGCCTCGGGCTTCCCCAGGAACGCAGCCAACAGCGGATTCTTGGTCGTATCGAGGATGCCCATCTCTTTTCCGAGCGGGTCTTCAATCGCAACCTTTCCGTCTTCCAGGCCGCGCAGGATGAACCCGGTGTTCTGGTGCGAATCGTTGCCTGCTATTGCCGCGACCGCTCTCTCCTTCGCAAGCACGTCATAACGCGACAGATTTGCGGTGGGCGCGTCGAACAGCGCTCCGAACGCCTCCTGCGGATACTCTTTGATGACGTTCAGAATACGGAGAAGCTGTAGATAGCCGCTCGAGCTGCGGGGCTGAAGCGCTGTCAACAGCTCCCGCTCATCTTTTAGGTCCGCATGCGTATTGTATATTTCTGTGCCAGTCAGTCCGGTGAGAGTCCAATCCGCGTGCTCCTCCGGGTGAGCGATGAATATCAAGCCTCCACTCTTCGCCACCGAATCGACGAACGGCTGTTCCGCGACATTGAGCGACGGCAGCCTGCCATCCGAGGGATAGACGAGGAACCCGTTCGTCTCGGCTCCCGCGACGAACAGGACGCCTTGGACCGGCTCTTTCTGCCCAAAAGTGACCACGTCTACATCCGGCTTGGGATGGTTGGAGAGAAAGACAGCATCCACTCCCGCTGCTTTCGCGGCGGCCGCAATCTCCTGAATCGTGCCCCGGCTGTCGTGCGAGAGGTATGAGTGCGCGTGAATCACGCAGCGGTAGTCATTGTAGCCCGTCTTCAACGTGACAGGCCTGCGCGCCTTCGCGAACGCCGCAACCTCCGCCCGGACGCCCTTGAGGTACTCCGGCTCCAGGCGCTTCAGAGTCGGGATTCTATCCGACGCTTTGACCGAATCCTGTGCCGCGACGGGGCAAGCAAGTAGGAGAGTACAAGCGCACGCTAACCCGGCAAGCTGTTGTATTATCATTTTATTGGGCAGACCCGGATTCTATGGTTGTTCGTATCGGCGATGTATAGCAGCCTGTCCCTTACCGTACAGCCATGCGGACGATCGAGCCGCGCCTGGGTGGCTGGGCCGCCGTCCCCTCCTGAGCCGCGAGCGCCGCCCGCGACCGTTGTTACGATTCCCGATTTCTGGTCGATGCGCCGGACGCAGTGGTTCTCCGTATCCACGACATAGATGGCGCCATCTCCGCTGACGTAAATCCACTTCGGGCCGTTAAACGTGGCCTGGAGCGCGGGGCCGCCGTCGCCCGAATAACCCGCCGCGCCCGTTCCGGCGATGGTGCGGATGATTCCAGTCTTGGGGTCCATCTTCCGGATTCGGTTGCCTTCGCGCTCGCAGATATAGACGTTTCCGTCGCGGTCTACGTCCACGGCCCGCGCGCCGTCGATGGACGCCAGCGCCGCGGGGCCATCGTCTCCCGTGAACTGCCGCTTCCCCGTACCCGCAAAAGTCGAGATGATTCCGTTCCTCAGATCGATGAGCCGGATGCGATTGTCCGCTACGTCAGCAATATACAACGCGCCGAGGCCGTCCAGCGCCAGGCCGTTCGGCTCGCGAAGCTGTGACTGTGAAGCGGGACCACCGTCGCCGGAATAGCCCTGCTTTCCGTTTCCGGCCAAAGTAGAGATTATTCCCGTCTTCACGTCCACCTTGCGAATCGCGGAATTCAGGCGATCAACGATATATAGGTTTCCGTTGCGATCTGCGACAACGCCGTACGGCTCATTCATCGTTGCCTCGACCGCCCTGCCACCGTCTCCCGAATAGCCCTTCTTTCCATTTCCCGCCACCGTGGTGATGGTACCGCTGCGATCCACGCGCCGAATGCAGTGGTTATTTGTATCCGCCACGTACATCTCGCCCTTCGATCCGAAGCTGCAATGAAACGGCTGATCGAGTTGAGCCAATACCGCTCGGCCGCCGTCACCCGAATAACCCGCGGTTCCAGTACCCACGACGGTGGAGATCGTGGGAGAGGAAATCGGTGTAATCAGTGCGGCCAGAGAGAAGACGATTCCGAGAATTACGCGCACGTTCTCTCCTTCACGCCAAGACCCGAGTGTTCATTGTTTCTATGGGCTTTGATTCGCGCTCAGGCAAGGAGTTTTCCTGCCCAGCCACGAACTCTCTACATGCATTACGCAGCGGCCGCGCTCCTCAGCTTGCCGCGAACCCCTCATCGAAACCCGGAGGACTCCTTTTTGGACTTAGCAGCGCCATCCGCCAGCCCCGCCGTGAATGAACGGACCGTCATCGCGAAGATTACGCGGCGGCTCATCCCGTTCATGTTCCTGATGTACATCTTCAACTATCTGGACCGGCAGAACGTCAGCTATGCAAAGCTGCAGATGGCGCCGGAACTCCACTTCAGCGAGGCGGTTTATAACTTTGGCGCGGGCATCTTCTTCGTTGGATACTTTCTCTTCGAGGTGCCCAGTAACCTGATTATGGAAAAGTTCGGTGCGCGGAGGTGGATGGCCCGCATCATGGTGACATGGGGAATTGTCTCCGCCTGCATGACGTTTACCCACAATGCGGCGACGTTCTATTCTCTTCGTTTTCTTCTGGGCGTGGCCGAGGCAGGATTCTTTCCAGGAATGATTCTCTACCTCACTTACTGGTTTCCCGCGCGTGATAGGGCAAAAGCGATTGCGACCTTCATGACTGCGACTCCTTTGGCGGGCGTGCTGGGCGGCGCGCTGTCCGGCGTGATTTTAACCTGGATGAGAGGAGTGGGCGGCCTTAAAGCGTGGCAATGGATGTTCATTATCGAGGCTGTTCCCTCGTTCCTACTCGGCTTCGTCGTGCTGGTGTATCTCACCGACAGGCCGCAGGATGCAGCCTGGCTCACTTCGGAAGAAAAGGAGATAGTGCTCTCCCGGCTCAGGAGCGAGGAGAATCGGCGGCGCAGCAAACACGCCATGAGCTGGTCGCAGGCGATGGCGAACGGCACGGTCATTCAGCTTACAGCCTTCTATTTTCTTCTCCAGGTCGCTATCTACGGGTTTGTCTTCAACCTGCCGAGCCTCATTAAAGCGTTCAAGATGAGCGATCTCGCGGCCAGCCTCATTTCGGCGATTCCGTACGCTGTCGCCGCCTGCGCGATGGTCATAGCCGGCATACTTTCCGATCGCTCGTCCGAACGCAAGCGGACAGTGGGAGTGGCCAGCCTGATCGCCGCGGCAGGTCTTGGCGCGGCATCGCTCGTGGTAGACGGCGGGAACGCCGTTACGGGAGTTATGGCGCTAACGGTGGGAGCAATCGGGCTGTGGAGCACCCTGGGTCCCTTCTGGTCGCTGCCCACGAGCTTTCTCAGCGGAAGCGCGGCGGCTGCCGGAATCGCCTTTATCAACTCTATTGGCAACCTCGGCGGGTTCATCGGTCCGTTCTTTATGGGCTGGCTAAAGGATACGACGCACAAGAGCATGTACAGCCTGATTGTTGCGTCGGTGTCTATGATGATTGCCGCCATCCTTGCCCTGACGGTCCATCACGACCGCAGCCTGGAGCAGGAGGAAGATTGACCGATGTGTCCACGCGTGTAAAACGCGTGGCAGGGGAGCCTTCGGCCAGACGTCCTCCGGACGGCAAACCCGTTCAATATGGATTCAGATTAGAACTGTTCCGCCCGTGAGGGCGTTTGGCGGCTCGTCCGCCCCCCATACGCCGGTTTTACACCGGCGGTCGTGTGCTGTGGTCGCCGGTCATTTCCCCCCGGCGCACCACTCGAAGACCGCCTTCCACTCCGCGCGCTGCCGCTCGACCAGTTCCGGCAGATTCCGGCCGTTAGACAGCGCGACCGCGTCCACGAGCGCATCCGGCTGCAACACTTCCAGAAGCGGGTGGCCGGCGGCGCGGCGCATCCAGTAGCGGCTGTTGCTGAAGTCGCCCTCCCGCCGGTGCATGATTCCATGCCAGAAAGAGCCGGTCGCCGAATCGATCCCCTGGCTGATCGCGTGACTCCGCTCAAGGTCGTCCACATAGAGCCACAATCCCGCCGCCAGCTCCGGCCTGTCTTTCAACGCAGGGTTGCGCAGCGCCTCCTCGATCATCTCTTTATGACTGGGCCTGCTACCTACTAGGCTCCTCATAGCCGTTTCGAGTGGCCGTACATCGAATAACGTCGCGCATGCGTCCCTAATGTCGTCCGGCAATCCCGCCATTATTCCTCTCCCCTAAACCTTGGTCAGAACTTCCCAGCGAACGCCATTCCCGCGCTGCGCGAATCGCGGCCTATCCATGGCGCGAGCACAATTCCATGCGGCCTGGAGATCTCCAGCCGCCCGATACCATAACCCAGGGCCGCGCCCGCCAGTACATCGTAAGTGTGGTGCTTCCGCAATGAAACTCGCGACCAGCCGATGATCGCCGCGCCGCCATACCACAGCGGAGCCTCCTTTGGGTGGTAGGCGCTCTCCATGGTCGCGGCGGCAAACGCAAGGGTTGCGTGACCGCTCGGAAAGCTGTCGCGTTCCGAACCGTCCGGACGCCTCTCTTTAACGACCGACTTGAGCGCCTCGGAAGCAACGAAGGCAGTGCCCAGCGTGTCGATAGCGCGGATCGCATGGTCACGGGCCGCCTTTCCGTCTCGCGCGAGAGGCAGCGCGGCCGCCGCGACAAGAAATACAGGCGTGCCGCCATCGGAGATTGCGCGCATAAGACCGCGGCTGCCATCCGCCGAGGAAGGCATGGCGAATGAAAAATACGTTACGAAGAGACAGAGAGGCGCGACGATACGGCGAATAGTAGTCAAGTCAGAATAACCTTTCAATACTCTTTCTTCTTTCGAGGCCGGGTTTGGACGAAGCAGGCGGCTAACCTTTCACCCCGCTTACCACCATTCCCTGCATCAGAGCGCGCTGGCTGAAGAAGTAGATGAGAAGCACCGGAATCAGCATGAGGGCCGCCCCCGCCATCATGGCCGGAATGTCGGAGCCGTACTGGCCCTGAAACTTCGCCAGCGCCAGGGAAAGGGTGCGCTTATAGTCGGAATTGAGATAGATAAGCGGCCCCAAAAACTCGTTCCACGCTGCCAGAAAAGTGTAGACCGCCGCCGTTACGGTAACCGGGCGAGCCATGGGCAGTAGAATTGACCAGAACGTGCGCAGTGGACCGCAGCCGTCCACCCTGGCGGCCTCGTCCATCTCGACCGGGATGCCCATAAAGTACTGCCGGTAGAGGAAGGCGAAGAAGGCGCTCCCGAACCACGCCGGAATAATGAGCGGCAGAAAGGTATCGATCCATCCAAGCTTCCTGAATATGATGAAGGTTGGAATCATGGCGACTTGGCCGGGAATCATCATCGTGGCGAGCATGATCAGGAAAAGTAGGTCTTTGCCCGCGAATCTCATGCGCGCGAACCCCCACCCCACGAGCGAAGAGGAGAGCACAGTCCCAATGACGGTCATGCCCGCCACCGCCAGCGTATTCAGCAGGAACCGGGGAAAGTCATCCTCCGGCTGCGGCTGCTCCGGCGCGAGAATCTTTTTATAATTGCTCCACTGCGCCTCCACGAACCGCTCACGTGTGAGGCGGCTGTTCGGAACCGTGTCCGCCTGCCCGTCAGGATACCGAATCTTTGTCGTCCCGTCCTTCTTCTCCGCCAGCGACAGCACTTGGATTTTCCGACCACCTTCACTCACGTAGACGCGCTCATTCCGCGGCAGCCAGCCCAGCTCCGCCGAAAACTCCTTCGTTTTGAGTGATGTCGCAATCATCCAGAAGAACGGAATGAGGATCGGAACCGCTCCCACCACGAGCAGCGCATAGAGCAGGGCGGATTGCAGCAGACGGGCTTTCATGCTTTTGCCCCGTCTTTCTGCCCTTCGTAGTAGACCCACAGGGAAGATGAGCGGAAGACCAGCGCCGTGAAGAACAGGATGATGACAAACAGAATCCAGGCAAGCGCGGAGCCGTAGCCAACCTGGAACTGCTCGAACGCCTTGCGATAGAGATAGAAGCTGTAGAAAAGCGCCGCGTCCTCGGGACCAGCGGTTCCCGCGAAGAGAACGAATGCAGAGGTGAAGACCTGGAACGCGCCGATGATTCCCATCACGAGGTTGAAAAAGATGGTCGGGGAGAGCATGGGCAGCGTGATGCTGCGAAACTGGGCCCAGATTCCCGCGCCGTCTAGCTGCGCCGCCTCGTAGAGTTGGGTCGGAATGTTCTGGAGCCCGGCCAGGTAGATCATCATGCCGCCGCCCACTCCCCACAAGCCCATTAGCACGACGCTTGGAACCGCCCACTGCGGGTCATGGAGCCAGTCGGGCATCCGGGCCAGCGGAATTCGCCCGAATCCGCTTCCCAGATAGTTGAGCAGCCCCTGCTGACGGAATAGTACCGTGAAGAGCACCGCCGCGGCCACGCCGGGCATTATCGCGGGCAGATAGTAGAGCGTGCGGAAGAGGGCAATCCCCTTCAGCTTCGAGTTCATAAGCAGCGCGATGGCGAGGCCGGAGATCAGAGTGAGCGGCAGGCTGAGAACGACGTAGCGGACCGTCGCCAGCAGCGCTTTGTGGAACAGCTCGTCGTGGCCGCCCAGCAACCAGCGATAGTGATCCAGCCCAACATAGTGGGCGGTGGATGCCGGCGCAAGGCTCGACCAGCGCGTAAACGAAAGAAGCATCGAGAAGAGAATCGGCCCAAGCCCAAAGAGCAGAAATCCTATCAGCCACGGTCCGATGGCGAAGTATCCCCACGCCTGCTCAGAGCGCGCCAGTTTCGAGCGCCGCCCCGCGCGAACAACTGCCGCCACCCACGCAATCGTCGCGCAGAGAAGCAGGATTCCCGCAGCCAGGGCTACAGCGGCCCAGGAAACGGGCACGCCCCTGTTGGCCGCCCGGTCTTCATTCAGAATCTCGCTCGCGCGTTTGTTGATAGCGGCGCAGACGCTCTCAGGCGTGTCACCGGGTTTCGGCACGCCGAAGAGATAGGGAGTCAACCTAGCATTGAGCGCCTCGTCGTTCACATCGCCCCAGCGGTCGCCGGCCCACGGCGGCACGATACCCCAGGGTTTTCGTCCCTCTCGATCATCCATCATAGCTACGAGTGCATATTTGCTCCGCGGCAAGCCCGGGGCTCTCAGGAATTCGTCCGAGAACGCGACGGAGCGGCGGCACGGGACAAATAGGCCCGACTGCGCCAATAGCATCTGGCCCTCGGGGCCGCTGACGAACTGCACCAGCTCCCAGGCTTCGCGCGGGTGGCGGCTTTGCGCGCTCACGCCGTGCGCCTGCGGCGCGACGATGGTCCCCTTTCCGCTCGGCCCGGCTGGCACGGACGCGATGTCCCAATCTATCCTTTCGTAAGCGCGGTAAGCGGGTATGTAGAAGGAACCGGTGGGACCGTGCATCGCCAGCTTGCCGGCTTCGAACAGCCCCGTCCCGACCTGCTTCGGCCTGTTCACATCGGTCGGAATCGTGCGGTCTTCGCGGGTGAGCGCATGAAGGAATCGCACGGCTTCGATTACTCTGGGGTCGTCGAAGGTGGCGTGAGAATGCACCTCCCCCAACCCCCTCCTTAGTAAGGAGGGGGCTCTAACGGCGGCCCCCCGGCCAGCCCCCCCCGCCCCCAATTCTGGGGGAGCTTTCTGCTGGCCTGCCCCCCCCGCCCCCAATCCTGGGGGAGCTTTCTGCTGGCTCCCGATAGTCCCCGAATCGGCCTCCTGGCCCCCAATCCTGGGGGAGTCGGAGAGGACTCGGCCTCCGTTTTGGAAGAACCAGCAGTAGTAGCCGTCCTGCCACTGGGCAAACGTCGCCCCAAACTCATCCATGATTCCGTCGCCGTCCGTGTCCCGCGTCAGCCGTTTTGCTGCGCTCCGGTAGTCGGTCCACGTCCAGTTGTCATTCGGGTACGCAAGACCTTCGCGGTCGAAGAGGTTCTTGTTATAAAAGAGGATAAACGGCACGTAGCTCCATGGAAGAGCGTAGACGTGGTTATCCTTTACAAATGGGTTGAGGCAGACGGGGAAGAAGTTCTTGAGGTCCGCGGTATCGGCGGGAGACATCAGGGGGGCGAGGTCCCGAAAGACGCCCGCTTCGAGGTAGTAGTGGAGCTTGTCCACCCCAATGGAGATGATGTCGGGGGCGTCGCCGCCCGCAATCATGGTCTCGACCTTGTTCCCCTCGTTCTGCTTGATGAACTGAATATGGATTCCGCGGTGCTTCGCCTCGAAAGCCTTTTGCAGCGCCGCGTAGAAGCCGCGGTCCCTCTCCGAAGAGTTGATGACCCACCGCAAGACGACAGCGGACGCCATTCCGGGCTGTTCGGGCGCGCGTTCGAGGGAGATCCAGAGGCCAATCAATGCGGCGAGCAGAAGAGGCAGCCACGCGCCGCGAAGGAATCCTATCATACGGTGATTCTACCGCGAATTAAGCTCTGGAAGCGTCAGCTTGTGTAGACCTCTTGCATAAGTGCTTTTTCGTCCGGCAGGACGATTGGCCGCGGGCCCTCCGGCGAGGTCACTTCAGTGCCTCGCTCGCCAGCGAAACGGGACTTATGGAAGAGGTTCAGTATGAGAGCCGCCGAGCGCGATACCTCGATGAACAATGACACCGGCGAGGCTCGTGATTCGTAGGTAACCCGGCAGCGCGTCGTGCGCGGGGCAGAGCGGAGTGGGGTGGATGCACAGTTTTGAACACGAACAGGATCGGGCGGGAACAGAATGGCGGGCAGGAACGATGCTGCCTCCCGGCCCGGCCATCGAGTCCGCTCTCTCGCCGGAGGTAGAAGATGCGCGACGGAGATTCCTACTGGCGGTAAGGGTTATGACTACTCGCAAGGAGCGAGAGGAGCGGGATGCCTCAAGCCGCCGGGAGTGGATGCGAACGCTTGAGGCCGACGTCGCCGCCTATAAGAAATGGAGATGGAAAAAGACACGGCGGCAGATATGCATGTACAGCATGGTGTTCCTGATGTTGTTTGGCAAACATATCCCCTATATGCACTGGCTGGGCGATAACTGGTGGTTCTTTCTCATAATTGGAGGCAGCTCGGCGGCGGCGCAGGCAGCCGACCGAAAACGTCCGCAGGAGATGGCGAGACTGCTCGCTACGGCGCGGGACCCTCAGGCTGTCAGTGTATTGGCGGTGGCAGCTCGCAGCGCCGATCCGGCGACCAAAAAGATTGCGGAGCAAGGACTGCGTTCGATAATGCCCCAATTCAAGGCGTCGGACGCGGAGCATATCACCGAACAGGGAATGGAAGCGATTCTGCATCTCTTGTCACGCGCGTCGGAATCCGATCTGCGCATCGCAATTCTGCGCGGCCTGGAGCAGGTGGGAGACGAACGGGCCCTGGACGTCATCGAATCGCTGATAAGGTCAGAGCGTGACACAAGGTTGGTAGATGCCGCGAGGACCTGCAAGAGCTACGTTCAGGGGCGGGTGCAGCAGGCGCAATACCGCCAGACTCTGCTAAGGCCCACGGTGAATCCGGTCGCGCCCGACATGACACTGCTGCGGCCGGCGGGCGCATCCGAAACGCCGCTGGACCAGCTTCTAAGACCAGCGGAATAGAGGCAAAATCCATGGTTGTTTACATGGCCTTTCTCTATGTCTCTGCGTCTCTAGCGAAGCGGGCGGTTAAAATAGTCCGTTAAAACTCTATAATCTGGCCGTCGTAGGCGAGCTGCATGTGGAAAGGCAGCTCGCTGTTTGTTTTGGCGTGCTCGAAATGGTGCGAGAGGTGCGTGAAGAGAACCTGTTTCGCTTGCAGCCGTTCGGCGATCTCCACCGCCTCCCACAGGCCATAGTGGGTGGAGTGAGGGGAATAGCGAACCGCGTCCAGAATCAGCAAGTCGAGGCCGCCGAGCTTCGCCATCGATTCGTCCGGAATGTGATTGGTATCGGTGACATAGGCAATGTCGTTGAATCTATAGGCGAGCACGGGCAGGCTGCCGTGCATAACCGGAAACGACTCTATGTGAACGCCGAATAGGTCGAATGATTCGGGGACCGTCCGCAGATCGATCTTGGGCGTGCCTCCACCTTGCTGGGGGGGGTTGAAGATGTAGGGGAATATCCTGCGGATGTCATCCAACGAACGCGAATCTCCATAGACGGGAATAACTTCGCCTGATAGATCATTGAAGCGGCGCAGGTCATCCAGGCCGAAGATGTGGTCCGCATGCGTGTGAGTGATCAGGACGGCGTCAACACGGCTGAGTCCGAATGCGAGCGACTGCATGCGAAGCTCCGGGGTCGTGTCTACCAGAATGACGTGGCCGCCGCTCTCAACGGTGATCGAGGGACGGAATCGCCGATTCTTCGGGTCCGGGGAGGTGCAAACTTCGCAGGCGCAGCCGATCATGGGGACCCCGTGCGAGGTGCCGCTGCCCAGAATTGTAACGGCGGCTGTGGCTATATCGCTCATAAGCGAATTGTACCCCGTCGCCATTGTCTCGCCGCCGGGAGCTTATCATCGGTATTTAAGAGAACGGACCGCCGGAATAACCGCGGTCCGCTTTCAATGATTCTATTGAAAAAGCTAATCCGTCCGCTCCCACTCCGCCAGCCACGCCAGCAGGGTCGAGCGCCTGTATCTGAGCCTTCGCCCCAACCTCGCGTGCGGTACGGAGTGCGTACGTGTCCAGGTTCGGAGAGTCGCCTGACTCACCCGCAGATAGGCGGCGGCCTCCCTGGCCGTCATTACGTCAGGCGACTCTTTCGAGGGATGCAGGTGAGCCACCCGCGGCCCGTCGGGCGTCAACTCCACGGCCAGATCGAAAAACAGGCGCGAGCCGTCAGCTGCAGGATCGGAGCTTGGTTTCGGCGAAGGCTTTGACCTTGAAGCCGGTATCAGTTCTAGGGAAACCGGCTCGGGGTCCAGCAGCGCCATCGGTCTGAGCGGTTCGCGAGTTATTGCCGGCACGGGAGCGGTCCACCATTCATCGTCGTTGACGTCGCTAATATTGTATGGACCTCGCGTCATCATAACCATGCGCCCCTCCACCATTCGCCTCAGCACTTCATCCGTGTCATCCGGAAGAGGCGGCAATGCGAACTCGGCATACGCAGGTTCTGCGCGCTCATGAACCCGGGATTCCTGCTCATAAAGGCGGGGGAACTGCTCATTAACGCGGGGGTCCTGCTCATGAAGGCGGGACGCACGCATGGTGGTCGAAAGGAACGGCTGGTCCGCAAACAGCGCATCCAGCTTGCGCTGCCGCGCGATGTTGCTTTCGGGAGAGTGCAATTCATTCATTGTATTACCGCCTCTGCTGCAAGCGTGGCTGCCGGCGGCCCTGGACACCGCAGGAAATAGGCCGGCCCGACAGTCCGCAGAGTTGAACCGGGCGAAGGTCACAGTGCCCCATGCCGACGGACCCACGCTAGATTGACTAATCTACATTGATTAATTCTTCCATCCCAGAAGCGAATGGCCAACGCGCACGATTACGGGATTAGGGATGCTGCAAAGGGGGGTTGCGGCGAGAGGGCGGTTACGATACCGGAAATTCATTTGCTGTTTGGCACGGGTTGGAGGCTACGCGGCCAGCGAGGAGCGCGCCTCCGACCTGAATCCCTGCACGACGTAGGGGTGGACCGTGTGACCGTCCGCCGTCTGCTTCTCGCCAAGATCGTACACGTGAATCTCGGACATTACCTTGCGGTATGTCTCCTCACTTATCAGGATCGTATCCTCTTCGGGAACGCTCTTCGTCAAATCTTCCATGCGGTGGGCGTGCAGGACCACATCGCCGAGGACCGAGTATTCCATGTGCTCGCTGGAACCGAAATGGCCGACTATGGGCTCCCCGGAAGCGATTCCGATACCCACGCCCAGCTCCCAGCCGTGCTTATCCTCCATGTTCACATAGAGGTCGGCCAGGGCGCGCGGAATCGCGAGCGCGGCGCTGACTGCATGGAGCGCATGATCTTTGTGCGGCACGGGCATGCCGAACATCGCCATAACCGTGTCACCGAGATACTTGCTGACCACTCCCTTGTTGGCGACGATTACTCGATTGATCTCGCTGAAGTATTCGTTCAAAGCGGAAACGGTCTGCTCCGGCGGCAGGTTATCGACCAGCATGCGGAAGTTGCGAATGTTGATGATCATCACGGTGACCGCGTGCCGGGTGCCGGCGAGCACCGTCTCCGGGTTCTTGCCCAGCGCCTTGGCGGCCACCGAAGCCGGCACGAACTGCTGGAACATCGCCCGCAGCTTCTCCTCCTTCACAATCTGCTCTCGCAGCCATTGCGTGGTGTCCTGGAAAGAACGTGCCAGAGCGGCGGGCTCGTCGCGGGAGTTCAGCGTAAACCGCGCGCCCCACTCCCCGCGCCGCAGCGCCTGGCTGATTGCGAGAAGCCGGCGCAAGGGGACGGCAACCAGCATGTAGGTGAGAAAAACGAGAATTGCTTCACCCAGGCATATCATCAGACCGAGCAGCTTGAAGCTGGTCCAGAGAGCGGCCATTGTCCGCGCTTTTGTATCTCCAATGGGAACATAGAGCGCCTCCAGGCCCTCTACCACGTTTCCACGACGCACCGGGGCCGCTATCACGTAACAGGGCTCGCCATTGCGCGATACCGTCCCATCGATCCGCGGGAGCGTCACGGAGGTTGTGAAGGAGGCGATGAGCTGCGTTTCGTAGGCGTCGGCCTGCGATTCGGGGTCTGTCGATTTCTGGGCTACATGGCGAAACGTAAAAGGCAGCGTGCCTTTGGGCTGCGCCACGGACGCGCTTTTCGGAGATCCTGCAACCGCCTGCCAGAGCATCGCGACCCGTTCATGCGCGGCGCGCTCGGATTCCAATTCAATATTCCTGAACGCGAAGACGCTGGACACCGCCACGCCGAATGTGAATACCACCATCGGAAGAGCGAATAGACGTATGCAGAGACCGCGGCCGAATAGTGGCGATGACAAGCGGAACACTCCCTTCTTCCGTTCAACCTGATAGGATTGCACAGATTACCTGGTTGGTTATTCCGCATATGAATGCGAGAATACAATAGAATTGACTAGCGGGCCCGGGCGAAGAGAAACCCATCCAAGGGGAGCGAATGGGCATCTATTTATGGCGGAGGGTGGCTCCGTTGGCCGTCTGGGTGACGGTTCGCAGGTAGTTGGGAGCGCTACAAATTGCTGCAGTGGCGTAGACAAAATCGAGTAGGCGGGGCCATCACTGAACCCGCCTCTCACACCACGGTACATGCGGGTCCGCATAAGGCGGTTCACCACCCGTTGCGAATTGCTTGGAAGCGAACGGTCAGGGGAACCAAACCACGCGACTGCCAGTAGGCATTCGTCATGGCCTTATGAAGAGGTGGGGACGCGGCTATGCGCCAGTAGGACTTGCGGGAATCCGCTGCCTCCCAGACATCACGCTCCTTCAGTCCGAGAGAGCGCAGTTCGCGGACGCGCGTTCGTGTCCGCTTCCACTGTTTCCACTGGCACAGCCGCAAACGTCGGCGTATCCACTAATCTAATTTCCCAAAGACGCTGGCAGTCTCCGCAAGCGCAAAGTATCCTGCCCAGCCTCCGAGATACTGGTTGAGACGCCAGACCCGTTCTGACATGCTTTCTGACATGCTTACTGCTTGCGAGCGTCGCGTCAGGCTACGGATTTTATCCTTCACCCTCTGCACGCTCTAAGCCGCCGCGTTAATAAGCGGATGCGACGCCCCTGGGCCAACAGACTGAAGCCCAGGAACTTGCGCTTCCACGGACGGTCCACCGCACTCTTTGTTTGGTTTACCCGCAAATGCAGCCGCCTCTCCAGATACGCCGTGACGCTCGCTTTCACCCGCTCGTCCGCCCGACGGGACCGCACATATATATTGCAGTCATCCGCATAGCGAACGAACTTGTGGCCGCGACGCTCCAGCTCCTTGTCGAGGTCGTCCAGAACGATGTTGGAGAGCAGCGGCGAGAGAGGACCTCCCTGAGGCGTTCCATCCTCGCTTACACTACCAACCCGTCTATCAGAACACCGCTCTCAAGAAACCGGAGAATCAGCCTCAGTAACAGCTTGTCCGAGACCTTTCGCGCCACACGAGCCATGAGCATGTCGTGGTTGACACGGTCGAAGAACTTCTCCAAATCCATGTCTACCACCCATGCGTAACCCTCGCACACGTACTCCTGCGCCTGCCTCACCGCGCTGTGACCCCGCTTGCCGGGCCGAAAGCCGTAGCTTGCAGGGGAGAAGTGTGGGTCGAACAGGGGCGTGAGCACCTGAAGGATGGCTTGCTGGATCAGGCGGTCTGTTAC
The DNA here is from genome assembly GCA_038229495.1 of Chthonomonadales bacterium. Lineage (GTDB taxonomy): Bacteria > Armatimonadota > Chthonomonadetes > Chthonomonadales > CAJBBX01 > JBBROJ01. Next base: position 16,103 of record JBBROJ010000060.1, read on the forward strand.
GGTCGGCATGCCGAGCAGCCGCGTTCCACCGGCGGGCTTGGGTATCTCCACCCGCTTCACAAGCTGGGGCCGGTAGGTTCCATCGAGCAGAGACTGCCGGGGGTCGCGCCAGTTCGCGATGAGCCACGGTCTTAGCCGCTTGACCGTCATCACATCGACCCCCGCCGCTCCCCTGTTCTGCTCGACCCGTTTCAGCGCGGCTCGCATATTCTGCGATGCCGCCACCTGCTCCATCAGAGCCAACAACTGCATCGGCTCGCTAACAGTCGATGCGCGGGTTGTCTCCCTGGTCTGTGCCGGAGCGTCTCTCAGCCCGCTTCGCTTACCGTCGGGCTTCACCCTATTCTCAGCGAGGTCGGACTCGTTACTCTCTTGTGGACTTTCGTCGAAGAGTGACAAGGTTTTCTGCAGTGAATGAGACGTTCTCGAACGCGCCAATTCTCAACCTTTGTGTGATGTTCGGCCCTTCCCTATGCCGCTGCACCACTTGGGAGGCACATGCCAATAGGCGGTGTGCTCTACGCAGGTACTATGGCCTCGGATGACTTCTGAAGGCTCAATCGCTCCTCACGAAGCGGGTTGTCGGCGAGAACCGACCTGCCCTCAGACCTCCCGGGATAAGCGCTCGTTCTTTCGCGCCGCGCCTGCTCGAATTACGCCTGGCCAGAATTGGGAACCACAGGTTTCACGAGGTAAAATAGACCTCTAGCACGCTCACCCTCCGCCAAACGCCTTCTATCGAGTTTCTGTTCGTCAGGCCGTCGCTGTGGCTAAGGCTTCCTTCAAACCCCTCCTCACGGAGACGCCCTTGCCTTCGCTTAACGGTAGGGGTTCCCTCCCCCGTAGAGGACTTGCACCTCCGAGAACGGGCACATGCCCGGCCTACAACGCAAACCGGCCCCGCCCAAAGGAGCGGAGCCGGTCTCGTATTAATCCTGGCGTCTACCTATCTTTCCGGGGGTTTGCACCCCGAGTATTGTCGGCGTAGTCGGTCTTAACGGCCGTGTTCGGAATGGGAACGGGTGGAACCCCGACGCTATGGACACCAGGAAAACGAGAAAGTCCAGGGATGAGGGATGAGGGATGAGGGATGAGAGATAAGGCTCCCCAATGCTCGTCAACCGCGTCGAAGCGAGACAAAGGTCGGGTACAATCACCGTTGTGACGATCCATACACCCCATTCCGTTGACGCCCCCGTCCCGTTGCGCGGCCATCCGTCGCACCTTCGACTCACAGCCTCCCAGCAGAAAGGCTGGGGCCGGCGACGCCAAACTCCGCGGTACATCTGGCGCGACGGAAAGCAGTATTTCTCCATCAGCAGCCTCGCGCTCAACTGGAATGTGTCGCGAGGCGTCGCCACGCACTGGGCGAAGGCGCGGCCGTATCTGACCGTCTTGTGGAACGAGCGGTACCTCTTCTGCCGCGACGACGAAGGAGCGCCAACTCCGGGCACCCACAGTTCATATGTCCCGGATCACATCACGCGCGACAGCGTCCTCTACTACAGCATGCCCGCGCTGGCGCGCATGCGCGGAACGACGCCTCATACGACGAGGGCCTGGGTTCGCAGCCATCCCCATCTCGCAATTCGTGTGGGCAAGCACGTCTACTGCCGGGACGAGGAGTTCTACGGCCCGCGCGCGCTGCCGCCCATGATCGAGCGCGGCGGCGTGACCTACTGGAGTATCCCGGAGCTGGCGCGGCGGCGCGGCGTCGATGAGCGCGCGACCCGCCGGTGGGTCGCAAAGCGTCTGCATCTGACCGTTACAGAAGGCGCGCACCTCTACGCCCGCGACGCGGAGTATGGCCACGGGAAAAAGGCGTCGCCCATCATCGTGCGCGATGGGTTTGTCTATTACAGCATCGCGGAGCTTGCCACGCGCCGCCGCGTCGCCCATGAGACCGCCCGCAAATGGGCCGCGCGCCATCCGCACCTCACTCGGCGAGAAGGCAGATACATCTTCGCGCGGGACGAAGAGTACCATCCAAGACGCCCCCGCGAAGTTGGGATTCCCGGCCCGCCTATATTCCTCAAGACCCTCGCCGCTCGCAGACATCGCCGGGCCAGCAACTGAGGCTCGCCCAGCCCCCCTCCAATTTGAAATTGAAAATTGAAAATGCCGACCGCGCCTCAATTCACAACCCATACAACCCCGCCACCCGCTCGTCTATCTCCCGCTCCCACACCTCGCAGCCGACGCACCTTGCGTCCAGGCACGTCTGTACCAGCGCGCCTGGAATTTCGGAATTCGAGGTGTGACAGACGTGATCCACATGGTATAACAAAGCTAAGATACCCCCGGTCGGTTCGCTGACCGGGCAGCGGGGCCATCTCTTCGGAGATGGCCCCAGCTTTATTAGGAGCTCCTTAGACATCACCTGGCTTGTAAACCGCCAATCCCGCGGCGGCGAAGTCTGCATCGTTGGATACGATCATGGTGATACCGTAGGATTGCATGATGGACAGGTGAAGGGCATCGCCACACAGCAATCCGCTGGAAGTGGCAGTTTGGGGCACATTGCTGATATCGCCGAGGCTCAGATTGATCCACTCTATTGATAGCCCGCGCATGAGCCGAACCTGCTGCTGCCATCGGGTTAAGGACCGTATGAGGGTTGGATTTGTCTTGAGGTTCTTCGGACTTCCCCACTTTGGCGCAGTTTGAGCAGCCTCGGCAAGCATTACCTGGTGGCTGGCGTCGTGGAGTACACGAATATCCGAATAGGCGAACACATCGGTTTCGCAGCGGGCAAAAAGCGCGCGGCACTCAGAGCTCTTGCCAAGCATCGCATAGACGAAGATGTTCGCGTCAATGTAGACATCTGATCTGGCGGGTAAGGAGGAGAGAGGCAGTACCGGCATTAGTCAGGATCACCCGGAAACGAAATAAGGATTACTTCGAGCGCCTCCCTGCTGATTCTAATGCGATTCTCTGGAAGATCGGCGAGCTCGAAGAGACGTTGCACGTCGCTCGTCTTTCGTTTGATCTCGATCCTCGCGTGCGCCGCCGCACGCAGCTTCGCTGGACCGGCCTCTTTAGTGCGTTTTGCTTTCAATGATGGCATGTGAGTGAGGGTGTTTGACATTGATGAATTCTCCTACGTCATTATAGAGCATTTTGCGTCGTTGCGGGAATTCCTGATGCGAATGGCGGGCCTCCCGCTCACCCACTGTCTGAACCATGATTTTTGTGATTTATGGATGGGCTATGATTAAACCCTCCGTTGACCTTTCATAGTCCATCCTCTAATCCGACAAATCATGGTTCAAGACGACCACAACCCAAGACGCCCCCGCGAAGTTGCGGCGCCCGGCCCGCCCATATTCCTCAAGACCCTCGCTGCTCGCAGGCGGCATCGTGCAATCAGTTGAAGCCTCACCCTGCCCGACATCCAATTTGAAATTGAAAATTGAAAATGCCGTCCGCGCCCCGCCCGTACTTAGTCGATCATTTCCTTTGACGACGAATCTGGAGGTATTCGACCGGGTCCAGGATCGATAAGCCGGGTGCGACCGACCGGGCCGTCGTCCATTCCGGCGAGTCATCATCTCTCAGGTCTAGCAGGTCTTTGTCTCGCGTCACAAGATAATTGGCGCCGCAAAACAACGCAAGATTCAAATATGGCTCATCATTAGGGTCTCGGGGGTAAGAAAAGAGCGAGGGAACATCCTCGATCAGTGTCGCACATGCCGACAGGATTTCCAGGAATGTTCGTACAGTTTCCGCGGTAAGCGCGGGAAACTTGCCCCGTACTTCCGGTCGATTCAGGACATCGGCAACCTCTGCCAGGATCGCGGGGCTTATCAGCGCCTCAATCCGTCCGCTGAGGACAAGATCTAAACATGCCGCAGCGGGACCGGCGGGGCGTGCAGCCGCCTGAAAAACGACGCTGCAGTCGAGAACGACGCGATCTCGTGCGGGAGCGTCCGTCACCTCGAGGCGCGCGCTCCGTTGACCTTCAGCCGCGCTCCATCGAACAGTTGGTCCAGCTCCTCGTCGGTGACGCCACTTTCTGCAACCTGCTTCCGGAACGGACCCAGGATTTCGTCGAGCTTTGCTTTGATGTCCAGATCGCGCTCGATAAGGCCGCCCACATATCCCGGAACGTCCGTGCCATTCTGGTGGGCGCGGTCCGCCAGGCGCTTCTCCAGGACTGGCGCCACTTCCACTCTGATAGTCATTTGCTCGCCCTCCTCCGTTATTATAACATGCCTCCGAATCCCCGCCCTCCAATTTGAAATTGAAAATTGAAAATGTCGTCCGCGTCCCCATGCACAGCCCGTACAGCCCAGCCACCCACCCATCTATCTACCACATTGTCTGAACCATGATTTTTGTGATTTGTGGATGGGCTATGATTACCCCGGCCGTTTCATAGCCCATCCTCTAATCCGACAAATCATGGTTCAGACGACTTAAGCGCCCCCGGCCACCCTCCATACTCCTCTATCAGCGCGTCTATCTCGCCCATAATCCGTATCGTCTTGCTCAGGGCGACCACGATGCGGTGGTAGTGCTCGGTACATAACTTTGACATGGCCTATGGTGGCGCTATATCGGACAGGCCAAAGAGCTGCTTTAATGCCGGAGCTATGTCTTCACGGACTCCGGCGGGGATGGTCCCGAGCCTGCGAATAATGGACGCCTCTGTAAGTGTGACAAGGCGGTGAAGTCGCAGGCAGGACGATTGGCGCAGGCCTGTCTGAGCAAAGTCGGCAGACGTATCGGGGATCACGATATCGGACGAGAGCCCACTGGCCGGCACGTTGCTGGAAATGAAGGCGACGATCACGTGCCGATACCGGTCAATCGCGTCGGTCAGACAGACGGCCGGACGTACTTTCGTCGAAGACAGGTCGTCGAACGGAAATGGAACAAGGACGACATCATTGCGTGCCATGGTAGTCCACGCCATCCGCCAGAGTATAGATGTCCTCGGAGGGGTCCTTCAGGAAATCAAATGCAGGGTTGCGGGACACAGCTTGTACCCAATCGCCCACGCTGATTTCGTCGTCTTCTACCATCAGGATTGCTTTCACTCGCGCGCCGGCCGGAAGGTCGGGAGTTTCATCCAACCTGACGAGTCCGTTCGGCTCGACTATTCCGGTTGTCTCAATTGCATGCATCTGGATCCCCTCCTGCGGGAATTATAACACGATTGCCCCTACAGCCCAGCCACCCACCTATATATCTGCCACATTGTCTGAACCATGATGTTTGTAATTTATGGATGGGCTATGATTACCCCGGCCCTTTCATAGTCCATCATTTAATCCGACAAATCACAGTTCAGACATTCCCATTGTCTGAACCATGATTTCCATGATTTCAGGATGGGCTATGATTACCGCCGCCCTTGACCGTTCATAGTCCATCATTCAATCCGACAAATCACAGTTCAGACTTTTTTCATTACGCGCTTGAACTCCAGACTGCGCGCGCCGAAGTTTATGAGCAGGCCGACCTCCATTTTGTAGGCTTCGAGGTAATTGATGGCCTGGGCAAGATGGACGTCCTCCAGTTGGATGATGGCTTTTATCTCCACCATGACGGTGCCTCCGACAAAGAAGTCGACACGGCGCGTGCCGATCAATTCGCCTTTATAGTGGATATCCATCTCGTGTTCGCGGCTGAAATCGAGGCCAAGCCGCGAGAATTCTATGGCAAGCGCCCGCTGATAGATAACTTCCTGGAATCCGTTGCCAAGCGTGCGGTGCACCTCCATTGCACATCCGATAATCTTGCCGGTCAGGTCCGAGTGCGGATACGGCTGGTCCATTGTTCGCTCCTGTTGTCTGAACCATGATTTCCATGATTTCAGGATGGGCTATGATTAAACCCGCCCTTGACGTTTCATAGTCCATCCTCTAATCCGACTAATCACAGTTCAGACCACCTCACCCGCCCTTGACCTTTCATAGTCCATCATTTAATCCGACAAATCATAGTTCAGACAATCTACAGCCCATCCGTGAACGCGCGGTGGAGGAGGGACCGGAAGAGGTGATCGGCCTGGCGCAACGACTCCCGCTGAACCGCACGTAATCGCTCATGCCGCTCAACGAGCACGGCGTATTGTTGCTGCAAGGCAAGCGGGGTGACAATTACCTTGAACCCACGGATGTCGTCGAAGTTCAGACCGGACTTTACCGCGTCTTTGTCGATCCTATTCCACGCGTGATTAGCGGCATCCGACGAGAGAAGACTTGAGAGGAAGACCGGGTCGAGTTCAGGCGCTCGAAGGATTGCCAGGTGCTGATTGATGTAGGCCGCCGGAAAGCCGTCGGGAATACACGCACTCCTTCCAAGATCGGCGGTGATCGACAGCAGAACATCCCCCGGCCTCACGCGCGTTCTGACGGCCTCAGCATTGTCAGGCGCACGCACGAAAGTGAGATCATCCAGGAGTAAACGGCCCTTAGAGACGTTCTGGATACGCAAGAAAACTGAGCCGGAGCTCGCATAATGGGACGCCCATCCACGCGAACCGCTTGTCAAGAAAGCCAGATGAGCGCCGAGTTCCGACTGGGGCCAGCCCTTTTCATTTCTGATTGCGTCGCCGAACATCTCAAGAAACACCGCCGGAAGGAAGCTGCCGCTGAGTTCGAGGGCGTAGCGGCGGGAACGGCGGAGGCGGTCAGCTTGCTCCAGCAGGACCGCAATGCGGCGTTGCTCGGAAATCTCTGGCAATGGAACCACGCACTCCCTGAGAATTGACGTGTTGAGACCGTCCATGATTGCGCCGCGAGCCTTGCGTCTCAATTGGTCCGCAACAAATCCGCTATTAATCGCGTGGCAGATATAGGGAGCGTAGGCGCGAGCTGTGTCGAATCGCATGCGGAACAAGTGAGAGTCGATGATTGCACGTCCCAGACCCTGCGGGGCAACCGCGGCTCTGCCGATCGTCCCCATCGTGGTTACAAGAACGTCGTCTGCCTTGATCTCGTAGTCGGAGAGCTCGTCGAATTTCGAGGGAGTAATGAATCGGCGGAATCCCTTCTCGAATCGGTTCGGTAGCACGTTCTCTATACCAGCAACTGCAATCCCATCGCTGACGAGCTCCGACTTTTTCAATGAGCTGCCAAATGGCCCGATCTTGAAGGCTCCGAATTCGGCGGCGGCCAAGGAACCGATGGCTACAGTTGATTCGATGGTCATCGCTTAGCGCCTGGACTCGATCTCGGTCACCAGCCGAAGCGCCGCAGCCTCTAAGTGTCGTATGCGCTCGAGCGTGACTGCAGGGTTTTCGTAGAATACTTCTTCCCGCTCAATCTGACGGTAACGGCTGGCCGAGAGGTCATACTTGTTGCCGACCACTTGGGCCTTCTCCACCCAAAACTGCCGCGTTAGCTGATTTATCTCTCGCTCGAGCGGGGCGATGCGGGATTGCAGCTCGGTTAGCTCTTCTTCGGCCTTCTCCCGCGCGTTGCGGGCGCTATCGCCGTCGTTCTGCGCCACTACTTCTTCAAACTTCAGCCGGTGGATTGTGGCGTGATGCTGCAGCCGGTCCGCCTTGAGCGGGGCAATCTTCGCCTGCAGTTCCGACAGCCGCGAATCGCGATCGCGCTGGAACTGCGGATTGTGCCGGTTCTTCCAGCATTCCAGCAGGTCTGGTATGTCGCTTTCGGAAACTCGCTGACGCTTGTCGTCGAGCGAAAACCCGTCGTGCTCCATGTCGTAGAACCAGATTCGCTCGGTGGCCGCCCCCCGTGTGAACAGGAGGATGGCCGTGGATACTCCCGCGTACGGACGGAAAACGCCGGAGGGCATGGAGACCACGCCGTCCAAACGGTTCTCTTCGATCAGCATTTTCCGCGCTTCCCGGTGGGCGTTGGACGACCCAAAGAGCACGCCGTCCGGCACGATCACCGCCGCGCGCCCGCCCATTTCCAGCAGGCGCACAAAGAGGTGGACGAAGAGAATCTCTGTCTTCTTGCATTTCGTAGGCAGCGATGGGTTCACATCTGTGGAATCAACGGCTCCTTTGAACGGCGGATTTGCAAGAACGATATCGTAGGCGCGCTCCTCGTTGAATCCTTTTGACAGGGTATCGGCATAGTGAAACCGAGGAGAGGTAAGGCCGTGCAGCATGAGGTTCATGCTGCCGATGCGGAGCATGGTCATTCCGGAATCGCTGTCATAGCCTGTGAAGGCGCGGGTCTGCGCGTTCTCCCATTGTTCGCGGGTCAGCCCGCTGCCCGTAAGTCCGTGTGGCCAGCCCTCCTCGTCGTACCCCAGATCGCGCGGGTCCGTGTGGGTTTCCAGTAGGTGCTGCCAGGCGTTCACGAGGAAGCCGCACGTTCCGGCGGCGGGGTCGCAAACGCGCTCGCCAGGGCGCGGATTCAGCATCTTGACCATCATGCGGATAATGTGGCGGGGCGTTCGGAACTGGCCGTTGGTTCCGGCAGTGTTCAGCTTGCTCAACAGGTATTCATAGAGATCGCCCTGTACGTCCTGGTTCTGCGAAGATATCTCCATGGCATCGATGGCGCTGCACGCTTCGATGAGCAGGCTGGGCTTGTTTATCTTGAACTCCGCATTCGCCATGTGCTCGCCGAACGAGCCCGCCTTTGCGCCGAGATTCTTCAGGTAGGGGAAGACCTGATCTCTTACCTGGCGAAGGGCTTGATCTGCCGGGGTAATCCGCGTCCAATGGGACCACCGAAGCTTTCGGCCCTCCTCGGTGTTCGGGAACAGCGGCTCGAATGTCGTTCCCCGCAGCCGGGCCGAGCGTTCGGCGTCCTGCTCCCGCTCATCGAGCTGCTTGAGGAACAGGAGGAATGAAAGCTGCTCAATGGCATCGAGAGGATTCGAGAGTCCTCCCGACCAGAGCTTGCCCCACAAGGCGTCTACCTTAGATCGAAGTTGGCTGTCGGTTAGCATAGGTGATCTAAGCGGTCAGTTGTTCCGCCAGCCCCACAATCTCTTGAATTTGGGCGGGTGTAAAGTACTTGTCAACGGCATTACGACCGAAGGTAGTCAAAGGCGCCTCATACAGGTTTGCTTCGGTGAGGCTTCGCTTGTTTACGAAGACCTCCTGTACTGAGCGCAAAAAGCGAATTTGATCGCCCGAGTATCCATGGCTCGTAATATGATTCTCGAAAGCGCTTCCCACGACCGACGCGTAGTCCGGGATGGCGTCCAGGTCCAGGACATGGCGGACGAAACCGAGGAAGCCTCCCCGGTTGTCCAGGCTCACGCCGTAAGCCTGACGGGCGGTCTTTGCGCAAAGCTGTATTTCGCCCCCGGTAAGCTCATTGTGGAGCACCCGTTCGAGGTCCACAAGCTGTTCATCGGTCGGGTGGCGGTTCTCGCGTATCTCGATCAGCGCGGGATGGGTTTCCGCGATGGCGAGGATTCGGTCTTCGACCCTGCGGCGATACTCCTCCACATGGACCGGTTCGCCCGACCGCCCAATGAGGACATAGCTCTTGCCCGCAATGAAGTCGGGGAGGTCTATCTTAATGAACGTGTTTTCCGTTTTGCGCTTTTTCCTCATTTCGGAAGCCAGATCGGTAATGAGCGTATGTAGCTGCTCCGAGGTAGACAGGGCGAGGTCCGCAGACAAGGCAAGCTGAACGGATTCTTGATAGGCTTCGTCCTGCAGCACGTCCTGCGGGAGTTTGCTGACATCTTCGGCAATCGACTCCAATAGATCGGGAGACGGATTCCGCTTCAGGATTTGCAGGTTAAGCCTCTCGACCTTGTGCGTAAACGTCTCTGCAGGAATATCCACGTCGGAAACGTAGCGCAGCAGCGGAGCGACTTTGACTCGCAGGGAGTTAATCTTATCCTGGGAGACGCGCGCCCAATACTCGTCCGTCCAGGCCGCCCCGACATCACCCCACACCTTGCGAACTGGGAACGAGCTTGTCGGGACGCGCGCGAGCATGGCTCTGCAGTCTCTTATTGCCTGTTGATGGGCGAAACCATTGCGCTGCTCCAAGGTTGCCGCGACGATGTCGAGGCGAGTATTGAAGAGGCGCACGAGCAGCGAGATTTCGCCGGTAACGCGCGGCTCGGCCTGCTTGCCGAAGTCGTTCTGCCAGAAATCGATAATGAGGAACTCGGTCTTTTCGCCGTTCGGCAGGCGGTCGTAGTACCTGCATGCCTCCTGATTGCGAGTGCCGCGCCCTATCATCTGCCAGAGCTTGATGCGGGATTGCACGGGTTTCATGAAGACGAGGTTTACAACCTCCGGCACATCCACTCCCGTGTCGAGCATGTCAACCGAGACAGCTATGCGAGGCTTATCCTGTTTCTTAAATTTGTTGATGAGGCCGTCTCCGTAGGGGCCATCGTGAACACGCTCCACGCCGTCGTAGATCAATTGCAGTTGACCCACGTACTGTGGGAAAACTTCCTCGAAGACATCCCGAATCCGAGAGGCATGTTCCTTTGTCATGGCGAAGACGATTGTCTTGCCCGGGAGATTGCCGCCGCGATCTTTGATGCAGACCTCAATGATCTCTTCCCATTGGCGCCGCAGAGTGTCTTTGTTTGAGACCAGCTTTTCCAGATCGGTCCCTGCATAGTCCAGCGCATCGGGATCCAGTCCTTCTTCAATCAGCGTGTCGCGGTCCTCTTCGCTGAGGTCCGCGCCTCGTATGCCGTCCCGTTGAAAACCCGTTTGCGCCTGGTAGAGATGGAACGGCACGAGATGATTTTCGTCAATGGCCTGCTGGTAAGTGTACAAGAACGTGGGAGCCTGCTCCCGACAGTCGAAAAGCCGGAATGTATCCCGGTCGATAAACGCGGCGGGGGTTGCCGTTAGCCCTACCATTCGCGCATCGAAGTATTCGATGACCTGAGTGAATCGGTTGAAAATCGAACGGTGCGCCTCGTCAAAGATGATCAGATCAAAAAAGCCCGGACTGAACTTCTCAAAACACTGTCGCATCGTCTGTTGCGTGGATACGTAGAGGCGCTTGTCTTTGTCGATATTCGCCGTGTGAATGCGAACGCGTGGCTCGTTTGGCAGATACGCCTTGAAGCCATCCGCCATGGCTTGCTCGACCAGCGCGTCCCTGTCGGCAAGAAACAGAATCTTCTGTGCGGAGGAGCTGCGGAGAAAAACATCGATGAGCCCCATCGTGGTCCGGGTCTTTCCCGTTCCGGTGGCCATCACCAGCAAGGCGCGGCGCTTGCCAATAGAGAATGCTTCACCCACGCGGCGAATAGCTTCGTGCTGGTAGGGCCGGTCGACGATGGAATTATCAATGGGGGTTTCCGCGAGCGCCGTGCGGTTTTGGCGGATAAAGTTGAGCCGATCCAGGTCATCGGGGGAGAAAAACCCCGCCACCATGCGGGGATGCTGCATTCCGACTTCCCAGAAGTAGGTATGAAGCCCATTAGCCATGAAGCCGAACGGCGCGAACGGCTGCTTTGCGCCAATCTCCGACACGTAATGACGAAGCTGCTCTTCGCCTTCCCTGGGGTTTCTCGCGGTGCGCTTCGCTTCCACCACCGCCAGTACAAGGCCGGAGGCTTCATAGAGGCAGTAGTCCGTGAAGCCGTTCCACGGCGCGGGATCATACCCCTCAACCGGAACCTCAAAGCGGACGCGAGACGCGTCGCTGAGCTTCCAACCCGCAATGTGCAACTGGGGGTTAATCAGGGTCGCGCGGGTTTGAGCTTCGTTGATGTTCAATGTTGATTAATTGTTCCGTAGAGATTGCATCGTCCGCCTAGGTTCGCCAAACACATGGCCATGCCCTGCACAATCGCCCTCACCACACCTAACACCCAACACCTAACACCTAGTCCCGCAATCCAAAATCCAAAATCCAAAATGAAAGCCCGCCCCCAAATGGGAGCGGGCTCATATTAATCCTGGCGTCTACCTATCTTTCCGGGGGTTTGCACCCCGAGTATTGTCGGCGTAGTCGGTCTTAACGGCCGTGTTCGGAATGGGAACGGGTGGAACCCCGACGCTATGGACACCAGGAAAGCGAGAAACTTGAAGGGATGAGGGATGAGGAATGAGGGAATGAGATTCCCGCAGACCAGCAGCCGTCATCCCACAATAGTTGGCCTTGACGTAAAGAGTGTAATAGGAATGCAGAATAAACGCGTTGACGGGATGCAGCCTTCGGGTTAGAGATTCTCATCCCTCATCCCTCGTCCCTCATCCCTTTCTGTCTGAACTACTCATTCAAGAGCACGCGCTTTTGATTGTCGTACTATTGTCTTGCTGCTTGCCTGCCTGTTCACTCGCTGCTTGCTAATTGGTTCAGCTGGATTGTCTGAACGGCTGGAATGGTTTGGATGGTACAAAGTTAGTTCAAGCCCTCGGTCGATTGGGACGGCTACGCTGAATGCATTGCTGCACGTACACCTGCCGCCCATTACCGGGTTATCTACCCGAGACCTTACCAGGTTAACCCTGTGAGAGTTCTCATCTTGGGGCGCGCTTCGCGCTTAGATGCTTTCAGCGCTTATCGCTTCCAGACATAGCTACCCGGCGTCTGCACCTGGCGGTACAACCGGTACACCAGCGGTCCGTCCATCCCGGTCCTCTCGTACTAGGGACAGCCCCCCTCAAAACTCTTGCGCCCACCGCGGATAGGGACCGAACTGTCTCACGACGTTCTGAACCCAGCTCGCGTACCGCTTTAATAGGCGAACAGCCTAACCCTTGGGACCTAATCCAGCCCCAGGATGCGACGAGCCGACATCGAGGTGCCAAACCTTGCCGTCGCTGTGAGCGCTTGGGCAAGATAAGCCTGTTATCCCCAGGGTAGCTTCTATCCGATGAGCCCTGGCGCACCCACGTGCAGCCAGAGGATCACTAGGCCCGACTTTCGTCTCTGCTTGACATGTCTGTCGCACAGTCAGGCTCGCTTATGCCCTTGCACGCAACAGCTGATTTCCAACCAGCCTGAGCGAACCTTGGGGCGCCTCCGTTACCTTTTGGGAGGCGACCGCCCCAGTCAAACTACCCGCCTGCCACGGTCTTGAAACCGGATAACGGTTCCAGTTAGCCTACCAGATACGCCAGGGTGGTGTTCCATTGACGGGATCTCTCCCTCCCACCTACGCTCTACAGGCGTATCCAGAAGGCAATGACAGGGTGTAGTAAAGCTCCATGGGGTCTTTCCGTCCTGCGGCGGGGAATGCGCATCTTCACGCATGCTACAATTTCACCGAGTCTATCGTTGAGACAGCGCTCAAGTCG
>JBBROJ010000061.1:0-28903 GCA_038229495.1 Chthonomonadales bacterium
AGAGGCGTTGCTTTTGGTTGGTGGTTGCGTTAGAATGGACGCGCATGCGGTGGTCTCCTTTTTGTCTTGGTGGACACCAAGAAGACTACCGTATGCACTCCTCTTCTTCAACCCCCGTTCATAATGTCATGAGATTCAACAACTACCCGCATAACCCATAACCTGACAGGTGTGAGGCAAGACTGATGAAGCCGCGCCGTATGATCTCCCGTCTGATCCATTTCAGACGGGAGATCAGGGCTTCTTCAATCAAACTAAATCCGTCTGAAACATGTCAACGTTTGACCTACGGAGGAATCATTTGGTGGCACGCGCAACCTGGACATTCGGTCCATCACCTATTTGTCGCATGAATCTCGCCCTTGTTTTTATTGCCCTGTTGTGCGCAGCCAGTACAACTTGCGGGCACTGCCAGCAGCAGATGATCGCAGGACCTAGCGGGGATCACCGTCCGGCAACACCAGTGTTCTACGGGGAATTAGACGTCGCACCGCTGGCGGACTTTGCGCCTATGGACCTGGCTCCCGCGTTCACGGCCCTGCAGCAAAAGCAACTTGCCGAGGCTGCGCGTCAACTAGAATCTGCCGTCCGAACACGTCCGAACGAGAAGGCCGCATGGATCGGCCTGATGCAGTGTAAACGAGAGCTATGGCGCGATGAGTGCGTGAAGCTGGAGCATGACCTGGCAAACACTCCAAGCGACACCACGCTGCAGTTCAAGCTCGGTACCCTGCTGTACTATCGATGGATGCAAGGCGAGTACAGCTTAAAGCCGCTGAACAAGCCGACGAGAATCGAGAAGGGCTCAGGCCTGACAGGACCCATCACGATTCACCAACCGGTGCTTACCGAAGACCGAATCGTATCGAATCGGGCGGCGCACCTCTTACGCGAAGCGTGGACGCGGGGCCGGATTGTGGTCGCGGGAATGATGCTCGTCGAGCTCATAAGTAAGGTGACGCAGGCGGGGCCCCGGGACCCAATCCTCGAAGGATTGGTCCGGGAGCTTGGAGGGCCGAAGGCCTACGCTGCCTATCAACACGCGAAAGCGTCGGGCTGGAGAGTAGAACCACCGGCTGCATTACTTGTCAACGCCGAGAACCGGCGGCCTCTATGCGGAGTGCTGAAGGAGTTCTGGAGCCGCAGTACCGAGCGTGCCAGTCGGGGGACGATGGTAAACGGGAAGATCGTTTGGACGCGGGAGCCAACCTCCCCTGACCGCCTCGCTAGAGCGGCCTATCTCGACCGATGGATACAGGCTCTCAGCACCGCGCGCGTGATCGAGCACCGGTGATGAACCGTCTGCGCACGTTCCAACATTGGCCATGGGTTCTGATTGTTGCCGGTATCGCAATCGTAGCGTTTTCAGATTCTATCGGGGTGATGCTTGTTACGAAGATGCCAATTCCCGTCTTTTCCGCGGGAACGAACCAAATCGTTGCAACCAATTACTCGTGGAATACCGACGCTGAGAAGGCCATCTCTCTGCGCGTTAAGATCGTAGGTGGGATGATTTTCCTGGCCGGGCTCATCGAACGGATTGTCGGCGGCGCTGCCGGCCGATCCGGACGACGAGAATCATGAATCCACCTGAATAAGCGGTCGAACGGACCGATCCCGGACAACAAGCCATTGACGACCGACCACGAATTCGGCAAACACAAACAAACGGGCCGGTTCCGAAGAACCGGCTGGAAGGATGTGATTAGTGGCTGCCACAGCCGACGGAGCCGCAACCGCCCGAACCTACCCCGGAGACTGGAAATACATCTTCACGCTGGACAACCCCAGTTCTGCTCCGCTGACGTCGACAGCAACGAGCTCCATTACCCTTCCGGATTCGATGACGGGCAGCATCGAAAGCAGCCAGTCATTAGACGCGTGGGGGCTCGACATCTTCTCGGTGAAGGAGAACATTACGGTTGGTCGCTCCATAGCTAAACAAATGACAACCACCGAAACCTTTACCGCGGCCCCGTCGACGCAAGACCGTGAAAGGGCAGAGCCGGGGCACCACCAAAGCCCTGGCGTCGTGGCAAGAGGCCTCGGCGCGTTACTATTCCAACTGGAGCGCAGCGCTGAGCCCGGCGTTTCATCTGGAAAGACATTGATCATAAACTGATCACTTTGCACGGGCAGGATCGATGCGTCTTCAGAATAGCAATGATCTGCATTGACCAGCCTCTTCCTTTCATTCGCGGTGAAATGTGACGGTTGTTGTCGCGGCGTCGAGGCGGGTCCAGAGGGCGTCGAGCCAGTCGAGGTGCTCCGGCTTCATCAAGCAGGAGCGGAGACAGGTGACTGTATCCGAAACTTCATCTCCCTTGTCACCCCGGGTACCCTGGTCACTCTCGGTCCAAGCGTTCCCCAAAAACTCTACGGGCAGATTCGCAAGCGCGAGATGCAGGCTGAGTTTTGCCGCTTCCTCGAATATGGCTCGCGCCAGCCGGGACGAATCTTCAGGGGTCTCGGCCCGTACCGCCCAGACCACGATATCCAGCTCGGGCGGGAAGCCGGTAACGAATCGGCTGTCGCGCTCCAGGCGGGCATAGAGCTTGAGCGCCGCTTCCCGGCACCGGGTCAGCATCTTCGCGAACTCGCCACCACGCTTCAACGGCAGGAGCCGCTGCGTCGCCCACAGCGCCACCGCCGCAGCGCCGGGCCGCGAGCACTCCAGGCTGATCTCCCCCAGATGAAGCTCGGCGGATGTGAAGTAGGTGTAGGGCGAATCGTGCTTGTAGAGCGCACCCACGCTCGGGTCCTTGAACAGTACGCACCCGCATCCATAAGGCTGGAGACCGTGCTTGTGAGGGTCCACGACGATAGAATCGGCCTGGGCGATCAGATCGTACGCCGCGCTAGTCTCCGGCCGCAGATTGCCGGCCAGGGTGTAGTAGCCGCCGTAGGCCGCATCGAGATGGATTCTGAATCCGTGCCGTTCTCTCAGCGCCAGAATCTCCCGCAACGGGTCGCATGAACCGGTTGCGGTCGTGCCAAGCGTAACGACCACCGTGCCTACTCCGCCCCGTTCAAGCCGCTCCTCCAGCGCAGCGGCGTCCATACTCGCATGGCTGTCGACCGGGACCGATTCGAAGGGCAGACCCAATACTCCACAGATTCGAGAGTGCGTATAGTGCGCCTGGGTGGACGCGAGCGCTGTCTTTCGCTCTGTAACAACTCCGGAAACCCACAGGGCTTCAAGATTCGCCATCGTTCCCCCGCCGGTCAGGTGGCCGAGATGAGTTTCCCAGCAGAACATTGCGGCGATCTCCGAGACCGCTTCCTTCTCCATCTCGGAGCTTGCGCGGCCTCCGTCCAGCGCGTGGTTGTTGGGATTGAGTGATTGAGCAAGTTGGTACGAAAGACGGGCGATGGGGTGCGGCGGCTTGAGCATCTGCCCGGCGTAGAGCGGGTGCGAATAGGGGTAGTTGTCCCACATCCGGTCGGCCACTTCAAAGAGAACGGCCCGCAGGGAATTGGTTTCGAGCTGCGGATGGAAGTCCGGCAGGTCTGGGAATCCCGATTCCAGCCGTTCGAGAGCCTCCGACACCAGTTTCAGTCCCTCGCGGTCAAGCATTGGGCCTTTTGCGCCTCCACGCTCACGGCACTTGGCGAACAGCATGGTTAAGCCGCCTGTACGATTCACAAAAACTTCTCGTTCCAACCGGGAATGGGGGCTTGGCGTTTTCACGTGGAAACGCTGATAGAAGTTCTCGCCGCAGGTCGCTGAATCCTGTCAACGCGGGACATGGAGGCGCGAATTGTCATCGCTGCCCTATTGACATTAGGTCTGAATCGTCCTATAATATGACTGGAATACTATATTGGTCAGGAGTCAGCAGGCAATTATGCGAAACAAGGCCGTTCGCGAAACCACCCGTGAAGCCATTCTCGACGCGTCCAACCGTCTTCTCATCCGCTACGGATACAAGAAGATGACGATGGACGACCTTGCCAAAGAAGCGGGAATCGGCAAAGGGACCATCTACCTCTATTTTCGCAGCAAGGAAGAGATTGCACTCTCCTGCGCCGACAGGCTGACGGTCAGGGTGCAGGAGCATCTTCGCCAGAACGCCCGTGGAGCGGGATCCCCCGCCAAACGGCTTCGCGGAATGCTCGTACAGCGCGTTCTGCTGCGCTTCGACAGCGCGCAGCCCTATGCGCGCAGCCTGGATGACATGTTCGTTGCGCTCAGACCGGCATTCCTCGTCCGCAGAGAACGGTGGCTCGAGATAGAGGCCGGAATATTTGCCGAAGTGCTCATCGAGGGCCGGCTGCTGGGCACATTCGCCGTTGACGATGCGATGCAGATAGCTTATGCGCTTCTGCTGGCAACGAACTCTCTAATGCCTTTCAGCCTTAGTCCGCAGGAGCTTGGCGCGCGTGATGAGATAGAGCGGAAGGCCGGCCTCATTGCAGACCTCGTTCTAAACGGGGTGTTCCCTCGCTCGCCGGTTGCGGCGCCGTAGACACGTTTAGGAACAACATCCGCATAACTGTCGTAAGAGACCGGTAACTCTTCGCGAATGCCGCGAAAGTATGGAACCCATTCTTTATTATGACTGGAAAACTAGATCAGTCAGTCGTACATAAAGTAACGCTGGAGGAAATAATTGATGGCTGCGACACCCAGGACGGTTGCCGAACCGAAGACGATCCCGAACCGGAACGGGTCGAATGCAGAGAAGGCCGTGGATTCGAGCGTACATGCGACTCTGGCTCCCCAAGCGCGCGCTCGTGTCACAGATACAGCGGAGACGGATAAAAGCGTAGAAACCGCGCCGGATGTCGAGACGATTCCGGAGCCGACCATTCAGCCGGAGACGAACCCCGAATCTGCGGACGATTCCAACTCGTCCCCAAAACATGCCTCCTGGCTGAAACCAATCATGGTCGCGGGTCTTGCGATTGCCATTTCTTATGGGGCAATTATTGGCTATCGGCACTGGCGCTTCTCAACCGTGCACGTGTCCACGGATAACGCAACACTTACCAGCGATGTGGTCCAGATTGCTCCGCAGGTGAGCGGCACGGTCACGCAAGTACTGGTCGAGGAAAATCAGCAGGTCAAGAAGGGCGATGCGCTCGTCACGCTCGACAGCGCGACCTATCAGGCGGCTTACGACCAGGCTAAGGCCAACCTGGACGCGGCACTTGCGCAGGGAAAGGGCGCCGGCCTGAGCACCGCGCTCACGTCTGAAACCGGCAGCGCGCAGGTTTTGCAGGCTCAGGGGATTGTCTCGCAGTCAGAAAGCGCAATATCGAGCGCGACAGCCGACGTTGCAAAGGCGGCGGCGGGAGTGGCGACCGCCCGCGCAACCGCCAAAGGAGCGGAGGCGAGTATTACGAGCGCGCGGGCGTCGGTGAATCAGGCGATTTCGAACAAGTCACGGCTGGGCGACGCGGTGGCTTCGGCAAGAGCGCAGGTCGAGACGGCGCGGGCCGGCGTGCGCGCCGCGCAGGCCTCGGTGGATGCCGCACAGGCAGTATCTGACCGCGCCGCCAGGGATGCGCAAAGATATCAGGGGCTTCTTGCGCAGGGCGCGGTGAGCGAGCAGCAGGCCGACACAGCCAACGCCGCTGCCAGCCAATCGAAAGCGCAGGTAGAGAACGCGCGGCAGCATGTCGCCGAGGCGGAGGCCACTCTCGCGCAAAAGCAGGCCGACCAGAATGCCGCGCAGCAGCAGCTTAAGGGCGCGAACGCCGCCATCAGCCAGGCGCGCGCCCAGCTCTCAGCGGTAAGAGAGCAGTCGGTCGCCGCGGATGCGGGAATCAATCAGGCGAAAGCCCAGCAGGAGGCGTCGCGTCAGATGGTCCACCAGGCCGAAGCGCGGCGATCGCAGGCTCTGGGACAGTTGAGCCAGGCAAACACGGTCCCCAGGCAGGTGGCGGTCAGCACGAGCGCGGAGGCTCTGGCCCGCGCGAAGATCGAGCAGGCGCGAGCCGCCCTGAAATCCGCCCAGATTCAACTGAACTATGCGCGCATCTACGCTCCAGCCAATGGCCGCGTGACCAAGAAAACGGTAGAGATCGGCTCCCTCGTGCAGCCCGGCGCTCCCCTGATGTCGCTGGTACAGGACAACAGCCTGTGGGTCGTCGCCAACTACAAGGAGACCCAGCTCGCGGGTGTGCAGCCGGGACGCGCCGCGGAGGTGGAGGTGGACGGCTTCCCCGCGCACCTGTTCAAGGCTCGTGTCGAATCAATCTCGGGGGCGACCGGCGCGACGTTCGCGCTCCTGCCGCCCGACAACGCGACGGGAAATTTCACGAAGGTCGTGCAGAGAATCCCGGTCAAAATCGTCTTCGAGCCGAACCAGCGGGACTTGAACAAGCTGCGCGCCGGCATGTCCGTAACCGCGACGATAGAAACGAAGTAAACGGTGTTTGTCCACAGATTTACACAGATGAACACAGATAACGTCATGAGATCTTCAGCCATTATCTGTGAACATCTGTGTCATCTGTTGACAGAGTCCTTGCAGTTTCAGAACACGATTAGTTTCTGAGGAAGAACCTCGTGGCGACCGCCGCAGCGCAAAAACCGAATGCAAGCGACACCGAGGAACTTGTGCCATACCGCTGGCTAATTCTGTTCGGGCTGATCACCGCGGCGATTCTAGAGGTCCTCGACACCACTATCGTCAATGTGGCGATGCCCCAGATGGCCGGCAACCTGGGCGCTACCACGCAGGAGATTGGATGGGTCTCAACCGGCTATATCCTGTCGAATGTCATCGTTCTGCCAATGACGGCCTGGCTCTCGGCGCGATTCGGGCGCAAGAACTATCTTACCGGGTCGATTGTGCTGTTCATTATCGCATCCTTTTTCTGTGGAACGTCCGGATCGCTTACTCAGCTCGTGTTCTGGCGAATCGTACAGGGGGCCGGCGGCGCGGCATTGCTTTCAACCGCGCAGGCAACGCTCCGGGAGATATTTCCGCGCGAACAGCAGGGCACGGTGCAGGCCATCTACACGCTCGGAATCATCGCGGCCCCGACCCTGGGACCGACGCTGGGCGGCTGGATTACGGACAACTATTCATGGCCATGGGTCTTCTTCGTGAATCTGCCCATCGGTCTCATATCTGCGGCAATCGTCTTCGGATTTCTGGACGACGCGAAGTACCACGTTCCGGCGAAATCCATCGATTGGGGCGGCATATGCCTGCTGGCCGTGGGGTTGGGCTGCCTACAGTACGTGCTCGAACAGGGCAATTCTGAAGACTGGTTTGAGAGCGCGCTCATTGCGCGGCTCAGCGTGGTGTCCGCCGTTGCGCTTGCGGGGCTTCTTTGGTGGGAACTGTCGCCACGGAACAAGCAGCCTATCGTGAACTTGCGCGTGCTGAAGAATCGAGACCTGAGCGCGGCCCTCTTTCTGTTTGTTGCGCTTGGCTTCGGCCTCTATGGGGGTCTCTTTCTCTTCCCGTTGTTCGCGCAGAATATTTTGCATTTCACGCCTACGGTCACCGGGCTGGCGCTGCTGCCAGGCGGCATCGCGACAGGAGTTAGCGCCGTGCTCTGCGGCCGGCTGATGAACGGAAAGCGGCAGATTGTCAGTCCAAAGGTTCTGATCATGATCGGATCGGCGCTCTTCATCTACTCGATGTGGGACCTGGCGCACCTGACAACCCAGAGTGGGGACGCGGACGCGCAGATGGGACTGATCTTCCGCGGCCTCGGCCTGGGTTTTCTCTTCATACCAATCAACCTTGCGGCGTTTGCCAGCCTGAAGCCGCAGGAGATCGCGCAAGGCGCGGCCCTGCTCAACCTTATGCGGCAGCTCGGGGGGTCGTTCGGCATCGCAGTATTGGGCACCTACCTGTCGCACCGGACTGCCATGCACTACTACGCTCTATCCAGCTACCTCTACCCTGAAAATCCGGCGTTCCAGCAGAGGTTGCAGGCGCTGATTCATATGATGACATCGAAAGGCTACGACGCCGTTTCCGCGCAGAAGGCGGCCTACGGAATGTTGACCGGGACTATTCAGACGCAATCCATTACGATGGCGTTTAATGACGCGTTTATGCTGATAGGCATTACAGTTCTGATTGTATCTCCGGCGGTCTTCATTCTTCGCGGCCGTAAGAAAAACGGCAGTAAGAAAAGTGACAGCATGAAGCGCGGCGGAGCGGCGGAAATGGCGCATTAGGGATTTATTGAAAGCGAATCGCAAAGATGTACTCAATTAACATATTGACAGCGGAGAAGATTGGCCGCGACGGGATAACCGATACGCAGCGCAAGTTCGAATCATTCTATCGCCGCTCGAATCGCCGTGCCTACAATCTGGCCTTCCGGCTGCTGTGTCACGCGACGGAGGCCGAAGATATTACCAATGACGTCTTCGTGCGGGCATGGAGACATTTCGACCAGTACGATCGCGCCCGCCCTTTTGAAGGCTGGCTGTTCCGAATCGTTACCAACCTGGTGGTCGATTGTCGCCGGCGTCAGAAGCGCGTACCCATGTACTCGCTCGACACGCCGATTGACACCGTTCCGAAGGCGCTCCTCTCACCATGGACATACCGGATCTCACCTCCGACCCGGAGACGATTCTGATGCGAATGAGCTGAGCGAAACCTTGCAGGAGGCGTTGAACGCGCTCTCGCGTGATTATCGCGCAGCCGTCCTGCTTGCCGATGTGGAGGACCCGGCGTACGAGGACATCGCCCTCATTATGTACTGCCCGATAGGAACGGTCCGGTCGCGTATCAATCGCGCGCACCAGATGCTGCGCCGCAGGCTGGAGAAGACGAGGTCCGGCTTCGCGGCGGGCTTCAATTGGACATAATGGAACATGATGCAGCGCGGGCGGCCCTGGGGAAGGCGGTGCAAAAGTCAATGCGCCGTCGCTGAGCGAACGTTTCCGCGATTAACGACTTACTGCAGGCGCATGCCGAAACGGTTAGGCTTACCAAGCGGCAGAATCAGCCGGCGCTCAGGTTGAAGAAACTCCGCGCGGATGTTCATGCGAATATTTGCGCGAATATTCGATTGCATATTTGCGCTAGGAGATGAGATCGATGCTCAAAAATGGAACCGCCGCCCCCGACTTTACGCTGACCGACGACCGGGGGAGCAGCCGCTCGCTCTACGAAATCCGGCAGGGAAAGCCGCTCGCGCTGCTCTTCTTCCGTGGAGCATTCTGCCCCACGGCGCTCCGCGACCTGGTGGACTATGCGGACGTATATAGCAGAATGAAGGGGACGGGCGCGGAGCTGGCCGGAATCAGCGCCGAAAGCCCTGCAAGCGGCGCGCAATTGATAGAACGGCTTCGACTGCCCTTTTCGCTGCTGTCGGACGAGGGTCTTGAGGTATCGCGGCAGTACGGTGTCTACGAATCGGAGGACGGCGAGGGGCCGCAGCCGCACGGCGAACCCGCGCTGTTCATTCTGGACGTGGACGGCCGGATAGCCTACAGCCAGGTGATGACGGGTCCGAAAGGAATTGCGAATCCATCAGAGGCGACGTTAATCCTACACTACATGTCACAGAACGGCGGCAGGTACTGAGAGGAGGGTTGTTTGGTCGCTGGGTCGTTGGGTCGTTGGGTCGCTGGGTCGTTGGGTCGTTGGGTCGTTGGGTCGTTGGGTCGCTGGGTCGTTGGGTCGTTGGGTCGTTGGGTCGTTGGGTCGTTGGGTCGTTGGGAACGTCAAGATCACGGCGCAACGCGGAGGTTGCTCCCTTCCTGAGGCGGGCTGCCTCATTGGGCCGCCCCTACTCATCCCTCATCCCTCATCCCTCATCCCTCATCCCTCATCCCTCATCCCTCATCCCTCATCCCTCATCCCTCATCCCTCATCTTCCGGCATGCCGCTTTTGCCCAGGTAGCCGTAGCGAGCTTGTCGCGCATCTCGTCCGGCGTAAAGCCCAGCTTGTCCGCGCCGATGACCACATCCTCCAGGTCTACGCCATACCAGTTGCGTTTATTTGTATCGCAAAGGCCCGCAATGTTTATCGGCTCGATTCCATCCCGGACCCGGCCGCTGAACGATGCTATATCCGTGCTGCCCGGTCTTCGCACCCGGTCTTCGCATTCGACCATCGCGGGACCGAAAAGCGGATGGTCGGCGGCCAGGAATCGACGTACGAGGTACGGGCGCTTGAGGCGGCGAGCCATCTCGCTGTAACTGGCGGCGGCGAAATAGAACATGGAGAGTTCCGCAAACAGCGGGAAGTTGGCGAAAGCCGCGTAGGAAGCGCCGACCAAACGGGCGGTACAGTCGGCGTCTTGCAGCGTAAGGCCGCTGTAATCGCGCAGGCGTGAATCGAGGTCCGGTGAACCCCACACCTCCTCGATAATCCTGGCCAGCCGCTCGATTCCTAGCAGGGTCAGCGGAAAGCCGGTGCTGAACAGCGGATCGATGAACGCGGCGGCGGATGGCAGCATCGCCCAGCCGGGCCCGGCCGCTTGGGTTGCGCGGTACGAGAGTCGAGGCGCGTAGGTAAACGGGCGAATCGCTTCGGCCTCCTCGAACTGTTCCGCAACGGAAGGAAACCGAGCCAGGAACCGTTCCCAGGCAGCCGCGCCCTCCTGGAGCGCCAGTTCCCGCCCCAGGTCCTCCGTCACGGCAATGCCCGCGCTGGTCACCCCATTATTGAATCGAAGGACCCACATCCAGCCGCCGTCAAACACGTGATGAAGCGCGGAGTCGTCGGGCCGATAGGGCGGCATGCCGTCAACTGCGTAGGAATCCATCTCGTCGGTGCGGCATACGCCCGTAAAGTGCGAGAAGAGGGCCTGCGTGGCCGGATAGTCCGGAAACCCGGCATCCGGAATGCCAAGTGCCCGGCTGAGAAGCCCTCGCGGGCCCGTGGCATCGATTACGAGCCTGGCGGATAGGTTGAACAGCTTGCCGCTTCGCTCCCCCTTCAGCCGCGCGCCTCCTCCCCCGCCCCACTCGACGCCCGAAAGAGATACTTCATCCACATACTCAACTCCAGTGGAAACGGCTTCCCGCATCAGAAACTGGTCGACGTCCGCCCGCAGCCAATGCGTGTCCGCAATCTCGTCGGTCGTGCTGGCCGCTACCATTAGTTGATTCCCGCGCTCCGAATCCTGCTCGAATCGCTTCCCCGCGATGTGGTGGTAGTAGGTGAATCCGCGCTTCATTCCGCCCGCAATCTCAGGATAGGCTCTCTGCCACGATCCCCAGGCCGTGAGCGGCAGGAGGCGCGGGAGATTGTAGCGGCTCGCCAACTCCTCGATGACGAGATTCGTAATTGGCGAAGTGGATTCGCCGATAGCAAACCGCGGATGCGTCCCGCGCTCGATCAGGATAACCGACAGGCCGATTCGGCGCGCGATCATGCTGAGGAGCGAGCCGCCAAAGCCGGATCCCACGAATGCGATGTCGTAGTCGGGTTTCATGCAGTAAATTAGTCGGCTTTGCAAGCGGCACATTAGACCTCTTGCATAAATATTTTTTCGTCCGGCAGGACGAATGGCCGAAGGCCCTCCAGCGAGTGAATTCATTCACTCGCTCGCTTGCGTATCGGCAAGTGTACAAACCGCGCATGATACTGGGGCGGGCGGCAGCTGCGTCCGATTCATTGTCTCAAGGCGCGCGGCGCGGGCCGGAGAGCAGTCGCACGAGAAGAACTTCTCAATATCCCACGTGTCGCTGAACACGCGGCCCCGTCCAAGCGACAGGCCGTACTCCTGAGCGGCTTCCATCGAACGGAGGGAGGGAGGGGTGAAGTCGCCCGCCGCGACCAGCGCCTCCATTGCGCCGTTGCCCCCGCGAGTCGGTATCAGTGTGCAGACAGCCGCGCCCGCGTCGAACGCGCAGTCAAGGGATCGGCGTGCCCACTCCACGCCCCCCGATTCGGTCATCCACGGTGGCCGCACCAGCAGGAAGACACGCAGATCGATGCCGTTCTCCGCCAGAAGTCCCGCTGCGCCGCGGAATGAATTCACGGTCATGCGCTTGTTCAAGCGAGCGAGCACGCCGGGATGCGCGGTCTCCAGGCCAATCGCCACCTCCAGCCAGCCTCCAATCCTACCCGCGAACCGAAGGCACCTCCCGCCGATGAATGCCGGGTGGCACTCGACGATAACCCGGTCAAACCCGCCCACGCGCCGAGCGACAGCCTCATCATCTGCTGGGGGGATCGCGCGCGGGTCGAAGAAGCTGCCCGCGTTATAGAGCTTCACCTGCCGGACCGGAGGAAGCCGTTCCAGAGCGTAATCGATCTGGGTCGGAATTGCGCCGCGCGGAGTCGGCTCGTCCAGCGTATTCTGCCACAGGTCGCACATCACGCAGTGAAAAGGGCACTCCGTATTCGTGAGGAAGATTGTCGCCGTTGGGACCGGACGTCCGTCGCCGCCTGTCTCCTCTTCCCAGATAAAGGCATAGGGCTTCGATAAGTCGAGCGGATTCTTGGGTCCGCGCCGCGATAGAACCCACCGATTCCTGTCCGCAGTGTTGAGAGGATAACCGGTGACAGTTGTTGGGTTCATGGAGATAAAGGAGCAGCAAGGAATACAAGCCGATCGGCCCAGCACATATCGTGCTGATGTTCCCAGAGTTGAGTGAGAGCATTTACGAGTCCGCCGAAGTCGTTTCCTGCAATCGTACGGTCGTCGACGAAGATCAGTCCGGCAAAAGACAAATCCTGCTCGAACCAATACGCAAGTTCGGAAAGTATCTGCGTATCGTATGTTACCAGCGTAAGCCCATCCTCGAAGGCCGAGGCGAGAACAGTCTCATCCGATATCCCTGCGCAGGCCCCTTGCCGCCACGTGTAGAGACTGGTAATCGGGATGTCGGCCCACTTTAGACTGATCTGATCGGCGACAACCGGGGAGATGTTCTCATCAAGAAGAAGGGAGAGAGCCATACGCCTGACTACCCTCCCTTCATAGCTTCGTGTTGGACCGAAAACGCCTCCATCTGGGGGTAGCGCCTCTTTAGCGCATCAAACGAGGAGGCGGAATCGTACTCCGCTATCTGCTCGTCAATCTCATGCGAGAATGCCTCGTAGTAGTAGAACGCCGCCAGGATCCAACCTCGCGGATGGCTCGGCCAATGAGCCTGCATCCGCTCTGCGTCCATCCCATATCCCCGCGCTGTCTTGATCAACTGATACACAGGCAGACGCGAGCTCTTCATGAAAGCCATACGGCCGTTAGGCGTATCCCGGAACTCTATAAACGCAAACTCGTTCTGACGGAGCCACTCTTCAAGAGCGATAGAGACCGTCTCGTTTACGCTGCGCTGCTTACGCTGCGCATACTGCCTTACACGCTCCGCAGTCGGGTCAGGAAGTCTTGCGCTAATCAATTGAGTCATACCGCTACTCCTTTTGATTCGTTTGTATTCAGAAGTATACAATATATTCACCCGGTTGACAATGGATCATTATCGGGAATACAAGGCTAACACAGCAAGTAGCGTCAGCTAAAATAGCTAATATAGTCTAAAGGAGATACGAATGAAAGCCACAGCTACAGAAGTGAAAAATAGATTCAGCGAGTTCCTGGAACATGCGGCGCATGAACCGGTCGAAGTGCAGAAGTCCGGTCGCTCTGTCGCGGTGCTTCTTTCGCGCAGAGAATATGATCGCCTTTCCGCGTTAGAAGATCGATATTGGGGCGAGCAAGCGCGCGAAGCGGCAAAGAGCGCATATATGGGTTCTGATGAAACGCTGGCTGCCATCGCGCGAAAAATGGAGATCGTCAGTTCGGAAGACGACGCAAAATGAAGCTCGATACCCGTCGCGACGGTCACGATTTCCTTATCTCGCTGGATGCCAAACAGTTCAAACAGGTAGCACGGAAAATGCTGGCGCTGATGTCCGACCCGCTTCCACCCGACTCGCAAGCTCTCAAGGGATATGACGACCTGCGCAGGACCGAAGTGGGCGAGTTTCGCATAATCTATCGTGTCGAGCAGGATACCGTATACATCGAGCTAATCGGCAAGCGCAACGATGACGTATCTGTTCAGCCTTGATGAGAATCGCCGTGCAAACTCCACGGGCAGGCTCCACCCGGCATCGAAAGCTGGAGGGCTACGCCTGAAACCCTGCAAAAGCAGGCTGCGGATCGTGCGTTGACGTGGAGGCAGCCCGCTTTAGCGGGGTTCCAATGGGTAGCCGCTGGGTTTTAACCGGTGGCGGACTCGCTGCGGAGCGATTCACTCTCACAGAAACTGAACAGTTACCAGTAACATTTTTCACTGCGATAATTCAACGAATGAGGTAGGATTCTTTGGTCGCTTGCACGTATCTTTTTACGCGTATCCTTTTGATGAAGGGGTGGAAAAATGTCAGATATCTCTATTCTCTTTCGTAATACCCGCATCGTGTGCATCTGCGTCCTCATCGCGTTTGCGTCTGCCATCACTGCATTGTGCGCTGCTGCGACTGGATCCGCGCGGCAGACTCCCGCTGAAACCGCGCTTATCGAGGCATCCAAAAAGAACGATTTGAAGGCGCTGGAAGATCAATTGACCGCCGGGGCCGGCGTGGATGCCCGTGACAACAAAGGCAAGACCTCGCTCATCTGGGCTGCCGACAAGGGAGCGCTGGAATCCGTTCGCCTGCTATTGGACAAAGGCGCGGATGTGAACGCGCGGACCGGCGACGGCGAGAACGCGTTGGGAGATGCCGCATTCAGGGGAAATGCAGCCATAGCCAAAATACTTATTGACGCGGGCGCTGACGTGAACGCCCAGAAGAAGGCCGGACAGACGCCCCTGATGGGCGCTGCGTTCAGTGGGAACCTCGATGTCATCCGCATGCTTTTGGAAAAGGGAGCGAAGATAGACGCCGTGGATATTAACGGGGAATCGGCGTTGTTCCCTGCCGCAAGGCGCGATGACGGCAAGGGACTTGCAGCGCTCCTCGTTGCGGGCGCGGATATCCAGGTTAAATCCAACTCCGGGTCCACGCCGCTGCTTGTCGCGTCTCAAGAAGGGAAACAGGAGCCGGTTCGCATTCTGCTAGCGGCGGGCGCGAACCCAAATACGCGTGACGCAGGCGGTCACCGGCCGCTGCTGGTCGCTGCCGAGCGAGGACACGTGGGAGTCTGCCGCGCACTTCTTCGCCGCCGGGCAAGCATCGACATGCGGGATTCGAGCGGCAATACGGCTCTTATGCTGGCAGCCAAGAACGGATACGAAAGCGTCGTAGACCTCATGGTCGACAGCGACGCGGACGTGAACGAGAAGGACGATGAGGGCCGCACCGCGCTCATCCTTGCGGTTCAGGAGAATCACGAGGATGTAGTCAAGTCGCTGCTCCGCGCTCGTCCCGCCGTCAACGCCCGCGACAAAAAGGGCCACAGTGCTCTCTCTACCGCTCGCGACAAGAAGCGGGACAAGATCGTCGAGCTTCTGCGCAAAGCCGGCGCGCGCGAATAGAGTGGTCTACGACGGCGTTAGTGTAGCGCCGGCAGCCCGCTTTCGCTGTTCCAGCATGATCATAAGGATGTGGAGATCGGCGGGGGTGAGACCCGGTATGCGCGCGGCCTGCCCGATGCTGGCAGGGCGGATTCTGCCCAACTTCTCGCGGCCCTCCATCGAGAGTGAGCGGATTACGGCGAAATCCATGTCCGATGGAATCAGAATCGATTCCAGCTTGCCATACTCCACCTGTTGACTCTGCTGACGCGCGATATAGCCCTCATACTTCGTCTGAATCTCGACCTGTTCTGAAACGAATCGATTCACTTCGGCGGGCGCAGGCCAACGCTCGGCAATCCATGCGTAATCCAGCTCCGGACGGCGCAGCAGCTCCCGTAGACTCACCTTCGTGCCGACCGGAGCGGTCCCCCACTCGCGCAGCCGGTCGTTGTCCCTGGACGTAACAAACGTGTTCATCAGCCGGCGCGTCTCCGCCTCGATTGCAGATCGCTTATCGATAAACCGCGTCCACCGGTTATCGCAAACCGTGCCAGCCGCGCGGCCAATTGGCGTGAGCCGAAGATCAGCATTGTCATGCCGGAGCAGCAGACGGTACTCGGCGCGCGACGTAAGCATGCGGTAGGGATCCTCTACGCCCTTCGTGACCAAATCGTCGATCAGCACGCCAATGTAGCTGTTCTGCCGCTCCAACGTAATGGGCTCGCGCCTCAGTGCCATCAGCCCGGCGTTTATGCCTGCAACGAGTCCCTGCGCCCCCGCCTCTTCATACCCGGACGTGCCGTTGATCTGGCCCGCCAGGAAGAGGCCCGACGCCAGCTTGCTCTCCAGCGTGGGGTGAAGCTGATCGGGAAAGGCAATGTCGTATTCGACCGCATAACCGGGCCGCAGCATGCTTGCGTTCTCCAGCCCAGGCAGCGAGCGCAGGAACTGAATCTGCACGTCCGCAGGCAGGCTGGTGCTCATGCCCTGCACGTAGAGCCAATCGCTGTTCCACTCCTCCTGCTCCAGGAAGACCGGATGCGATTCCTTGTCGGCGAATCGAACGACCTTGTCCTCGATGCTGGGGCAGTAGCGCGGGCCGATGCCCTTTATATGGCCGCCATACATAGCAGAAAGATGCAGATTCTCCCGGATGATGTCGTGCGTTTCCGTCGTCGTATGAGTCTGCCAGCAGGGGAGCAGCGGGCGCGGCGAATTCAAGCGGTCATTCAGGAAGCTGAAGGGCGGGCAGTCCTCGGACTCCTGCGCCTGCACACGCTCCCAATCAATGGTCTGTTTGTCTACCCGCGGCGTGGTGCCGGTCTTGAAGCGGCCCATGCGGATTCCGAGCCTTTGGAGCGCTCCACTAAGCCCCTGCGCCACCCCCTCGCCGTGCCGGCCTCCCGCGGTCTTCTCCGAGCCACAGTGCATCAGTCCGTTTAGAAATGTCCCCGTCGTGATCACCACCGCCCGCGCGGTCACGTGGCTGCCGTCCTCCAGGATAACGCCCGTGACGAGTCGAGAGTCGAGAGTCGAGAGTCGAGAGTCGAGAGTGACGCTACCTCTCAACTCTCGACTCTCGACTCGCAAGTCTTCCACTTTCACCTGAAGCAGCGTGATGTTCGGCTCAATTTCGAGCGCGGCGCGCATGGCTTTCGGGTAGAGAGATTTGTCGGCGTGAGCGCGCAGCGTTTGGATCGCTGGACCTTTGCCGGTTCCCACATACCGGATATGTGTCAGCGTCGCGTCGGTAGTCAGGCCCATCTGGCCACCAAGCGCATCGATCTCCCGCGCAAGATGTCCCTTCGCCGGGCCGCCGATAGAGCAGTTGCAGGGCATGTGGCCGATGCGGTCCAGGTTGAGCGTGGCTACTCCCACGCGGCAGCCCATGCGCGCGGCCGCAAGCGCGGCCTCACAGCCGGCGTGCCCCCCACCAACTACAAGCACGTCGAATCGAGTGTTTATTTTATAGTGTTTATGTTGCATTGGAGCGCAATACTCTCGGAATCTGCGCGGCGGGTCACTCAGTGTGTTCGCCGGAAGGAAGAATAGCTGCTGTAGCTGCCTCCACGACGGGGAGGAGTTGAGCGGTCGTTGCCCAAACTTTGCTGTAGTTCACCGCATCATAGACATGGATGTAGAAGTTTCGCAGGCCGATCAAGCGTTTCCAAGGCACCTCAGCGTGCACAGCGCGAAAGGTTTCCGAAACGCGCGAGGCAGCTTCGCCCATGATCTCAAGCTCGCGCACAACAGCGGCTTTCGTCTTATTGTCAGCCAGAAAGTCCGCGCGAGACATTCCGTGCAGATAGCTTTGCGCTCGAACTGCGTCTTGCCGGATGTCTTCGACAGGCACTTCATCGCGATGCATGAATAGGCTCTATGGAGGAAAGAATTTCGCTTTTAAGAAATCGATTCCGGCACGTCTCTACACCAATGCGGTCCAATACGTCCACGCTGCGCCCGACAATTTGCCCCAGGTCCTCTTCCATTTCCATATGATCGAAGAGGTCCCACTCCGCGTCCTGTTCGTAGTCGGCCAGTAAGTCGATGTCGCTGTCCGGGCGATAGTCGTCGCGGAGGATAGAGCCGAATATGCACAGCTCCTTGATCTTCCACTTGCGGCAGAACTCATGGATTGCATGCGAGTTCAGATCAATGCCATGCACAATCATGTTCGTTTCTCCGCTCCAGATCGTTTCTCCGCTCCAGCCGGCATATCGAGGGTAAACAAATTCATCGATTCACTCATTCACTCACTCTCATAGCTCGTATTATACATGATTCGGGAATAAACGCCCCCCGAATTGACCGGCGGAAGATGAGCACACACACCTGTCATCGGTACTTTGACGCCGCCCCAAACCTGTGTTACAATGAGCACATGAGAATCACCGGCACAATCTTCCGAATTTCGGGTTTTTTGAGCTGCGCTTCCGCGGCCATGCTGTTCACCACGACACCCATAACATCGGCATTGGCGCAGGGGGCGGGGAGCTTTACCGCAGGGCAGCTCTTACAGACATCCCAAATGCCCGATCTGATTCCGTTCAGCGTGGAAAACGGCCTCATAATCGTGAAGGCGGTGGTTGGGGACGGGTTGGCCGAATCGGCGATTATCGATACGGGACTCCCGACATGCTTCATCGGTCCCGAATACGCCGCCAAACGCGCCATGAAGCCTACCGGTCTTCGCGATGCACAGATATTGGATCGCTCGGTTCGCGTTGTGGGAGTCCCGGTACAGTCCGTAAGAATTAACCGAGTCGTAATCTCGACCGTGGCATTCAACATGTTCGATCTCTTCAAGCACCTCTCCGCTACGCCTCCTAAAGACGCTCCACTGGTCTGGATCGGCAGCTCCGCGCTTGCCGCGCTCTCGCTGACAATCGACCCCCAGCTTCAACGCCTTATGCTGCGGCCCGCGGGAGCGCCGCTGCCGCCAAACTCGACGGTCGTCCCGTTCGAGCTGAAGGATGGCCGCATATGGATCGACGTGAAGGTGAACGGCAAGAAGAGCTTCTCCGCACTCGTGGACACCGGCTCGGTAGGAACACTCCTCCCCGCTTCGGTCGCCAAGGCGCTGACCCTTATACCTGCCGCTACCATGCCTATCACTCATCCGGACGGCAAGGAGGGGAAAGTCAGCGCCGTAGAGCTCGCGGACCTCGCAATTGGCGGATTGAAGGTGACGGACGTGCAGGCGATCTACATCGAGCAGGGGAGCAAGGACGGCTTTGACCCTGAATTTGGAATCATCGGAAACGACGTGCTGCTCCGCTACCGTATCACCATCGACTATGCGCAGAAAAAGATAGCGTTCGAGAAGCTGGCCGCACCGAAGACCGACCAGAAGATTGCCGGCCCAATAGGCAATGCAAACCCGGCGGCACAGCTTCCCCGTCTCGCTCCCGGCGGAGCCAGGATTCCGCCTGTGAAGACCGGCGGCCAGAACTAGCGGCGTGGCGCATTGTCCGCATGCATCAGGGGTCCGCCCAAGGCCACTCGACGCTATCCTTGACGTTCATCATATTCCACCGTATAATCCTGAATAGCCCGGTCGTTTTTCGCCGAACCCACACCCCAAAGAAGGGGAAGGATACGTTTATGCCGCTTAGCGCTGCCCGCACCCGACATGGAGCTTTTACCCTTATCGAGCTTCTCGTCGTGATCGCGATCATTGGGATTTTGGCCGCCATGCTCTTCCCCGTATTCGCGCAGGCGCGCGAGCAGGCTCGGCGCATCGTGTGCGTCTCAAATATGAGCCAGCTGGGCAAGGCAATCATGATGTATGCGGGGGATTATGACGAAACCTATCCTGCTCAAGATCACCTTTGGATCGATAATTGCAGCCAGCCGCCCTTCTGGCTGGATGTGGCCTACGGCGTGCCAGATTGGAAAATCTCCCCGTTCGTGAACTGGGCGCAGAGCATCTACCCCTACGTCAAGGATCTGGGAATCTACCAGTGCAAATCGAATAAAGGTTGGACGCAGAACTCCAACACAAAACAGCCTGGATTGAGCTTCGTATATAATGGCTTTGCGGCTGGTCAGACAATGGCAAGGGTGGATGAGCCCTCGCGTAAAATTACGTTATGGGATTATCGCTATATTACCTCCTATGCGGTCTCGAATCCGGTCCCCTCTTGCTGGGCATGGTATCCGGGATGGGCGCCACATCCCGAGCAATACAACGTGCTGTATTTCGACGGCCACGTTAAGAATAAGCCGGAATCTCAATTTCGATCTGATATTTGGGGTCTTCCGGATGGCAATCCCTTCTCGTTTTAACTACGAACCGTCAAATCGCTAATAATAGCGGCGTAGACATCCATTAGATCGATTACTCCGGCAGAGGGAGTTCACATGGCATATACGGTAAAGCGAAAACCGCAAAAGGTTCATCGAGAACGCATCTCAATTCTTGACAAGGTCAAGAGCGACAAGCTTGGCCTCCCGACCGAGGCGGTGAAAGAGGGCGCGCACGAAGTCACGGCAAAGCTCCGCGAGGATCTCGGTCGCTGGTCACGGGTCCGCCGAGTGGTCAGTCTAAAACCTACGATGGGTTGCATCGACTGCGACACGACCGGCAAGGTAGTCTGCCAGGCGTGCGGCGGAGGTGGGAATCAGAAGCTTGTTTGGAACGATGAGGTTCAGCAGTGTCCCACGTGCGAGGGGACCGGAACCGTGACGTGCTCGGAGTGCACCGGGCGCGGCGAGGTCGAAAACGCACATCGCAAAAAGCTCATTGCAATTCTGGTTATAGGCGGCCTCATGTGGGCATATGTTCTGTTCCGGCTGTGGGGCGGCGACATACTGCCGGAGCAGCGCTCCAAGTATATGGCGGGCGGCGGCGGAGGCGGCGTGACAAGTACGGCTCCGCGCGCGGGCGCCGCAAACCTGCCGGGCGGCGCGCAGCCGGGAAGATCGACGGGACAGCCTCGCGGCACCGACCGATCGGGCGCGACCGGACAGACGGGAACGGCCGGACAGGTGGGCGCAGCCGGACAGCCGGGCGCTGGTCGCTAGAAAGGCGTTTAGTCAACCCTGGGCGGGCCGGTTGGAAGTGTATCTCTTCCCAGCCGGTCCTCTGCTTTTGACTGTCTTGAATTTGCCGTTCGGCGCATGGATTTAACCGCATTGAGTAGGCGAGGGGGTGTCCGACGCTCTCACCACCAGCTGAACCCGGCGGCTCCCACAGGGAACCACGCTAAAGCGTGCTCTGGCTGCCCGCATTAGCCTGCTTCAGCAGGGTTTCCGACGAAGCCGTCTAGTCACGGGGATTTTGCCCGTAGCATCGCACCGGCGGTTCTCATCAAGGCTGAACGGTTATCCATCGCAAGGCTTGCTTGTGTTCCTCCCGCGCGTGTGATACTATGGTACAAAGCGCGCGCCTGCTAACTTCGCTTGCGCCTTATCGGGTATTTGCTGATAATCGTTTGGAGGAGATGCTAAGTGCCGCTATTTGAATTTCGCTGTAACGATTGCCATGTTGAGTTCGAAGCGCTCTGCCGCGATACACGCGCGGAGGGGCTGGCCTGCCCAACGTGCGGCGGGGGCGCGCCCGAGCGGTTGATTTCGCGCTTTGCAGTCAGCCGGCAGCTGAGCCCGTGCGGCACATCCGGCTCCGACAAGCCAATGGCAGGCGGCTGCGGCTTCAACCCGGCGACCGGCGGGTGCGGCCGCTGCGCAAGCTGAGATCCCACCCCTCTTCAATCCAGATCGGCGCTTCGAATGGTTATGCCCCGCTTCGCCGCCATTGATGTCGGCTCCAATACGATGAAGCTGCTTCTTGTCGAGAAGGACGGGCAAGGGGGCTTTACGCCGTTCTACCAGACTTCGCGCCCTGCGCGCCTCGGCAAGGGTATAAACGCGCGGCAGCTGCGGGAATCCATCATGGATTCCGCCCTGGAGACCCTTGCCGAGTTCGCTACTATCTGCCGTGCAAACCACGTAGATCAGGTGG
Source organism: Chthonomonadales bacterium (assembly GCA_038229495.1). Classification (GTDB taxonomy): domain Bacteria; phylum Armatimonadota; class Chthonomonadetes; order Chthonomonadales; family CAJBBX01; genus JBBROJ01. Next base: position 21,817 of record JBBROJ010000061.1, read on the forward strand.
CGGCCATCGGAACGTCAGCGCTCCGCGACGCGGAGAATCGCGAGCATTTCCTGGTCCGCGCGCGCGGAATTGGCATCGATATCCAGGTCATTCCCGGAGAAGAGGAGGCGCGTCTCTCCTATACCGCCGTTCGCCGCGACCCACATTGGCGCGACGCGGAGCATCTGCTTGTTGTCGATATCGGCGGCGGAAGCACGGAAGTGATCTTTGGAAATCGACTGGGAATTGAGAGCAGGGTAAGCCTGCCGCTCGGCGCCGTACGCATGACGGAGTCGGCCCTCCACTCGGACCCGCCTGCGATTCTGGAGATGGCCGAAGCTGCCCGCCTTGCCTCTGAGGGATTGCAGGGATTGCGGCCCGCAGCCGCGAACTACACGGCGGTGGGAGTGGGTGGAACGCTCACCAATATGTGCCGCGTCGCGCTAAGTCTCTCCGTAGATTCGGAGGGCAACACCGAAAAAGTTCACGGCGCGAGGCTGACGCAGTTCGAAGTGGAGACGCAGGTCGAGCGCTACGCGTCGTGCTCGGTGGAGCAGCGCAGGCGATTTCTCGGGCTGGACCCCGCCCGCGCGGATGTGATTCTGGGCGGCGCGCTTATATTGCTCCAGGTAATGCAGAAATCCGCCGTCACCCAGGTCGACGTAAGCACGCGCGGACTCCGGTGGGGCCTGCTCTACGATAGATTTGGGTAAGGGAGCAGGGTATTCGGGTATTCAGGCCCAGAACACCTGTATACCCAAATACCTGAATACCTGATGCTTAACGCCTGATTCGGGGGATGGGTTGGAGACAAAGATTCGTGCGGACGCGATCATGGAGCTGGCGCGCCGTTACAACTACGACGCGGACCACTCCCATCAGGTGGAATGCCTGGCCGGCACGCTCTTTATGGAGCTTGCGGACTATCATAAGCTCGATCGTGGAGATCGCAAGCTGCTGGAGTTCGCGGCGATCCTTCACGACATCGGCTACTTTGTCTCCGCGCAGGGCCACCATCGCCACGCCCTGATGATGATTCTCACCGAACCGCTTATCCCGTTCACGCGCGACGAAGTGAAGATTATCGCTAACGTAGCGAGATACCACCGCAAAGCCCTCCCCACCCAGGATCATACCGTCTACGGCACATTGAGTGACGAGGATCGTCGCCGCGTGACGTACATGGCGGCCATGCTGCGTGTTGCCGACGCGCTGGACAAATCGCACAAGGCGCTGGTTCGCGAGCTTAATTGCGAGGTGACGGAGGATTCGGTCATTATAAACGTAGTGTCGGAAAAGGAGATGCCGGATGAGACGGCCGCATTGACCCGCCGTGGCGACCTCTTTTTCGCGTTGTTTAAGAAGGCGCCGAGTATCAACGTACAGCTTCCGCGGCTCTCCGCGCCGAAAGATGTGTTCGTAACCGCCTGAATCGCCCCTGCGCGAGGCGCGCCTGCTGCCGGCCCTGGGTAATCGCAATATGCTTAACAGCAATCTTCCACTGCACCCCGCTCTATGAAAATACGACGCGCATGCTGCTGCTCCGGCTGCTCTCTCGCCCTCCTCATTCTCGCGATTCCTACCTATCTCTTCCTGACGCCGCCTAAGCCGCCCCCGCCGCTGCCTCCCGCCGAACGCGCGAAGGTCGATGCGCGCGTGACCGAAGTTCGGAATCAGGTCAAGCAAATCACTCGGGATGCTTCCGCCGGCAAGCGCCCAGCCTTTACACTAACGCTTCGGGAAGCGGAGATCAACCGGCTGCTCGAAACCGACGATCGCATTCAAAGATTGATGCACGGCAAGCAGGTGAGTAAGGCATGGGTGCGCATTGTCGACGGTCGCATTCGGGCAACGGCCATACGGTCCGCCGGCACGCCCGCGTCCTTTACCGTAAATGTAGCGCCGGAGGTAAGCGCCGACCACACGCTTTCCTTTCGTATTGAGGGAGTCGATGTAGGACGCCTCGGAATGCCCAACGTCGATACGTTTCGCGCGGCAGCGCAAAAGGCGGTCTCGCTCTTAAACGACAAATCGATGATTCCGGACGCGAAATTCGATGCAGTTAAGGTGGAGGATGGTTCGATTACGCTGACAGGGAAGTCGAAGTGAACGGGCTGACACATTCTCGCGTGTCGCTGAGACACGGGCGAGCCGTATGCGGATGGCGTGGTCGCTTAGCATGATTCGGCTGCTCCTGTTCGCGCGACTCCGGGGAATCTGGAACTCCCTCACGCGCGCCGAATCCGCCGAGCGAAGGCGCGTACGGCGTGGACTGCTCTTTTCTTTACTCGTTAGCGGGGGGGTAGGCCTGCTCGCATATGGATTTGTAGAACCGTTCGCCGCAGCCTCCGAATCGGATTCTACCATTCGCCTCCTGCTCGACAGGGTCCCGGTGCTGGGCCTCTTCTCCTCTTTCTGGCTGCTCGTGCTCTCCGGCGTCACGGTTGGATTACAGGCTTTCTATCTGAATCCGGAGTTTGGACTGTTGCTGGCCGCGCCCGTGCGATCCGGCTCCCTGTTTCTGGCGAAGTTTGTGGAGGCCACTTTCGCCAACGCGGCCCTCTTCTTGACCACCGCCGCGCCTATCCTCCTCGCCTACAGCCTGGCCCTGAATCGCTTTACGCCCGCCTACCTCCTTACCGTCGTTCTGACGCTCATCGCGTTTTCAGCCCTGCCTACAGGCATCGGCGTCGTTGCCGCGATGGCGCTGATGCGAATTCTTCCTGCGGGGCGCACCCGTGATGCACTGGCCGCGGCGGGAGTAGCTCTGTTTGCCGTGCTATATTTTGTCGTCAGTAGCAGTGTAACGCGGGTCCAGCGGGCCGACGCGGCGATGCTTCGCGGAACGGCGGATCGGCTGCTTGCATCCGTGTCTTCGCCAGTTATGCGCCATGGGCCGTGGGCATGGGCGGGGCAGGCGCTGGGTGGAAATTTACCGGCGGGCGAGGCGAATATTCGCGTGGGAATGGTATTGGCAGCGGCTGTGCTGGCGGCGGGAGCGTGCTCATTTGTTGCGCAGCGCCTCTTCTATGCCGGCTGGGCCGCCGCGCAAGAGGCGGATTCCGGGCCGCATTCACAATCGTCACAATCATCGGAGGTTTCCGGATCCATCCGGCCCCTGGCGGGTCCCCTGGTCGCTCTTGCCGGAGCGCTTTCGCCGCCGGTGCGGGCGGTTTTCGTGAAAGACATGACCTGCCTGCGGAGAGACATGCGGCAGCTCTCCATGCTCTTCATTCCGATTGCGGTCGTCGCGGTTTTCATTGCGAACGTGCAGTCTTCACCGCCGATGCACCGTTTCGGCGCGGCGCTCTTCGTCCAAACGCTGCTCGTCATACTCGCACCCATCTCGCTTCGCCTCTCGCTGTCAGCCTATGTCGCGGAAAATCGGGCATTCTGGGTTCTAATGGGAGCGCCGAATCGAGCCATTACCGTATTGCTGGGAAAGTTTGCGTTCGCGTGCTCGCTTTCGCTGCCCATCGCTCTTCTGTCGGCAGGCGCCTACGCATGGGCGGCGCAAATGCCCATGGGAGAGCTGGCGGCATGCCTCGGGTTGGTCATTTGCGTCGTCGCGGCTTTCTCGGCGATCGGAGTCGGCGCAAGCGCCAGATTTTGCGACTTCTCCGCCGAAAATGCTCGTTTCAGTCTCTCAACGGGAGGCCGGATCGTCGTATTTGGAATGCAGGTAGGATTTATGCTGGTCGTGGCGCTGCTGAACGCGGCCGCATGGGCAATAGTCCAGTTTGTCCAACTGCCGATCATTCCGGTCCTGTTGATCGAATCTGCAGCAGCTGCGGGGCTGGCCCTGGGCTGCGTCGTTGTTTTCCTTAATTGGGGTGCTGCGAGGCTTAGCAGGCTGGAGTGGTAGAGGGTGGAAGATGAGAATGCGGCCCCCCAGGATTGGGGGTTGGGGGATCAACTCCCCCAGGATTCGGGGCCGGGGGATCAACTCCCCCAAAATTGAGAGTCGGGGGGCCGGGGGGATCAACTCCCCCAGGATTGGGGGTTGGGGGGATCAACTCCCCCAGGATTCGGGGCCGGGGGGATCAACTCCCCCAAAATTGAGAGTCGGGGGCTGGGGGGCTGTTTTCAACTAAGGGGAGGGCGTGACGTTATCGGGGGCCTCGCGCCACTCGCGATCCGCAAGCCTGGCAACTCGGCGTTCCTTGTCCGTGACAAGCGCGCGAATGTCATCATCCTCCGGGAGCATCTCCTCTTCGGCTGCGACGACAGCTTGCGCTGTAAAGATGCCGAACACCGCGATGATGCCGGTGGCGAGCATGATGGCCGACTGCCAGTTGGGCGACTTGAAGAAGCTCACAAAGCCGTGTCCCGCGAAATAGACCGCCGCCGCCGCGAAGTAACAGCGCCTCGCCCATACAGATCCGGGTCGCAGCGCCTCGGCGACACCCGCGGTGAGAGCGAGCAAAGCGAGCAGGGCCCAGCCAAAGGGGTACATCTGCTCGACGATCACGTAGTCCAGCGCGGGAGGGAGTGGTACGATTCGCCAGACGTCCCGCCAGGCCAGAAGGCCGATTCCAAAGCACAGCGTAACGATCAACCACCGCCGTGCCGCAGGCATAAGAAGGCATGCCAACAGCGACACCATCGCGACAGGCAGAACACCAGGATATGCCTGCGCGAAGGCTGCAAGAGGCTCTTCGAGCAATATAACGACAAAAGCAATAGATAACGGTACGGCCAGCCTCAACGCGGGCCGTCTCCACCGGACCATTCTTAGAATCCTATCTCCACCGTGCGTGGATTACGGTATAGAGTACAAGGTATGTAATAGCGCACAAGTTGATTCGGCAGCAACCGAGCACGTTCATCTGTTCATCTGCGTGTTCATCTGCGTAACGTCCTGGACACCATGATACAAGGTCATTCCGTTGTCTGTCAAGCATTTGCGGACACCGGGTTGGGACCAAGTTCAGTCCTGGTGAGAGCGAATTGAAAGACGCCCACCCCCCGGCCCCCTCCCGGAACGGGAGGGGGAGCAAATGTGTAAACGAATCGCTCTGATGAACCGAATGAATCTGACTGTTCAGCTCCCCTTCTCCCCTCTCGGAGGGGAGAAGGGGCCGGGGGATGAGGGGTGCCGTAGCGGTTTGATCCATGATGGCTGAACTGTTACAGCGCCGCCTGCGCGGGACAGGAGGCTTGCGTGTCGCGGATTTTGCGATGCGCTATGGCAGGTCCAGCATGTGGCCCGATATGTCAATGCGCGCGGCGCCACTCCCCGAAGACCCGTTTCGGAAGACGGTGGACCTAAGGTCACTGTCCCCATCTTGGTATAGGACAGCGGGGTGGTCGCTGTAGTAGTCGTCCTGGCCGAACCCATTGGGCCCGTGAAGGTCGGCCAGAAACGTATGATTTATGAAAACCCCGGCGGAGGTCGTGCCTACAAAGAAGGTAGGGATCTGTCCGGGCGGAAGGTTGGAGTCTACGATGACATAGTCAATAACGAGGCGTTTGCCGCGTGGTATTAACAGATTCCTTACACTGGAAGACTGGCCATCGCCGAAGATGTGGACAAACTCGAACTGAAACGGATGGCGTCCAGCGTTGTCCACATCCCGTACAGGGGTGTAGCCGAGCGCGGCCATGACCCGCTTGGGGCCGATGGCGGTGAGCACGAACGCCAGAATCAGCAGACCGGCGGCGGCGAGCATTGAGTACTTGAATCGTTGCATTGCATTCTCCTTTATGAGAGAGGGTTGCGTCTAGGTTACGCAGAGGCGCGCTGCTACTTTCGCCGGCCGCCGAGCGGGATATCGCCAAGCGCATACGATTCGAAGTCGTCCGTTATGGGTCCGGGCAGTCCCGTCATAGCGGCGGTGAACGCGGTCCGGTCGTGGAAGAGCTGTAGCTGCGCATGCGATGGGAGCGGGGCAACGACCAAGACAGGCAGGGCAGCCGGCGCGCAGCGCGCGAGGTACTGCAAGCTGCGCTGCAAGCTGTACTGCAAGCTGCGTTGCAAGCTGTACTGCAAGCTGCGTTGCAAGCTGTACTGCAAGCTGCGTTGCAAGCTGTACTGCAAGCTGCGTTGCATATTAGGTCTCCTTTCACTGCGAGTAGTGACAGGCAGACGAAACAGCACACCTGATAGTTGTACCTATTGCAAAAAGTGTGCCAAGAGTGGCGATTGGCCCCAAAGAGTGACCCGAATAGGCTCGCGTTACGTGCCGACCAAACCGCGCCTGTCGCGACGGCGCTGTTCCTCGTCTACATCGTCACCACGACGTGCCGCAAATCCTGCAGCCAGACGCTGAAGATCACCCGGCCGTAAGCGTGAGAAGCGCGACGATAGACGATGGACGATAGTCGACGCGCACCGCGCCGTCATTCCGGTCCGCCGTTGCGAGGAGCCCGGCTTCTGGCTTTGCGTAACAATGGCAGCCGGATTCCTCCTTCCTCGGCATGACGTCAAGTGCATCCGGCATGATTCGCAAACTCGGCCCGTCCGCTTTGGACAGGCCGGTTTGCAGGAGGCAGCCGGCACCAGCAATCTATGCAAAATTGCGGATTGCGCGTGCTAAAGGTTTACATAATATCCGGAGATGAACGCCTGAAAGGAGGCTGACCCCGAACTGCTGCTCCTGCGGAAGCTTATTGAGGGAAAGGTGCCGGGATCTGCGTAGAATCGAACCGCCTGTCCGGTCACAAGCAGGTCCGATCCAGGGAAGACGGAGTCTGCGAACTGCTGGTTAACAGGAATGACGAGTCTCACATTGATCCCGCCGGAGCGAGTATCAATAAAGATAAACCCTGTTTGGCCATTCGGGACACTCGCCGTAGCTGTGACGTGCTCGATAACGAACCTTTTGCCGGCAGGGACCGCACGGAAGAATACTTGCGTGGTTATGCCGGACGTGATTGTATCCGCTATGCCGTCTCCGTGCGGGTTCGACGCTGGATTGTCCACGTCGCGCACGGGGGTGTAGCCGAGCGCGGCCATGACCCGCTTGGGGCCGATGGCGGTGAGCACCAACGCCAGAATCAGCAGACCGGCGGCGGCGAGCATTGAGTACTTGAATCGTTGCATTGCATTCTCCTTTATGAGAGAGGGTTGCGTCTAGGTTACGCAGAGGCGCGCTGCTACTTTCGC
>JBBROJ010000062.1:0-28772 GCA_038229495.1 Chthonomonadales bacterium
ATCAATCCACGTGTCTTCGGCTCATATTCCAGGGCGACAATGGGCGCTCCCCCAACGAGACTGAGAATCCCTCCGTGCAGGCGGCTGGTAAGCACCACGTCGCATTCACCCATAAAATGTGCGAACTCGCACGGGTGCACGAAATCCCTGACTACGCTCACTCGATGTTGCGAATCAGCACTCACAAGTTCGAAGATTCGGTCGGATACCTCTTCATCGGAGTGCATTGCGGTAGGGATCTTCTGATGGGTAGTGAGCATCACTATCTGCCGTTGGCCGACGGCCAGCAGTTGCTCGCAGACCTTTGCAATGCGCCGCTCGAAATCGCATTGTTTAGCCACGGGCTCGGTTTCGCCGAACCAATTCCATTGATGGACACATAAACCTATGCGTATATCGGCGCTGCGCGGTCTCGCGAGTTCGTGAGAGGGCTGTCGCGGCTCGATCAATAGAGCTTCGTCGATAGTTTGGTGGATATTATCGGCCTTGACACCGATGACATTTTGAACAACTTCGACCGATGCGGCATCGCGGCAGAGAATTGCCAAAGCCTGTTCCATGACTGGCCTCAGCAACACGGGCAGATCGTCATCCGCCGCAAAGGGACCAAAGGATTGGGAATAGAAGACCAGAGGCTTGTGAAGTATCAACGCTGCATTGTATTGCGCTACGCGCAGCTTTCTCAGCGACGCGGGAGTCCAGGACGTGCACAGGGGCGCCCCGCCTGTAACCACGACAAGATCGCTCTTTGCGAACAGTTGAAATAGATTCCATTCATTCGGCAAGAGGATGCGAAGCGGCAATCCGCGCTTGAAAAGCCGAGCCTGGAGCGGGAACCTTACCGCGGCGGACTTTCGGATAACGCGTCCAAATATATTCCACTTTGGAATGGACCAATCGTTTTCACAGTGCCATAGGGTTCTTATAAAATTCAGATCGGGGTAGAAGTCGCCATAAACGCCGGGGTCGCTTGTGGATCCGCAAAAACAGTTTCGGATGGCAGCGCCGGGACCAAACGCTTCTTCCAACGAGGATTTCATCGCGAGTACGATTGCGGCGTCACCGGCATTGCTAACCACGTTGTCGACGATCAATATTTCGAAACGTTGAGATTCGGGCAAATTATTACTACGCGTTTCCGTCATGCTCGCGACGCTCGGCCGGCCTCACGGACGCCGTAACAGATCCCTCGGGCCATGCGCCTGGCTCTGCGTAAGCCTGACGAGCCCGAGCGGCGAATCAACCACGAGAAAATGGATTTTACATAATTCCCAAATATCAGCGTGACATACGGGACAAACTGCCTATCCCTGAGGCGAAGGAGCTTGCCAATGAGAGCGCCCTCGCCATATCCGTATGCTTCGATAATCCCGCGCCTTGCATCGCCAAATCTGCCGCCCTCTTGATGAACAATCAGTGGCTCGCCGATGCCATAAACTCTGCCCCGGCCGTATTTCCCATACACCCTTAAGAGGTAATCCATGTCCTCGCAGCTCTGTCCCGGCGAGCCGGCGCCCAAAGTTTCGTCGAACGGTCCTAAATCATTGAGAACTGACCGCCTGAGGGCCATATTGGCGCCCATAATATAGGGATGACGAAGCGAACTGCCCTCGGTCATCTCAATATTTGGAACATAACCTGTCGACCAGTCGAATCCTTCGGGCGGAGCCACGGAACCCGCAATCAAACAGACCTCCGCGTGTTCCTCAAACACTCCGACAATCGAGCCAATCCAGGCGGGCTTTGCCTCGCAATCGTCGTCTACAAACACGATAATGCTGCCTTGCGCCGCCGCCACCCCAACATTCCGAGCAGCGGACAATCCCCTGGTTGTACTTGGAATGTGTCTGACGGTTCCAGAGAATCCCCCAGCGTGCACTGTCGCTAAATTCGTTACAACAGTCTCCGTTTCGCGCCCCACGCTCTGATCGATGACCACGATTTCCTCCGGCAGGCGGCTCCCGGCCAAGATGGACTCGATTGTATCGGAAATCAGAGCGCCACGGTCGCGCGTGCATATTACAACTGAGACCCATACCCTTGCAGACTGCTCGCTCATCTGACGAACTCACACAGTGAATGTCCTGATCTAACTCGCATGCAAGCTAACAACACCTTAACTGAGATTGCTGGCCCGCCCCCGCGACGCGCTTGGCTGGTCCGATGGCTTCACTGCAAGCACCAGATAGTTCTTGCAGTGGCCTGAACCTGTCCATCGCTTACGCAGATCGCTGCGGCTGAGAATCAGGCTTAGAAATAGGAGCAGTGGCTTGCTGATCAGAACGATGCCACCACTCAACACTCCTCGGAAGCCTCCACCATGCGCAAATGGGCTGCACGGGAGATCTTTCATTGCAAGGAAGAGTTGATGCGAGACAGTACCGCAATACCCTTCCAACCACTCTACTTCCTCAACGTCGAAGCCTGCTGCGTGCAAAATGTACCGGAGTCCAAACTGTGTATAACGATAGAAATCGTACGGCTGCTCGTGCTCTTGATAGTATAGCGGCCCGCTCAACCATAGGCAGCCGCCGGGCTTCAGCACACGATTGATTTCTACCAGAACTGCAAGCGGCTCCGGGAGGTGTTCAATCACTTGCGTCATCAGGACATGGTCGTACTGCTCGTTACCAACCGGCAGGGACCGCAGATCGCAGATGTATGTTATGTCCGCATACGGCTTATCGATTTTGCAGAAGTCGGCCGTTTCATACACCGCATGCGGAAAGTAATTGCGATAAGGCGCATCGCCTGCGCCAACGTCGAGGACCCTCGCCCCCGGTATAACAGCGTTCCCCGCTCTTCGCGCAAACGCGTCCAGATATTGCCGGCTGGAATTTGCCGGCTTAAAAGCATGCAATAACGCCTTCGTAAAGAACATTGTGACTGCTCGCTTACGAAAAGAAGAGTGCCATCGAATCCAGATTCAAGAACTGATTATGTCTGGGATGGAAGCTTGGACCATTCAACCGAGGCCTCGTAGCAGCCCGCACCATAGTCCGCAGTAATATTGCCGCGACGCGCTAAACAGCCGATATTTGAGATAGACATTGTGCATACTCGCCGCTACTCGTTTGTTGAATCGGCGTGTTCGCCACCTCCAGCAGCGTTTGCAGGTACGGCCGCTGAAAGAACATGGACCTCCGTTTCGTTCCCCCCGCCCGGCACGCCCAGGCTTTCGTTGTAGCATTCCGCGTAGTGGTTGACCATCGCTTCCAGCGAATAGCCCCTCGCCGTTTCGCGTGCCGCGGATTGGAGTCTTTCTGCAAGTCTCCGGTCCGAAAGCGCCAGGTCGAGGTTCTTCCCCATAGCGGCCGTATCGCCGACCTGGCTCAGCAGAGAGTTCTCCAGATGCACCAATATCTCGTCATTGCCGGGACAAACGGTGCTGACTACCACGCATCCGGCGGCAAGCGCTTCCAGAACTGCAAGGCTAAAGTTCTCCGATTCTGTAGGCAATATCCATACGTCTGCCGCAGCCAGCCAGTCTTCGACGTTCTGTCGATACCCGGCAAAGTGGACACGGCCTGCCAACCCAAGCGATTCGACCAGCAAATCCGTTTCGGCCTCCAGGCTGCCCTCTCCGACGAAAACAAGATCTGCATCCGGGTATGCGCCGGCCACAGTGTTGAAGGCGCGGACTGCATCCTGAGGACGCTTTTGAGCTTCCAGACGGGATGAGAAGACTATAAGCTTGCGGCTGCTATCGAGCTGCAGCGCTTCGCGCGCATTTTTCGGCTCGCCATTTGCGAAACGGCCAATATTGACACTGTTATGAATGACCTTTAACGTCTCAGGAGGCAGCCCATAAGCAAGCTGTGTATTGTAGCTATGCTCTGAGGGACAAATGACGCGGCATAGCTGGGACGCGGCAGAGTGAGCCCAATAACGTGCGCGCGCATCACCGGGCTTGATCGTTTCATAGGGACTCTGTATGGTCACAATCACCGGGCGCACATCCAGCAGGCTCATCGCGAGCAGCACAAGTCTCGGTAAGCAGACATCGCCGGTGTGCAGGTGATAGAGCTTCGCGCGGTTTTCGCGAAACAGCCGGAGAAGGTGGATGACATTCTGTCGCGCGCCACGGGCATCCGCGCGAACCCAGGGGGAACGGACACAGTCCAATCCGAGGTCGGCGACACGTTCGGCGAATATACGCGTCGTGGGAAGATCAGGCACCACAATGCGCACGCGTAATCCGCGCGCGGCAACTTCAGCGGCAAGGTCCAGCATCTGGACCGCATCGCCGCCATGCCCGAGGACGAAACCGACGTATAGCACGTCAATATCGTCTCTTACGTCTGCTTGCTGGGTCATAAAATAAGATTCCGGTTGCCGAACTGTGCCGGCTATCATCTCCGAGCAGTCACTGCTGCCCTTTGGCAGCCCTGTGGCAGCCCTTTGAAAGTCTGTCGATCAACGTATCATTGCTCTAAGATTGCCGCTCGAACGCCGCTGCTTGAATAGTAGTCAATTTAAGCGGCGCACAGTCATCAGCGCACAGCTGTGAGGCTTTGCGGCGTTTGAGCGTCACTTTCCCAAATATTTCCTCATAAGCCCGACTGTACGAACGATGTTCTTGTGCAGATCGAACCGCTCCTCAGCATCCTGCCTTGCGGAGCAGCCGATCTCCCTCCGCCGCTCGGGATGGTCCAGAAGGTAATCCAATCTCTCGGATAATGCTTCGCCATCTCCCGGTTCGATTAAGAAACCGGTAGAATTGTCACGAATAATGTCCTCCGTCCCTCCGGTTTTGGACAGGATTACCGGCAGGCCCGACGCCATTGCCTCGATTGCCGCAATCGAATAGCAATCTCCACGAGTGGGAAGCACGAACACGTCCGCGGCGGCATAGAGAGCCCTCAAACCGGGGTCGTTCGGCCGAAGTCGATTGTAAACCCTTACGTCAGAGTGCGGAGGAATCACCAGGTCATGCGTAACCAGATTCAGCCTCCAATTCCTGCGTGACGTGCGAAGCGCCCAATCCAGCAGCAGATCTCCTCCTTTGCGATAGAAGTCGCCGCCGACAAAAAGTATGTTTACAGGTTCCTCGCCGAGCTTGTCGACTTCGCGACGACGCCCATCCTGTTTTTCCATGTTCACGCCGGGCGGAATTACATGGATAGTCTCGGGATCGGCACCATAATCGGATACCATGCTCTGCGCGACCCAGCGTGACCACGGGAATAGCGCAGTCGCGCGCCGCAGCCTTTCGGATCGTTCCGAGTGTTTTTGTCGTTCATAAAATGCCGGTCCGGTCGCCAACTTGTTGTAAAGGGTTCCAAAGGCTGCCAGTTGAATCGCCGTAACGTCAGCGGTCACGAAATAGTTCTGGCGATATAGGAGATCATTCGAGCCGTGGAACATGCGCTCCTGGGCAACGTAGAGAGCGTCAAACGGGCCCTTCCTCAGTCCGCTTCGCAGTTGAAACTCGCCACGCATGCGTGCCTTTAAGCCGTCCGGCAGCAGCGGCAGCCGCTCGATCAGTCCTCGGTGCTTCCACCAGTCAATAACAATCCATTCCGGGCGCACGCCAAGATCGGGGGTCAGGCCGCTCTTCCAGTTAAGAAACTGGGTTCGGAGCCCAACCTCCGTTGACATGATAAATCCGACGTGAATCTCGGTTGCACGAGAGTCCGGCAAAATATAATGACCCCTGACGCCGCCAGTAGTAACGGCCCGGATAGACGCGCTCGGTATTATCGGTTAAGATTCACCGGACGTGAGAGACAATCGACCCAAAAGCGCGCCCGTTTTCTTCCCTACGAGCGTCGTCGCTCTTACAGTTATTGCGGCACTTATAGTTCTTGCGGTTGATGCTAGACTTGCGGAAAAAGTACAGGCGAGCCGTAATCCGTGTGCAAATGCTTTTAGGGTGTTGTGCCGGCCGTCTCCGCTTGGGAGTCGATCACATCCATGATTTCTCTGAGCTGGCGTGTAACGTTATAGAAGTCTTCGCAAGACTGGCGCGCGCGCTGTCCTACACAGAGCCGGAGATCCCGGTCATCAATAAGCCGCTCCAGCTTGGCGGTTAGATCCTCCCAGCTTCCGCGTTTCAGCAAGAATCCGGTCCGCCCCTCGTCAATCAGCTCCGGGATACCTCCAACAGCGCCAACCAATACGGGCAGCCCGCTCGCCATGGCTTCCAGCGATGCGATGCTGCTGCCGTCCGCCTGGGTAGGCAGGCAGAAGATATCGGCATCTTCGTAGAGCTTCATTATTTCCGGGGTGTTCGCGCGCATACCGCAGTGAACGCGGACGTTTGCCACACGTGGCGCAAGAGAGCCGGAAGCCCGTGTCTCAGGGCCCGGCCTGCCAAGCTGCTCTTGAATCCAATCGGGCAGCTCGGAGGGCCAGGTTACGATATCCATCTCCCAGTTTCGCAGCTTCGTTTCCGCCGCCCACCTGAGCATGAGATCTCCGCCCTTCAACTGGAACTGGCCGCCAACCATGAGGATGCGCACCGGGCCGGCGCGGATTGGGCGAGAGGATCGATCGACAAACGGCCAGCGATTCAAATTCGCGCCAGGCAGGACAACGTGCAGCCGTTCCCGAGGTATCCCATAATCGCGTTGGAAGCCCTGCGCCGCCCACTCAGACATGGTGAATATCCCGCGACAAGCCTGGTATAGCCGGCTGCGGCGATAGTTCTTCATGGCCAGAATAAGAGGATTGCCGTGAAGCTGATGGTCGTACCAGGGCGCGAGCTCCCTCTTCAACGAAGGCGTTAGATCGGTGTAGAGGTAGCAGCGATACCGATCCATGAATTGGCGGAAATCCGTTACCTCCGCCGCGCAGAAGAGCGCGTCCCAGCTTTCATGGCCTGCTAACGCCTTCCTGGCGTGCCACATCTGATTGCGCGCGTATCTTCGACTACGAGGCAGGAGGGGCAGCCGTGCAAGAAGATCGGGAGCGCCTTCTCCGAGCAATGGAACCCATACGGGCCGCGAGGCGTGTTCCGGAGGGAAACACTCTTGAAAATTCAAGAATTGCGTGTAATGGCCGTGGCCCAGGTGGAAAAGAAATCCAACTTTGCCGGTCTTTGTTATGGACGGAATGCCACTCATCCGTTAAGGCACCTCAAATGTGGTTGGATTTATGCGGTGACGAATAGAAACTCGGAGGTCATCATTCACGGAAGCGTAGGGGCGACCGCGGTTCAAGACCATGCTCGTTGAGTCTAAGCACCCTGTCATGATCTCATGACACTGGGTATGCGGCGGACATCAAAATCACTCGTATATTAAGTATCGGCGTCATTGCCCCCATCTTGCAGATTACTGACCCGGTGGAATCGAAAATCTCTCCACCTGCGGGTTATCTGGCGCTTGTCTTGGAGGCTTCCGCCGTTGAGGAAATCGGAGTGGAGAATTATTGCGGTTATCAGGAACTTGAATCGCTGGTTCTGAAGCGGCACTCTTAACTCGCGGTGTTGAAAAGCGACCGGCGGATTCGTGACAGTATCTGCTTTGACCAATACTTCGACGGCCCGATCCCCCAATAAGTTCCAAATTTGTTCCACTTCTGTACACGCTTCGCCGTTCGGGAGGCTCTTTTCGTTCTGAATGTCGGCGGTTATCATGCCGCCCTGGGCGCCATTCAAATAAACCGCGATTCCGCGGCACCCTACTGTCCAGACGTATCCGAAACGGAGGGCGTATACGAAGAACCAACGAGCACGTTCATCCCGGGTATATACTTAATGAACGCCCCACCCATTTGGGAACAGCGCGTCATAGATGCGGCCGGCACACTCCGCTCGGGTCAACCCTTCGAGCTGCCGCACAAGTTGAGACCCTAACCTTTCCGTCAACTCATGGGTTTCGCTCGTGGTCAGCGTCTCGTCAGGGCGAAACGCCAGGTCATCCCCGCCCGGCCAAACCTCTTCGATTGCGAGCGCATGCGCAGGTATGAACGCGGGATGGCCGCTCGGAAGGTCTGTCCACCAGTAGAGCGGGATTCCGGCATCTAACAGGGATCGCTGATAGCTTCGCAGGGAGGCGCTATCCTCCAATACGGCGCGAGGAGCAATGCCCCGCATCGCGCAAAATGCCGCCAGCGCACCAGCCGATTCCCCTACGTTCCACTCGATAGGATGGAGGCGGTAAGCGCCGCTGGTTAGGTGCGTTACTCCAAGGTTCTTGCATGTCGGTATTAGATTCGCAACACGAACAGGCACGAGAGCGCCGAGCGGACTCTGGAAGGGCTTCGTATCGAGGAATCGATTCGGTTCCGGCGTGCCGCCCTCGTGGATGTCCAGCCAGTAGTGGCCGATGCCGACGGAATCGTGAAAGAAGGCTGCTCGCGGGCCGACTTGATGCGGCGCGCCGATGCTGTCCGCGGCGACAATCTCCTGCTCCAGCACCGTTTTCACGGCTCGGATTCTGCGCGATTCACGAATATAGGGATGGGGAGCGACGCCGTCTGATGTGTTGAAGAGGTCTCCTCGCAGCTTCATCTCGGGATAGCCGCGCTTTGCCGGATCGTCGGCGCGCGGGCACTCGGTTTGAAGCCAGTAGACGTAGCCCAGAGAAGCCCTCCGCGCGCGGTCCAGCGTTTCACGATCTCCGTCTCGATCGTCGGTGGGGATGACGCCGCCCTTGTAGTCGTTCGACCCTGTGTTAATCATCGCAATGTCGCAGGGCAATGCCGGGTCGTCGAAATTTTCAGCGGCAATCACGCGGCGGTAACTCCACCAGCCCAGCTCTCCAAACATACCGCGCATGGCTCCGTCCAGTATGCGATACTCCTGAAGGCGCTTGAGCTCCTCGTAGTCATGCGGAGGGGTGATCGTGTGGTCCTCGCCGCGCGGGCGCAGCTCCAGAGCAAACGGGAATGTGAAGGGCTGAATCCATTCGGGCCGCGCGTGCGCCGGGGCGTCCGGCTCGCCCGTCTGGCCCCGGCCCTCCGCTCCGACGACGTGCTCTACGCCTGCCAGCGGCAGCAGGTCGCCCAGCTCGGTCGCATCCAGCACGAAAGACGACAGGAACCGGACATGAAGTCCGTCTCCAATGTCCGCGTGAACGGCGGAAATTGTGTCGTCTCGGGTCTCGACCTCGACAGCACGGGCATTCAGGTGCACGGTTACATTGGGTAGAGCGGCCAGCTGCTGCGCGAGAAGATTCCGCGCGACCTTGGGCTCGACCGCCATCCGGCTCACCCAGCAGCTGCCGGCATTAAGGCGCTTCTGCTTTTTGCCGGTCTTGGAAAGGCGGTATTCGGTTCGATAATGGTCCCGCGCCTGTTCGCGAAAGGCGCGATAGGATGTCGTTCCACCGGTCGTTTCAATCCAGCGATTCTCATCCGGAGTGCAGACGCCCTGCGACGTGAGCTGGCCTCCAATCCAATCGCTCTCCTCGATCAGCGCGACGCTCGCGCCCATCTCGCCCGCCCGAATCGCCGCCGCCACGCCGCCCAGACTTCCACCAACTATCAACACGTCGCATCGCTCGTCCGCCATATATTACTCCCAAACCACTTCACGCATGTACCTGACTTTCTTATAAGTTCGGCGCATACAATCCGCCGACCTTCACGCCCAATTCGACCCGCGCCTGTCAATCTTTGTGCTAACCTCGTCGATTCTCTCAGGACATCGCGGTGTGTTACAATGAGGGACGAGGCGATACTATGGCACATTCAATCTCAGACATGGATGTTCGATCACCGGCGTCCGGTTCGGAGCCGGATTCCGCGGACGTGGTTATTCCGACACGACCTCTGCCGACGCCGGGACAGGCGAAGCTGGGGATCGTGTCGGCGGCTAACGGAAACGGAACGTTCGGGGACATCATGGACGCTGCTCGTCCGCGTCCCGTCCTTGACGACGCAGAGTTCGAGGCTTTCGAGCGCGCGATCGCGGAGAATCGAGTGATGCAGCGACAGATCGCCCGGGAAAAGGACTCATGAGCGGCGTCGTATTGAACACGTCCATCGCCAGTTTCGCGTTGAACGATAGACCGGAGTTGGAGCGGTATCAGACAATGATGAATAAAGCCGAAGTTGCTTCGAAAATTCGCGACTACGTTAAGGGTCGGCATCCTGGCGGCGTGTCTCTCAAAGTTGTCGGGGAAGGCATCCAGCAGGTTACGGATTGGTGGCGAGTGCCGGTCCGCCCAAGCGCGTGGTCGGAAAAGCGCTACGCTTATTACGAAGATCTCGCGGTCATCGAGGAGGAGTTGAAGTCGCGCGAACACCTGAACGTTCTTATTGCTACGGACGAGCCGGCTATAGAGTGCGTCGCCTGAATCGGTTCATTCTGGTTCAGAGTGATTATCTCTCGTTTGCCTGCCAACCGTGCAGGCTCGTGATAGAATGAGTCCAATTCGGACCCCTGGAGTTCAATTACATGAATCGATCTACGGGTGTGCAAGAGCCTTATGCCGTTTCGGCGGACGAGATGCCGGAATTGGACGTGGTCAACGTTGTTGTGCCAAATCGCATTATTCAGGTGCTGGACTTCGAAGGCGATGTTCAGAATCTTCGGAAGCGCGCGCCGCACGTCGTCGTTGATGTGCTGCCTGGGGATGCGGCTTGAGCCTGCCGTGGTACGAGGTTGTGTCCGGCTCGGAGCCGCTGGACCAGAGCGACATCATTCTTGATTGTCCGGTAGTTGGGTGGCGGGAAGGCCCTATGGACCTACGCGCCGGCGGTGATGCGGCCGGTCATCTTTGGAATGCCGTGGAGGTCACTCGTGCGGATGTCGTTGTGATGACGCAGACCTGCGACCTCGCACAGAACAAGGTCCGGCACGTGGTTTTGTGTCCGCACTATTCGTTTTCCGTGTACCGTGAGGCCTGGGAAGCCGCGCTCCGAGCAGCGGGGCAGGTGGTAACAACAATAGCCTGGTCGCGACACGTAGATCACATAGCTGCCGGCCAAATATGGAATCTCGCTCTCCTGAATGCTGAGCAGGGAGAGGGCTATATGGCGGAGCACCGAATCGTCGATTTTCAGGAAGTATTAAGCCTGCCGCGCGAGTTCGTGGAATCGTGGCTTTCAAAAGAGGCCGGCACGCGGTTGCGGCTTCTGCCTCCTTATCGCGAGCATCTTTCACAGGCGTTTGCTCGATTCTTTATGCGCGTCGGGCTTCCAACAGTCGTTCGACGCGACTGGCGGTAGAACAGATCTCCCAATGATCGGCTAAATCGACAGTCATTCCAACGTCTGGCTCTCATAAATCAGCGCTTCGACTCCCGCAGTATCGTAATTGAATAAGCGGGCAGCGAGATTCCCGCGCTTGCATACCTCACCTCGCGCCGCTCGGGCGGCAGGTTGCGCAGCGGATAGCCGTGCTCTCCGTTCGGCTTC
The DNA here is from genome assembly GCA_038229495.1 of Chthonomonadales bacterium. Lineage (GTDB taxonomy): Bacteria > Armatimonadota > Chthonomonadetes > Chthonomonadales > CAJBBX01 > JBBROJ01. The sequence continues at coordinate 11,311 of JBBROJ010000062.1, forward strand.
CACGCGTACTGCTTCGCCCCGTAGGTCAGAATCTCTATCGGGCCTCTGAGCGATTTCGAATCACCACCCTCGGCATTCCGAATCTGCACCTTCACGGTGTAGTTCCGCTTGGGATCCTTATTGATTAGCATAAGCGACCACCTGCCATCGGGACGCTTGACCGCATACGCTGTAACAAGCGGCTGTCCCTTATGGTTCACGATTTTGCAGGCCGCCGGATAGACCTCATGCTTGCCGCTGCCCGGCTGTACCCACTCCTCCGCGTACAGCTTCGCGGCATAGAACGCGGGCAGGGGGCACACGATATTGCGGTTTCCGTCCGTAAGGAAGAGAGCAAGATTCCCCCACGCCTCGCATTTCGTCAGTTCCTTGATGAGAGAGTTCGGCTCGTAGCCATAGAAGTAGGCCGCGTCGCCGCCGAGGGTGAGAAACTGACCAACGATGTCTGCGTTCAGTAGCGCGCCGGGTACGTCCACCTCGGCCTGTCCCGCGAACGCCGAGTAACCGTACTCGGTAATTATCCACGGGATGTCGCGCGAAAGGCCGTCCTCGCGGAGCCGCTTCAATACACCCGCAAGAAGCTCCGGGGCGCGGGCAAGCTGGGGGGCTGGGTTTGCGCAGGTGTCGTCGAAAGGATACCACTCCAGGGAGAAGAACTGGTAGTCGCGAAGCCGGCCATGATTCTTCAGGTACTTCAGGAATCGAGACATCCATGACCGGTTTCCATTCTCGTCCGGCCACGCCATGACATCTGTAGTGGTCGACTGGAAACACGGTCCGCCAAGCTTCAGGCCGGGGTCGATCTTGCGAATCGCGCTCGCCCATTGGACGTATAACGCGGCGTAGTCCTCCGGCACAATGTACTGGCCGTCCGGCTCCTCTCCCATCTCCACCTGGTTGAATGCATAACCGCGAGACTTGAGAAATCGAAGCTCGTTGACGGCATTCTCGGGACTATCGTATAGAAGCCCGACCGGAATCATGCACGGCCGGCCATTGGTGAGCCCGCTTTTGAAGACCCGGTCGAATCCCGGCTGCTCCACATTTGCATCGAGGTCCGTGGCACGGTGCCAGGGGTCCGTTGAAGAGGCGTAGATCACGGTCTGAGTCTTATTGGTCGTTCCGTGGCGGAGCATATCGTGGAAGCGTCCGCGGCGGTCAAAGCCACCCAGATAGACCTCCCGGACCGCGTAGCCGAGGCCATCGCGCACGTCGGTCGAGCCGCAGGGAGCCGTACCGGACGCCGTGGTCATAACTACCCGGACAAACCGTGCCTTAATTGATCTGCCCCCGGACAGCCGGACGGACGCGCTGCCTCCTCGCCCATTCATGACGGAGCCGTTCGGAAATCGCTTCCACCTGCCCGGCTCGTTCTCATCGATCTCAATCGCATCCGGCCCAATCCAATATTCGACGGCATACCGTGTGGCATAGGGGACGCCCCAAAGGATCCGAATCTCATCTATAGGGCGGGGCCTCTCCAGGTCTATAACAAACCATTGTGGGTGCTCCGAATTGTCCTCGCCCGTATAGTATCTGTCGAGATAGGGATTGGACTTCCAGAAGGTGGCCGGGTCGCCGTCGTCGATGCGGGAGTAGCCGTTGTTGTTGGCCTGGTCGATGGTGCTGCCACGCCTCGGAAGACGGTATCCGTAGCAGGTGTTTATGGGGGTGGAGGAGGTCGGGCTGGACGTCCAGTAGCCATGTTCGCGCTCCGGGTTACTCCAGCTTCCCTGCGGATTCCAGTGCCACGCCTCGATTCCCAATTCTGTTCGTAGCCGGTAAGTGAGCGGCCGCAGTCCCGCCGAGCGCATCGCTTTCAGGTTGGCCGGAGTGTATATCTTAACGACATCGCCCTTCTCGTGACCGTCCACGCCCGCGCCCATCGCCGCGTTGGGGGCGAAGACGTTTGCCGGCATGCCGGGGGTGTAGGTGATGGTTACGGTCCCGTCCAGTCGCTTTGCATACGCTTGTCGCGGCGCGGCGGGACGTGCCAGGGAAAGTGTCAACGCCAAAATGGGAAGCAGAACGATGGGAGCTCGCAGGGTCAAGGTCTCCTTTCGGAACGTCTCGCCGAAGATTCACCGGAAAGTAACCCAACTCCTCTCCGCCTGTCCAACTACCCCAGTTACCCAGCTTCCTGTATAGCCACTTGCCCGCACGCTTGCATGAGCGGGGAGTCTGTGGGACAATAGACTCATAACGTGAATCTGCCGAACCGGCGAGGAGCCAGAATTATGAAATTGAGACCACCTAAACTATCACCGCTCAAGACACTGGTGCTCGTTCTGGGCGCTATCTGGGGATTGGGAGTGTTGACCGGCACCTATTGGGCATCGCGCACGGCGGAGCGGCCCGCGTTGCTCACCGCGCCGCTGGTGAAGGAGATACAGCAGCTTGGCGATCTCCACACGGTCCGCTATAACGTGCACGACGTGCTGGAGCATCAGCGCGCAGTGGAACCGCAGGGGTGGGTGAAGTCTATTCCCGGCGCGAAGGGGCTGTACGATCTGACCACGAAGAACACCGTACTAGTAACCGCGGAAGGCGGGATCGAGGCGGGGATTGATCTATCCAGGGTGAGCGAAGAATCGGTATCGCGCGTGGTAACTCCCGAAGGCACGCGCTTCCGCATTAAGCTCCCGCGAGCCAGGGTCTACATTCCGGAGGTGCATCTCAATGTGGTGGACCGAAAGAGCGGAATCTTCTGGCAGGATGACAACATTGTGCCGGAAGCCGAAGAGCTTGCGGCAAGCCGGTTCCGCGAAGCCGCGCTGAAAAGCAACATTCTTGCCGCCGCGGAGACGAACGCGCTCCAGCGCCTCAATTCCATGCAGCAACTTTCAGGCAGCAAGAACGTGGAGTTCTATTTCTAAAGACGCGGGATTCATTGAAGTTAAAACGGGCGGACCTCGGGTCCGCCCGTTTTATTGTCTGTCGTCTTAAAGTCCACGTGGGCCTACGCCGACGGCAGTTTCCAGGGATCGCGGCGCTCGCGGTCCAGGAGTTTATTGTCCGCCGGGTCCGCGAATTGCCATCGCTTTGGGTCCCACTTTAGTTTCCGGTGGTTCCAGTAGGCCAGGTTGCCGAGTTGAATGATGGCGACCGTTCGCGCGCCTATCTCGACGTCACAGTTCGGGCGCTTGCGCGAGCGGATGCAGTTGATCCACTCCCGATGGTGGCCGGGCGACTGGTATAGATGGACATCCTTCTCGCCCAGCGGCTCCCTAACGATGTCCTCCGGGTCGCTCGTAAGGATGCCCCGGTCGATACGCAGCGTGCCCTTGGTCCCCGTAAACACGCAGCCGCCCGGACCGCCGTGAATCATCTCGATTCCGTTCGGGTAGACATATTTTACGCCCTGCGTCGCATCGGGATCGTCCGGCGGAACAATCTCTACGGGTCCTGAACGGTCCATTTCGAGCGCCCACTGCGCGATGTCGTAGTGGTGCGCGCCCATGTCCGAGTGGCCGCCGCCCGCGTATTCACGATAGTTACGCCAGGCCGGGAAGTGATTGTGCACGCCTCGCGGACTGAGCGCCGAGTTGTAGGGCCGCATGGGCGCGGGACCAAGCCACATGTTCCAGTCGAGCCCCGGCTCGTCCGCTTCGCCTTCCAGGTCGCACGGAATGCTCGGCCCGCCGACCCCGACCTGCACCGACTTGATCTCCCCCAGGCGTCCGCTTCGGATGAACTCGCACGCCTGCCGGAAATCGCCGAATACGTTGGAGCGCTGCTGGCTGCCGGTCTGAAATATGCGGGCGTGCTTCCTCACCGCGTCGATACAGCGTTTGCCTTCCGCAAGAGTGAGCGTGAGCGGCTTTTCGCAGTAGACATCCTTCATTGCCTTGCACGCCTCAATGATGGGAATCGCGTGCCAATGCTCCGGCGTCGCGATGACGACCGCGTCGATATCCTTACGCGCCAGCAGCTCGCGAAAATCGTTGTAGTCGTCGCATCCCTTGTACGCCGTCGCACTCCTGGTATAGGCGTCTTCGATCCTCTTCTTCGCTGCCTTGCGACGGTTGGTGTCCACGTCGCAGACCGCGAGCGCCTGCACGTCCGCGAACCCGAGCAGAGTCGACAAATGGAAATCGTTCGCCATCTTTCCGCACCCAATGAACCCAATCGTGATTCGCTCGCTCGGCGGCGTGTATCGCGGCCCGCCCAGAACGGCTCTCGGAACTATCATCGGCACGGCAACGGCGACTGACGTTTGGATGAATTGACGCCGGGAAATGCGGCTCTGCTCATTGCTCACAATGATCTCTCCAATCGATTTTTTTTAACGTCCTGACATGCCAGTCCAAGGGCTTCTGCGCGGCTGCGGGAAGCGCGATAATGACAATGCGGTGTTACCGTGGATTCGACCTTCATTCCTCTGCCTGCAATAGCGTCCATTCCAAACCAGCCCACCGGATGTATGCTTTGACCGATGGCGATACGTATCGATCGCGATTCGACCCGGTTAATTTGATATCCAAAACCAGCCCGTCCGAGGATTTTCGGACGCGAAGGAAGTAGCTTATGAAGCCCTCCATGATGTAGTCAGTGAACTCAGTCCAATCTGATAAGTGCCCGAGATTGGCATTCGATTCTTTACTAAAGGCAGGCCCGAACATCATCCGTCCGTCGGTTCCCACTTGAAAAAGACGATTACATATATCCTCATACTCCCCACGAATTAACAGCACAAGGGGCTCCTCGCAGGAGTTGGGCTGAACAGGACTCACAGAACGCCCCCTACACCTTAAACATCTGTTTGTGAATCTCCGCGATTGCTTCCGGCGAGACCTTTGGGCGGCGGTCGTACGTGAGCAGCCCGTTTATCTCCTGTTCGACGTCCGTAAGCTGCGTGTAGCAGAAGCCCGCAACGAAAGGCAGGTCCGCGATTCCGCTCATTATGTCCCGGTACATATCCAGCAACTCCTCCGGCTTGGTAAAGGAGGCGTAGATGCTGTAGAGCTTGTCCAGTTTCTCTTGCGGCAAATCAGGGACCAGAAGCAGGCCGCCTACTTCCGTCAGCATGATCGGCTGGCCGTGATAGCGCGACCCGCGCGCGAAGATGGCCCGCGTCCCACTCCAGATTCGAGGTGGCAGCGGTCCGCCTTTAAGGGTCCTGGCATAGCGGTTCCGCAGCGCGTCGCCCGAATGGCTGTAATCATGAATCGCAAGAATATCTGTGACATCCGTATGCTCCCAGCCATCATTGTCGATGACCGGGCGCGTCACGTCCATGCGGCGCGTGGCTGCGACCATGCGCTCCAGGAAAGCGTACTGGCCGGGATGGTCCTTCTTCAGGTCGGGGAATCCCATCGATTCGTTGACCGGAACCCAGGCGATAACGCTGGGGCTGTTGTAATCCCGCTCCACGGCCCGCTCCCACTCCGCCAAAAGAAGCTCCTCCCCGTCGGTGGACCAGGCGCGTGCGTTGGGCATCTCTCCCCACACCAGCAGGCCCAGCCGATCGCACCAATAGAGCCAGCGCGGATCCTCGATCTTCTGGTGCTTGCGCGCGCCGTTGAATCCGAATCGCTTCGTCCACTCCACGTCCACGCGCAGGGCATCGTCCGACGGCGCGGCGAGGTAGCTCTCAGGCCAGTAGCCCTGGTCGAGGACCATCGCGAGATAGGTCGGCTTGCCGTTCAGGAGGATACGGCCCTCCTTTAACTCCACCCGGCGGAGCCCTGCGTAGGAGCGCACCTCGTCCAACACTTGCTCGTGACTGCTCAGCCGGACGCACAGGCCATAAAGGTGGGGCGATTCAGGAGACCATGGCTTCGGGTCCGGTATTCGCAGCATGAGCCGCACCACTGCGCGCGATGAGTCCTCCTGCGCCCGCGCGATGACCGTCTCCCCGTCGATGTTGTCGAGCAGCTCCGCCTCCACGTGCCAGCCTGTCGCTGGCGCGTGCAGGTAGACCAGAAGCTCGAACGCGCTCACATCCAGCAGCGGCGTGATTCGGAGGCAGTCGATTCGGAGGCTCGCCGCCGGCTCCAGCCAGACGGTCTGCCAGATACCGGTCGTGCAGTAATAGTCGATACCGTGCGGAAGGCCGCTGCTCGACTGCTTGCCGCGCGGCTGCGTTGCATCCTGCTTGTCCTCGACCCGCAGAGTAAGCCGGTTCTCGCCCTCGATCAGATAGGGCGCGATGTTGAATGAGAAAGGCACGTGCCCGCCGCGATTATGGCCCACCTCCTGCCCGTTCACCCAGACCATCGTCCGATAATCCACGGCTCCGAAGTGCAGCAGAAGGTCACGCCCGCGCCACTCTTGCGGCGTCTCAAAGCTGCGCGCGTACCAAACCACCTCGTAGATGGTCTTGTCATTCACGCCCGACAGAGCGCACTGGTAGGGAAAAGGGACCGTGATTCGACCGCTTAGCCGCCGGCCATCTTGCCACCCTGCCTGGATGCCGCCGATCTCGTCCTCTTCTTCGATGGCGAACTCCCACTCGCCGTTCAGGTTCAGCCACTCTTTACGCACAAACTGCGGTCGCGGGTACTCCGGTCTGGGAGGGGACGATTCCATTCAGTTCTCCAAAAGAAGAGTTTTGAACCACGAAGAACACGAATGAACACGAAGAAGGTCAAGAGCTTTTGTCCACAGATTGTACAGATGAACGCAGATAAAAGCAAAAAGGGTCTTTGACGTTATCTATGAAATTCTGTGTTCATCTGTGGACAAAAAGCCTTTCTTCGTGTCTTTGTGTCTTCGCAGTTCAGTTTGATTTTAGCTGCGCCGCAAGAACAACCGGGTCTGTCGTCGGCTGCTGGCAGGCGTAGTTTTCACATAGATAGGCGGTCGGCAGATCATCGTGCATGGGTCGGTCCGCGAGCAGGGGAATTTCCGGGATACGCATGTCACACGGTTCCGCGGCGGCGACGATAAGGTTGGGTTGATACGACGCGCGGGCGGCGTGGAGCATCGCGCGTGTCGCGGGGTCGCCGGGCGGGCCGACGACCGCAAGCTCCTTGACCGGGCCAATGTAAAAGTCAGCGGCGGCCAGCAGCCGCCCGAACGCGGACGGATGCTGTTCCATGAGCGGATTCATCTGGCGCAGAATAGAGACCGCGCGGCGATGATAGTCCTGATCGGCGATTAGGACCGCTAGACGCAGGAGGACCTCCACGGCGACTGAATTGCCGGACGGCGTCGCGTTGTCCATCATATCGCGCGGCCTTTCGATAAGTGTCTCGCCGTCGCGTGGAGTGTTGAAAAATCCGCCGCCGCCCGGGTCGGCGAACAGGTGGATCATCTCGTCGGCCAACTCCTTCGCCGAATCGAGCCATCGCCAGTCGAACGTAGCCTCGTACAGCCGCAGCAAACCGTCCGCGTAGAAGGCGTAGTCTTCCAGAAAGCCGGGAATGGGCGCAACCTTGAATTCGGTTGAGGGTTGAGGGTTGAGGGTTGAGCCGCCTGTTTCCTCTCCGTTACCTTTTCGCCTCTTATCCTCATCGCCCGCTCGCCCGCTCGCCTTCCCGGTCCGCGCAAGCCTCCCCTCGTTATAGAGGACGTCCAATACGAACTCCGCGTTATTGATGGCGATCTGCAGGTAGTCCTCCCGGTCGAGCACGGCGGCGGCCTCCGCGAAGGCGGCAAGCATAAGGCCGTTCCAACTCGTGAGAATCTTCTCGTCGCGCTGCGGCTTGCCGCGCTGCTCTCGCCGTTCAAACAGCTTGCCGCGCATCCCTGCCAGACGATTCGAAAATTCCTTGGGAGCCATTTTCACTGAGCGGGCGAACGCATCTTCAGGCGCGCTCACGTTCAGGATGTTCGCGTGCTCCCAGTTCCCGCGCGGTGTCACATCGTAGTAGCGGGAGAAGAGCAGCGCATCCTCCGCTCCCAGCGTCTCTTCGATCTCCGCCTGCGTCCAGACGAAAAACTTTCCCTCGACACCCTCGCTGTCCGCGTCCTGCGTCGAGTAGAAGCCTCCGTCGGGGGCGGTCATCTCGCGGCGCACGTAGTCCAGCGTCTCTTCGACAATACGGCGGAAGAAGGTATCACCGGTCGCCTGGTAGGCACGCAGGTAGGTCTGCGCAAGCTGCGCGTTGTCGTACAGCATCTTCTCGAAGTGCGGCGCGAGCCAGTATTCGTCGGTGGAGTAGCGATGGAAGCCGCCGCCGAGTTGATCGTACAGTCCGCCCTGCGCCATCTTTTCGAGCGTGAACGAGGCCATCTCGCGCGGCTCATCCCGCTTCGTGCGGTAGGCGTAGCGCAACAGGAAGTCGAGAATCATCGGCTGAGGAAATTTCGGCGCTCCGCCGAAGCCGCCGAGGCGCGAATCGTAGCTCGCGCGCAGTTTCTGAAATGCGCGGTCGAACAGCTCCGGCGTGACGGGAGATTCGGAAAGGCCCACTTCGGACTGCTCCCGCATCTGCGACACCATTCCAGCGCTCTGCTCGTCGATCTCCGCGCGGCGGTTCTCCCACGCTTCGGCAATCGCATGCAGTATTCGCGGAAAGCCGGGGCGTCCGTAACGATCTTCCGGGGGATAGTAGGTCCCTCCGTGGAACGGCTTGCCGTCCGGCGTCAGGAAGACGGTCATCGGCCAGCCGCCCTGCCCCGCCATCATCTGGACCGCGTTCATATAGATGTGGTCGATATCGGGCCGCTCCTCACGGTCCACTTTGATGTTCACGAACCAGCGGTTCATTAGTGCGGCGACTTCTTCGTTCTCGAACGATTCGCGCTCCATGACGTGGCACCAGTGACAGGCCGAGTAGCCGACCGAGAGCAGAATGGGTTTGTCTTCGGCGCGGGCGCGCTCAAGCGCATCTTCGCCCCAGGGATACCAATCGACAGGGTTGTGAGCGTGCTGAAGGAGGTAGGGACTGGTTTCGCCCGCCAGCCTGTTGGCATGCTTCGCAGCCGATTCCGCGTGTGCCGTCATGGGAGTGCCTTTCCGTCCTGAGAAAGCTTGATAGCGCGCTTCAATGCGTCCATTGTACCAGTTGTAACCTGTATACGAACGGAACGGCGGCAGCATCGCCATCGTGCAGGAGGTACGAGCGAAGCGCATGGATTGGCCTTGGCGAGAACCTCGTGTCCGCCCTTTCAAATCTGAAAGCTATGAAAGCTTCTCACACTCTGCGCATCTGTGCATTGCCAAGCGGCGCGCGGTTTGCTATAATGGATTATCCCCGGATATTCGTGCCTATCAATCCACGATCTCAGTATTCTATGCGCATCAATGGAGACCCATCCTTGTCTTCTACTCAGCCGCCTAACGCCGTTCGTCCTAAACCGCGGGTGGGTCTGATCGCTGTCGCCGTTGCGGGGGCGCTCATTGCGTGGTCCGTCAGCCGGTTCACGCAGGAGCGGTTCAACGCAGTTGCGCTGCTGGTGGCGGCGTTGAGCGTGTACTATCTCGCGGGCCGATTTTACAGCGCCTTCATCGCAAATGGCGTGCTGAAACTGGACGACGCCCACGTTACACCGGCCCATCGGCTGCGGGACGACCGCGACTATATGCCTTTCCGGCGGTGGACCCTCTTCGGAATGCATTTTGCGTGGATCGCCGGGCCGGGTCCCCTCATTGGGCCGACGCTCGCGGCCCAGTTCGGCTACCTGCCGGGATTCCTCTGGATCGTGCTGGGAGCGGTACTTATTGGCTGCGTCCAGGACATGGTGATTCTGGTCTTCTCCACGCGGCGGGATGGGATGAGCCTCGCGCGCATGATTCGGCAGGAGGTGAACCCGTTCGCGGGATTCATCGCCTCGCTGGCGGTCCTGTTTATTCTGGAGATTCTGCTTGGAGTGCTGGCTCTGTTCGTCGTCAACGCGCTCAAAGGCAGCCCGTGGGGCACCTTCACGATCTTCTCGTCCATCCCCATCGCCGTGTTCGTCGGCTATTACATGACCAAGATGAAGCCCGGCCACGAGGGGCAGGCGACAGCCATTGGCGTTGCGCTTCTAATCCTCGCGACCGCGGTGGGCGTCTATGTGCCCGACATCCCCTTTCTGAACGCGATCTTCAACCGCACCGACTCGCAGCTCGCCGTCGCAATCGTCATCTATGGATTTTGCGCGGCGGCATTACCCGCCTGGATGCTCCTCGCGCCGCGCGACAACATCTCCACCTACCTTAAAATCGGAACGGTCGTGCTATTGGCGGTCGGAATACTCTTCGCTCAACCGCTCGTACACATGCCCGCCGTGACAACTTTTGTGAACGGCACCGGCCCTATCTTCGGCGGCGGGGTATTCCCATTTTGCTTCATTGTAATCGCCTGCGGCGCCATCTCCGGAGTCCACTCGCTCATCTCCAGCGGCACCACGCCCCGTTTCGTGGACCGAGAATCGGATATGCGGATTGTCGGGTACGGCGCGATGCTGACCGAGAGCTTCGTCGGAGTGATGGCGCTCATCGCGGCGGTAACGCTCGTGCCGGGCGTCTACCTTGCCATGAACGTCCCGCCGCCGAAGGGCGCGAACAAGAACGGCACCCTCCCGCCCGAGGTCGCCCTGCAGCTGACCCAGAAGATATCGAGCTACGGCGCGGCGTTCACGATTACGCCTGAAACAATGGACGCTCTCGCGAAGCAGGTCAAGGAGCCCAATCTCTACAATCGCACGGGCGGCGGGCCGTCGCTCGCCGTGGGCATGGCGCAGATATTCGCCGGGCCCTTCCGGTCGATGGGCGACGGGTTGATCGCCTTCTGGTACCACTTCGCGATCATGTTCGAGGCTGTGTTCATTCTGACCGTCCTCGATTCCGGCACACGCGTAATCCGATTCGTGATTCAGGAGCTGATGCACGATTTCTCCCAACTCAGGGATGAGGGACGAGGGATGAGGGACGAGAATCCCTCCTCATCCCTCGTCCCTCATCCCTCATCCCTCAAAATTCCCGTCTGGCTAACCAGCCTGCTTGCCGTAGCGGGCTGGGGGCTTATTCTGTCGTGGGGCATTATCGATAAGGACGGCGGCACGAAGGCGCTGATAAAGATGTTCGGGACGGCGAATCAGCTACTCGCGGTCATTGCCCTCACCCTTGCGACCGTTATCATGTTGAAAAAGCACCGGCGCTTCGTCTGGGTGACAGCCCTGCCTATGACGACTGTCGCCGTAATTACTCTGACCGCTTCCCTGCAAACCATCTTCTCCAGCGACCCACGGGTAGGGGCTATCGCCGCCGCGCATGCAGCGAACGCCGCTCCTGCCGCTGTAAAAAACGCCTACATCACCGCTTCGCTAACAGGCGTGCTGGTTACGTTCGTATTGACCGTGCTTATTGTTTCGGCGAAGGAGGCGCTGTCCCTGCTGCGTGAACCAGCGAGAGTGGTGCGATGAGGCGAAGGGGCGAAGGGGCGATGAGGCGATGAGGAGACTGGGGAGACTTGGGAGATTTCGGGGACGGCGGAGACGCGACGGGGGCGATGGCTCTCGATTTAGTCTGCGCGATCTGCTGCGCGGTCTCTTTTCGCTATCAACCAGGGATGCGGGGCCGGAGCGTGACTATGCGCACGAGATTGAGGAACGGTACAGCAAGCCGCGCCGTTGCTGTTGAGGTATACTAAAAGGGCTGTCGGGCAGCCCATCGGCGATTTGTAAGCCTGTTCATTAGCCTTCTCCTTTTGGCGTCCGAAATACCAAATCAGCAATTCAGGAGACCTTGATGTCCGATCGAAGCACTACGATGCGCGGCAACTCCCTTCCGCTCGCGGGTCCGGAGCTGCACGTGGGGGACAAAGCGCCCGACTTCAAGCTGCACCAGCGTGGACCGGAAGGCCTTCAGGACGTGACACTTGCGGATTTCGAAGACAAGACCCTGATCGTCAGTGTTGTCCCCTCCCTGGATACTCCCGTGTGCGAGATACAGACCAAGAAGTTCAACGAAGAGATAGTGGGCCTGCCCTCGGATGTCGAAGTCCTCACAGTCAGCATGGACCTGCCGTTCGCGCAGGCGCGTTTCTGCTCCGACAAGGGTACGCACCACATCAAGACCGCATCGGATCATCGCGACGCGAGCTTTGGAGAGTCTTACGGCACGCTCATTCCGCCGCTTCGAATCGAATCGCGGGCCGTATTCGTTATCGGCAAGGACGGAACGCTCAAGCATGTAGAATACGTTCCCGAAGTGACCGAACAGCCGAACTATGACGCCGCGCTCGCCGCCGCCAAAATCACGCAGGACTAGGGATTAGTCGTGAGGCGTGAGGCGCAGGTATCCTCACTCACGCCTCACGCTTCACGACTTATAATGAACCCTCGCTTCAGAGACCTCGTTATCCTCTCCGGCATCTGCTTCCTCTGTTTCTTCTGGCGTCTCGGCTCTGTCGGCCTGTTCGACTTCAACGAGGGGTTCTACACGCAGGTGGCGCGGGAGATGTACCTGCGCGGTGATTTCATATCGCCGCGTGTAAACGGGATATACTTCTTCGACAAGCCTCCCCTCGCCATATGGCTTTCCGCCCTGTCCTTCCATCTATTCGGAGTGAACGAATTCGCGGCGCGCCTGCCGGTCGCCCTTGCCGCTGCTGCCATAGTGTTCCTTACCTATGGATTCGGCGCGCGCTACTTCGACCGCCGCGCGGGGCTGTTCGCCGGCGCAATGGTCGCATTGAATCCGCTCTTCTACGGCACCGCCCGCCAGATGACGATGGATATTCACCAGACTCTCTGGTTCGCGGTTGCGATGTTCAGCTTTTTCCTCGCGCACGCTGAAACGAGTGAGACGCAAGGCGTGAGGCGTGAGACCTGGCAGCCACTCACGCCTCACGCCTCACCCCTCTGTACTACCACCTCTTCTGGGCGGCATGCGGACTGGGAGCGCTGGCCAAGAGCGTGCCGGGTCTCTTTCCCATCGGCGCGGCATTCGTGTTCGTGGTGGTGACGGAAAGATTTCGCTGGCGAGCTGTTCTTCAGCGCATCCGGGAAGCGCGGATACTGACCGGCTTCCCGCTCATGCTCGCCATTATCGTACCATGGTTCTTTCTGGCGTGGCGGGCAAACGGCCATGTCTTCTATGAAGAGTTCTGGCTTCTGCATCACGTGCAGCTGGCGAGCGGCGGCGACTTCAGCCATGCCCAGCCTATCTGGTACTATGTCCCGGCGCTGATCGGGGGATTCTTTCCGTGGAGCCTGTTCCTTCCCTGGACGGTTTCGTCTACCCACCCCCCGGCCCCCTCCCGGGACGGGAGGGGGAGCATAGGCGAAGTCGCGTGGTCCGAGCGTGTGGAACGACCCAACGACCTGACAACCCATGGTTCCCCTGCGCCCAGTTACCCAACGACCCAACGACCCGGTGACCCAACGACCAGACGACCCAACGACCCAGTGGCCCACCTCTTCATCCTCGCATGGGCCGGATTCGTATTCGTGGTGTTCAGCGTTATGAAATCGAAGCTGGTCAGCTACCTTCTGCCGATGTATCCCGCCGCGGCGCTGCTGGCCGGCAACTGGATGGCGAGGGCGATTGAGGCTCGGCAAGAGCGAGGCCTACGCTGGGGAGCGGCGCTTGCGGCAGGCATTTCAGTCGCGGGCCTGGCGGTTGGAAGCGTGGTGGTTCACCACATCATAACGTCCCCGGGGGCGGCGCGCCAACGCCAGGACGTGCCTCCGGATGTATTGCAGTTCGGAATCCACGCGTTGATCTTAGTCGCGTTAGGAATGTGCATCTCCGCGCTATTGATCTGGTCCGGGAGGCGCGGTCAGGGAAGCTGGACGCTTGTGGCGACGGCCGCGGTGTTCGTCACATTCGCCGACGTAGAGGGCTTGAACGTTATGGAGGCGAAGATGAACGCGCCGCTCCAATCCCTAGCAAGCGACGCGGGATCGAGGCTTTCTGCGGGCGTACCGATTGCGATTCATATCGGACAGCCGCGCCGCCCGAGCGTCTTTTTCTACCTGCCGGATTCGGTGTATATCGGGAAACCGCTCCCTGCCCAAGGTGAAGAGGGACTTATTTTGGAGCGCGGCGAGCGAGCGCCTATAGACGCGTTCCTTCAACGCAATCGCCCCGCCTACATTTTGACGGACCGCAAGCGGGCGGACGCACTGCTCTCGAACACTGCTTCTCTCTCCCTCGTCGAGCAGCGAGACCATTGGGTGCTGCTTCGAGCCGAACCGCTGCCTGAATCGATTGCCGCGGAGCCGGGCTCATCCTCGACCGCGCCACGCGGCCATTAAATACAATGCTGTCTTCCCTCCAATCACCGCGCTCCGGCCTTCTCTCATGGCTTCTCCTAGCCATGGTCTGCGGACTTGCGTTCTTTTGGCGGCTCGGCGGCAACGGAATCTGGGACCTGGATGAGGCCCTCTACGTTGAGTCGGCTCGCGAAATGCGGTTAACAGGCGATTACATAACGCCACGCGTAAACGGGGAGCCGTTTTTTGAGAAACCTCCCCTTATCTATTGGGAGGCTGCCGGGGTTTTTTACGCACTGGGTGAAAGCGAAGCAGCGGCCCGCCTTCCGTCCGCGCTAGCCTCCGCGGCGCTTGCGGGTATTCTTTTCGTCATCGGCTGGAAACTGTTTGGCCGGGGAGCGGCCGTGACCGCGGCGGTATTTTTCTCACTCTCGCCCCTTGCGCTCGGGGCCGCGAGGCAGCTCACTACGGACGCGACGCTCAATCTGTGTATCTCAGCCGCACTGCTGTGTTTCTTTTTCATCACGACCACGCCTCCCGCCTCCCGCCTCCCGCCTCCCGCCTCACGCCTCCCGCCTCCCGCCTCCCACCTCCTGCCTCACGCCTCCCGCCTCACGCCTCACGCCTCACGCCTCTGTATTGTCATCTTTTCTGGCTCTTCTGCGCTCTCGGGGTTCTGGCCAAAGGGCTGCCCGGAATCCTGATTCCGCTGACCGTGGCGCTGCTCACCCTGGGATTCTCTGAGCGTTGGCAGCGGCAGGGAATCTGGCGGGGAATCCGGCGGATGCGGCCCGTTACAGGCGTCCTGCTCTTTCTCCTCGTGGCCGCGCCGTGGCACATTGCTGCGTGGCGGGCGAGCGGCCCGGAATTTACCAACGAATATATCATTCGCCAGCATCTGGCGCGATTCCGCGGCGGTGATACCCCCCATAATGCGCCGTTCTGGTTCTTTATTCCCGGCTTTCTCGTCGGCTTTTTTCCGCTCAGCCTGTTCGTGCCGGCGGCGCTGCTGGAGCGGAAGCAGGGTCTTGCAGCGTCGGACGAAACAGAGAGGGGCGGCATCGCTTCGAGTGCGCGGCTGCTGCTTAAGATTTGGATCGTGGTAGTGTTCGTGATGTTTTCGGCATCGGGGTCCAAGTTGATAAGCTACATACTGCCGATGTATCCGCCCGCCGCCCTGCTGGCAGGAGACTGGTGCGTTCGCGCAATGGAGGGCGAGCGAGGCATGCGATCGCTTCGGCGGGGCGGAGCTGTGGCATTCGGGCTTTGCGGGCTGGCGCTCTGCGTCCTGATCTTGCACGGCCCGGTGATAGGGCTAATCGAAGCGCAGACCCACCGGCCAATCCGCCTCGATCAGATTCCGTATGGCACCCTCCAGTGGGCAGCGCATCTTTTCGAGGCGCTCGCGCTTGGAACAGGAGCGTTTCTAGCTCTAATGTGGGCGCGGAGACCGAGGCCCGCATTCGGCGCTCTCGCGGCCGGCATGGCCCTTTTCACCGGAATTGCCGTCGCGGAGGGGCTGCCGCTGCTGAATGCGTCGCTCGTAGCTCCCTTGCAAAAGATGGCGGCGCTGGGCGGGCAAGAGGCGACCGGCAGGAACGTCCCGCTCGCGCTCTACCTCGGGCCTCCACGAAGGCCGAGCGCGCTGTTTTACCTGCCGGACGGTCTGGCGGGCGCCCGCGGCTCGGAAAACCAACATTTTGTCGTAGAGATTATGGACCCGAAGGACGCATACGGAAACATCGACGCGTTTCTCGCACGTAACCCGCACGCCGTCGTAGTGACGGAGGTCCGCAGGGTGGACCACCTGCTCTCCGAGCAGAACATGCGCGTCGTCGGGCGCGCCGGGCAGTGGCACGTTCTGACACGGTGATCGCTGAGCAACAGATCGATGATACGGCTCAACGGGTCAACGATACGGCGCAACGGATCAATGATATGGCTCAACGGGTCAACGATACGGCGCAACGGATCAACGATACGGCTCAACGGGTCAACGATACGGCTCAACGGGTCAACGATACGGCTCAACGGGTCAACGATACGGCGCAACGGATCAACGATACGGCGCAACGCGTCAACGATACGGCGCAACGCGTCAACGAAAGGCGTGGCGGAAGAGAACATGGCGGAGGTCCAAAGGCGCGGGGGAAGAGAACACCGCGCATTTCCCTACCCGCCGAGCAGATCGCGGACGCGCTGCTTCTCCTCTTCCTGCTTATCTCCCGCCGCCCGGCACGCGTCGATGTCTTCAAGCGCAAGCGCGAGCGAAGTCACTCCTTCTATATCGATTCCCTTTAGGTCCAGGAGGATATAACCGTGCGGGGAGGACTTGCCGTCGTATACCTGCGTAAACGCTAACCGTTGTTTTGGGAACCGCATTGCAAACGCCTCCTCCCGTGTTGAACCTGCTCCGCACTTTCGCGGATCGATTCGCCGTTGGGGCGGCTGCATTCCTGCTTTGCCGGCTATTCCCGGGATCTAAGCGACCTTTTGGCGGCGATCGGAATGCCAGGTGACCGTGGTAATGACCAGGCCGGTCCTCCGGTCGACGATCACGTAGGCTTTTCTTCCGGGCGCCTCGCCGGAGACTATCCAACGGATGGCGGTACGCGGCACGGCGAGCGTAATACGCCAGTTCGCACCGCCCTTCGCAACATCCGCCATTCGGAGCCAGTTGGCCGCATTCTTCATAGCCAGAGCCCGATCCGCGCCACCCTTTATCGCGGGAAGGTCTCTGGAATACTCGCGAGAGAAGCAGAGCAGGTCTCCCGACATCGCATCCCAATAAAAGTAGGTTACCGTGCGTCCCTGATCGTTTTGGCATGTCACCTCGCGCCCGTTGATTTTCGTTCCATCAAGCTCATGGGAGGGGCGGGCTTCCACCGAGATGTGGACCGGATCACTGCTCTTGGTGACGAAGCCGTAAAGGCTTGCGGCCTTTTCGAAAAGCTGCTGGTGGGTAAAGCGTGGTTCGGGCAGGGCCTCATCACGGTTGGAGGGCAGTGTTCGCACACATGCGGCAACAGTTGCAATCGCCGCCAAAGCGGCTAGGACGGCGGATCCGATACTCTTGCGAATCAATGGAGGTTCTCCCAGCGGACACAAAAGCAGAAAATTGAGGCTGGCGGCGCTTTCAATCGAAGCGTTTGCGCGACGGGCGACAGTAACGTTCTCCAACAGTAACATTATTACCGGCCCGCGCGCTTCTCGGTTTTTGCTAAGATTACGGAGAACGGGATTCCAGCGGAAAGTGTTCGAGCGCCCGCTGAATTCCCTTCCGTTCTCTAGACGAACGGGCAGGCCGAATTCGCGAACATTTATGGGAGGGGTTGCATAATGAGGGGTTGCATAATGAGGGGTTGCATAAT
>JBBROJ010000063.1:0-28487 GCA_038229495.1 Chthonomonadales bacterium
CTCCAAATGGATGCTGCCTATGTGGCCAACTCCGATCACGGCAACTTTCAGCGGCATCGGTTACCCCTGCACGCCTTCGGACCCGCCAATCGGTGTCGAGCCTGTGGAGGCGGAACAGGAAGAACGATTTGCATGCTGAGGCGGCAGAAGGCTCGCGACGCTCACCATGCTATTGGGGGCCGCAAGCGGGCGGATATCTTCCTCTTCGGTGTAGATTGTAATGCTTTTATAGGCGAACCCGAAGGGTGAATCGGAAAAGGCCGCCGGCTCGCGATGCGATTCGACTCGCCGCGAGATCAGGTTTAACACCCAATAGTCTGCGATGCCGGCCTCCGCATAGAGCGCGGCCTTACGGCCTCGATCGGCATTCAGCGTGGAATCGGACACCTCGACAATCAGACGTATGTCAACGGGCGTTGGATGATCGGCATAGTCTCGCCAGGAGCCGGTTACCACGGCGATATCCGGTTCGGGTTCGCTCTCGTTCTGTATACGAATGGGCAGTTGTTGCTGAACGTGGAATCCTTCACCGAAAGCGTCCGTCAATGCCTGTCCACATGCTAGAATTGCGGACGCATGAGGTCGAAGCTGTGGGCTCATCTTTATGAAGACCTCTCCATGCAGAAGCTCAAGCCTTTCATCCGAGCCGAACAGCCCGGCTTCCGCGGCGCGATGGTACTCTTCGCGGGTCAAGCGGCGGATACGGTATGCCGGGTCTTCGCGCAACTTGTATTGACCCTTTAAGAACTCAAGCGTTGGAACGGATGCGATCATGGGCTCACCTCTTACCGTCGTACATATCTCACTAATCCGCCAGTCTCACTAACCTGCCAGCGGGGCGAGCTTATCGTAGCAGGTCTTTACAATACCATTGACATATGCCCTATCCGTGCTGGTATGCGAGCCGACAATCTCGAGGACGATATACTTCAGCCCCGGCTTCTGCCTGAAGACATTGAGCACGGCTGGGAGATTCATGGCTCCGCCGCCCGGAATCTGATTTTCTACGGAGCCGATGGGAATTTCGCGGCCCTTCGTGTCCCGTATGCGGGCAGTGAGAAGATAGGGAAGCAGCTGAGGAATGGTCTCCTCGGGAATTTCGTGCTCTGGCGTGCGCCAGAGGTGCGAAGCGTCCACGTTGAGGCCCACCCAATCACAGTCCACCTCCTGCATGAATCTGACCGCCGTTTTTGTAGAGTAGACGGCCGAATTGACATGCGGCTTGATGCTGATCTTCGCGCCGATCTGGCGGGCGGTCTTTACCAATTCATTGACTGTGGCGACAACCTTCGCGAACGACTCTTCGTCGTCCGCCTTCCCGCCGGAGCCGGTGGTGATGCAGGGCGCGCCGAGCACAGCAGCGGCCTTCAGTAAGCGCACAACGCGATATGCTGCCTGGCCGTCCAGCAGGTTTGTGCTCACCCCTATCGATTCGATGGCCAGGCTGCGGTCGGCGACCGTTTTACCGATCTCTTCATACTCTCTCGCGCTCAGATCGTCGGGCAGGTGGTTCGCCATGCCTTGAATCGCGCACAGCTCAATTGCCTTATATCCGGCTTCATGAATTCCGTCGAGGGCGGTTTCGAGTGGCAGCGCGCCATAGAGAAGAGTGCTGCATCCAAGCTGCATGAGGATTCTATCTCCCGAAGGTCGGTAGTCGTGCCATTTCCGGGCTATGCTGTTGCCGGACTATGCCGTTACGTGGGCGTGGCTGCTATGAATCTCAGCCCCTTCCAAATGGGCCATCTCTTCAGCGTAGATGTCCTCGTTGCCCTTGCGCCATACCCAGATTCGAATCGTCTCCATCGTGTCCCCGGCCTGGATGACACCCGCCAGCATGGCGCGCGCGATGGGCCGGCAGGAGTCCCGGCGCAGTTGATCGCTAATGGTTTCCGGCTGCCTCAGCAGGTCCTCCGTAAAGTCCGGAAGAATGATAGTTCCGGCGCCCAGGGCGCGCGACTCAGTGATGGCGCGCGCGACCCCGTCGGTTATCCACTCGGATCTTGGCAGCTTCTTATCATCCATCACGACGGTCAGGGCAGTGTGTCCAAAGCGAAACTTGCCTCCCCGCCCGATAAACACCTCACCAGGCGGCAGCGGGGCGACCGCTTCAGCCTGGCGCTGAATGTCGTCCGCCGTCACGTCGCGCACCCACTTCGCAATCCCGTTCACCATCTTCAGGTCCGGCGCCACCGGCACGATGATCGCCTCACCGGGCGCGGGCATTTTGCGCTGCTTAACCCACAGCTCAATGGCGAGATCGCCGTAGTGGACGGTCTTGAGGGGTCTTGCGCGCACCATGTCCCAGACGACGGTAAGCACCAGAAGGCCGAAGTGGGCCAGGACGATGGCGGCCCCGATCCATGCCCAGAGCGGAAACCCGGCAATAGACATATAGATAGTGTTGATCATATAGAACACAATGGTTATCTCCTTCGGAGCGCCAAACACCCGATCACCCAACACCAGAATACCCAACACCTACATGCGCCTAATATCAGGATTATCGCAGGACCGCCGTCCTATTTTCGCCATATCATGCCACGTGTCCTCGATCTTCACGCAGACTTCTCGATTCGTTCCAATCCGCCCATGTAAGACCGAATCACCTCCGGAATCGTCACGCTGCCGTCCGCATTCTGGTAGTTCTCCAGCACGGAAATCATCACGCGCGGCAATGCCAGGCCGGAGCCGTTCAAGGTGTGCACGAACTCCGGCTTCGAGCCCTTCTCCCGTCGGAAGCGGATGCCGGCGCGCCGAGCCTGAAAGTCGGTAAAGCTCGAGCATGACGACACCTCCAGCCACTCGTCCGTGCCCCCTGAATCGTCCGCCACGCCACAACCGGGAGCGAGTATCTCGACATCGAACTGGCGCACGTTGGCAAAGCCCTTGTCGCCGGTGCAAACCTCCACGATTCGGTACGGAATTTGAAGCAACCGGCAGACATCCTCCGCGTTGTCCAGCAGCGACATCAGCTCCGCATCCGACTGCTCCGGCAGGCAGAGCTTCACCATTTCCACTTTGTCGAACTGATGGCCGCGCTTGATTCCGCGCACATCCCGTCCCGCGGACATTTTCTCCCTGCGGAAGCAGGGTGTGTATGCCACGTAGTTCAACGGCAGAAGCGCGCCGTCCAGAATCTCGTCGCGGTGCATATTGGTGACGGGAACTTCGGCGGTCGGTACGAGCCAGAGGTCGTCCTCCACGTCGTGGTACTGGTTGTCGCGGAACTTGGGAAGCTGCGCGGTGCCGTAGAGGCACTCCTCTTTTACGACGAAGGGCGGATAGATCTCCGTGTAGCCGTGCTTCCGCACGTGCAGGTCCAGAAACCAGGAGATTAGCGCGCGCTGCATCGCCGCGCCCGCCCCTTTTAGTATGTAGAACCGCGAACCGCTAATTTTGACGCCGCGCTCGATGTCCAGAATGCCAAGCTCCGCGCCGAGCTCCCAGTGCGGTTTAGGGGGAAAGTCGAATTTGCGCCGGAACGATTCACCTTCGTAGCGGACCACGACATTATCGCGATCATCCTTGCCGATCGGCATGCGGGGGTCCGGGATGTTTGGGATGGCCAGGAGAAGCGCGTTCTGCTCTTCGTTTACGCCAGTAAGCTGCATCTCGACTTCCGTAATACGGTCGCCGATCTGGCGCATTTCTACTTTTCGCGCTTCCCGTTCGGCTTCATCCTTCAGCCTGCCGATCTCTTTGGAGCCAACGTTGCGCAGATTACGAAGATCGCTAACCTCGGATTCAAGGCGGCGGCGGCGATCATCGAGCGCGAGCGCCTGGTCCACCTTGCACGGGTCCTCGCCCGTTTTGGCCAGCCCCTCTTTAACCTCGTCCGGCTTTTCGCGAATAAGTCGAATGTCCAGCATTGCAGGATGGCTCTTTCACCAGAATGGGCAGGATTGATGGTCTAAAGCTTACCTGCAATTGCCATCCGCGTCGATAGCGGCCCGGCATACTGTGGGCCACGACGAGAGGGCTACAGCCACTATGAATTCGGACGCTTCAGCGATTCAAGATATTTCAAGACCTCCTCGGCCTCTTTCTTGCCCGCCTTTGCATGGGCGGCCAGGGGAATACCGTGCGGTCCTTTCGCATCGACGAGAGACGGGTGGGCCGCCAACAGCAATTTGACGACGTCCAGATGCCCGAGCATCGCGGCGGCGAAGATGTCGATGCGAGCGCCCCTGCCGATGAGGAACTCCGCAATATCGCGGCGGCCCATGTGCGACGCGCCGCCGAGCGCAGATTCCCAATCTCCGCCGCCCCAATCGACCGTCGAGTTAAGCGCCGCCGGATCCTTCTCCAGCAGATTCTTCACCATATCGAGATCGTAGTGACCGAAGATGACGAAGTCCTGCACGAACGTGCCGCCCAGCTTCGGCTTGCGGAGCGCCGGCTTGAACGTGGGAGCAGGGTAGTCCCGCTGCTCGTCCTGCGCGGAGGCGTTGACGACCGTACCCGCGGCAAGCGCGCCGCCGAGCAACGTGGCGTTGAACGTCCGACGCGAAATTCGTTCACACATGGTGTCTCCCTTCAGCAGTCTACAAAGTAGAACACAGCGAAGCCGTGGATACGCGTGGCCTCCCAGTTACTCGTCATCATCCTCATCGGCGTTCCAGTTGTCTGCCCAATCCTGCATAACGTTGCGCCCAATGGTGCGGAACGCAACGTCCTGGCCCGCGCCGGACTGTTGCAGCGCTAGGTCGGCGGCGAGGCGAAGTAGATTCGCCAGATCCGCCTCGTCCTCCTCGCCCAACTCATTCGTCCCGTTATCGACCCAATCACGCAGAATTCCATCGAGAACCAGCTCAAAAGCCACTTCTCGCCACATGCCCGGCGCGGTTGTGGGCAATCGCGCCGCTACCCTGGCCGCCGCCTGGGTCGCGGCGGTTACCGCCTGTACGTCCTCATCCGGCACATTTCCATAGTTCGACATCATGGGCTCCTTTTTAATTGCGAAAGCCGGAAGCCGGAAGACGGAATTCAGAATGAAGTCAAAGGCCGCTCTTCCGTCTTCCGACTTCCGGCTTCCGTCTTCCACGTCCTCACACGCTTACGAGTGGCAGCAGATTCGCGCCCCTGTCGGCCAGCTTCTTGCCGATTCCCTCGATTACCACACGGTCGCACGCCTGGCACATGGTGCAAGGCGCGGTATGGCAGTCCGGCGTGAATTTTGCCTCGCGCGACAGTCGATCCTCTTTTTTTAAGTAGCTCTTCGCCACGCCGCAGTCGATATGGTCCCACGGCAGAGGCTCGTCGTACGCCTTCTGGCGGTTCGCGATAAAATAGGGGTCGAGATTTACCGATTCGAACGCCTCCATCCACATGTCGTATTTGAAATACTCGTCCCACGAATCGAACTTGCAGCCGAGCTTCCAGGCGGCCTCGATGGCGTCCGCGACCCGACGGTCGCCCAAAGACATGACCGCCTCCAAGTGGGTGCCGCGGGCGTCGTGGTAGCGGAACTGCACCCCCTTGTCGCCAATATTGTTTCGGAGAAGCCGCTGCTTGCGCTCGATCTCCGCAAGCGTGTCCTGGCGGTGCCACTGCCAGGGCGTGTCCGGCTTGGGCACAAAGGTGGAGACGCCAATCGTGACGGTCGGGTTGCGCACTTTCATGCGGCGGGCCAGCTTTGCCACGCGCGTTGCGAGGTCCGCGATTCCGATTACATCCTCGTCCGTTTCGGTGGGCAGGGAGATCATGAAGTAGAGCTTGATTCGCTGCCAGCCGTTCGCGAACGCAGCCTCCGCCGCCGCGAACAGGTCGGCCTCGGTCACTCCCTTGTTGGTTACGTCGCGCATCCGCTGCGTGCCGGCCTCCGGCGCGAAGGTGAGGCCCGTCTTGCGGACCTTTTGAATCTCCTGCATCATCTTGACGCAGTTCACGTCCGCCCGCAGCGACGGCAGCGAAACGCCCACCTTCTTGTCGCCGTAACGGTCGATCATCTCCGTCACCACGTCGCCTACGCGGCTGTAGTCGGCGGTCGAAAGCGAAACCAGCGACACGTCCTCATGCCCTGTGTTGGCGATCAACTCCGCGGCAAGCTCGTAGAGCCGCTCCGGCGACTTCTCGCGCACGGGCCGGGTGATCATGCCCGCCTGGCAGAACCGGCAGCCGCGCGTGCAGCCGCGCATCACCTCAAGCGAGATTCGGTCGTGGACCACCTCGACGAAGGGGATGATTGGCGCGGTCGGATAGGGCACGTTGTCCATATCCCAGATAAGCCGGCGCTCGATTCGTTCCGGTACGCGGCCTTCATACTCGGGCTTGGGGCGCACCGCTTTGAACATGCGGCGGTCCGCATTCGCGAATCTTTCGTCCGGGCAGGTGTAGAGCGGGTCGGAGTGGTCTTCGTAATAGGATTCGTAGAAGCGCGGAACGTAAACGCCCACGATGTTGGCGAGCTTGAGCAGCAGCAGCTCGCGCGGTAGGCTGCGGTACGCTTTGTACGCCTCGATTATCTCCAGCAGCACCTCCTCGCACTCGCCGATGACGAAAATATCGATGAACGGCGCGACCGGCTCCGGGTTGAACGTGGCATGCCCGCCCGCAATGACGAGAGGGAAGGGATGAGGGATGAGGGATGAGGGATGAGAAGCCCCCCCGGCCCCAAAACCTGGGGGAGCCTGCCCCCCGGCCCCAAATCCTGGGGGAGATTCGTCTCTGTCCTGCGAGCGAATCGGCATTCCGGCGAGGTCCAGCATGTTAAGGACGTTGCTGTAGCTCAGCTCATAGGAGAGGCCCAGAGCGAAAAAGTCGTAGTCCAGGACGGGCCGCTTGGTTTCCAGCGTATAGAGCGGCACGTCATGGTCGCGCATCGCCTTCTCCATGTCGGGCCAGGGCGCGTAGGTCCGTTCCGCCACGCAGTCCTCTCGGCTATTGAAAACGTGGTAGACGATGGATAGGGCGAGGTTGCTCATCCCGATCTCATAAGAATCGGGGAACGCGACCGCGCATTTGACGCCGCCGCAAGCCTCAATCTCGCTGTGGTCCTTGTAGACGCAGTTGAGTTCGCCGCCCGTGTAGCGGGCCGGCTTACCGACGAGAGGCAGAATCTCCTCCAGCCTTTCCTCAATTTGCTCCGAAGATAGGTGTGACATTAGTGACATATAAACCGTAGAGTTCGGCATGATGATTCATCCCTCTTCCGCCTGCCCTGTCGAGACGCACGAGTATACCATACCCTCACTTCACGGTCAAACAGCGAACGCAGGAATTCGCGGATCGAGCAAGAATAGTTGGCTAGCTACAAAAATCTTATTCTCAAAGCTCACTTCAACTGAAGGACAGTTAAACATATGATTCAACGAGCAATGCTGCTTGCCGCCGCGCTCCTGTGCGCGCTGACACAAATTACTGCGTTTGCCGCCATCAGCCCCGCGTCCCTTCGATGCGAGTATCGGGCCGATCCTCGCGGAATTGACACGCCAAAGCCCCGATTGAGCTGGATTCTTACCTCCAACGAGCGGGCGCAGAAGCAGAGCGCCTATCATATTCTCGTCGCTTCCAGCCCGGACCGGCTTAATAGACAGGCGGGGGACCTGTGGGATTCGGGTAAAGTGGCTAGCAGTGAATCGATTCAAATCGAATACGCCGGTAAGCCGCTTCGGTCGAACCAGGAGTGCTGGTGGAGCGTCCGCGTATGGGACGCCGATGGGAAGCCTTCGGCGTGGAGCAGGCCCGCGCGGTGGACCATGGGGCTGCTGAATCGCGGCGATTGGACGGCGCGGTGGATAGGCTGCGACATCCCGCGCGACCGCGTGGACAACGCCAATTATCTGCCCAGCCCGCTTCTTCGAAAGAGCTTCGGGACGCGCGGTCCCCTAAAGCGAGCCATCATCCACATCACCGCGGCGGGATTGTACGAGTTGTATGCCGACGGAAAGCGCGTAGGCCGCGACTGTCTCACGCCTGGCTGGACTGAGTTCCACAAGCGCATCTACTATCAGACCTACGATGTCACCAAACTTCTGAACGGTACGGATAAGCACGTACTCGCGGCCATGCTCGGCGATGGATGGTACGGCTTGCACCACAATGGACGCGGCAGGCTGGCGCTGCTCGCCCAGCTTCATCTGGAATACGGAGATGGGTCGAACGACATTATTGCCACCGAAGGAAGCTGGAAGTGCTCCTACGACGGTCCCATTCGGAACGACGATATCTACAACGGCGAGAGCTACGACGCGCGGCGGGAGATTGCCGGCTGGAACACGGTCGATTTCGACGATTCGGCATGGAAACCGGTCCGAATCGGATTCGGGGGGGCCTCGGCGAGCGGTCTGGCGGACGTGACGGAGAAGGTGAGGGCGGCTGTCAAAAACAATGCGCTCGCGATTCCCGCGAGTAACGCTCTGTTTGGCGACCCCGCTCTAAACTTTGTTAAGTCGCTCAGCGTGACCTACGTCATGGGCGGCAGGACGCGCACGAAGACGGCCATCGAGAACGAGACGCTGCGCATAGAATCGGGCGGTCCACTGCGGATCGTCAAGGCGACCTATGGGTCGGATATCAAGGTGCCGGAGATAACCGACGCGATTTTACAGGCGCACCCCGGCTCGCCCGTCCGCAGGATCGAGGAGATAAAGCCGATCAAGCTGACCGAGCCAAAGCCGGGCGTATACGTTTATAACCTCGGCCAGAACTTCTCGGGTTGGACGCGGCTCAAGGTGAGCGGCAAGCCGGGCCAGAAGATCACGCTGCGGTTCGCGGAGATGCTGAACCCGGACGGAACTATCTACACGACCAATCTGCGCGCCGCGAAGTGTACCGATACCTATGTCTGCAAGGGCGGCGGAACGGAAAACTGGGAGCCGCGATTCACCTTCCACGGGTTCCAGTACGTGGAGCTGACCGGCGTCGACAGAAAGCCAGGAATGGATACGATTACCGGCGTGGTCCTGCACTCCGATGCGCCGCTCACCAGCGACTGGACCTCCTCCAGCGCGCTGCTGAACCGTCTCTACAAGAATATCGTATGGGGGCAGCGCTCCAACTATCTGGAAGTGCCCACCGACTGCCCGCAGCGCGACGAGCGGATGGGCTGGTCCGGCGACGCGCAAGTGTTCATCGGGACCGGCTCGTACAACATGGATATCGCGCCCTTTTTTACCGCCTGGATGAACACATTCAACGATTCGCAGGACCCGGCGGGCGGCTATCCGAACGTCTCGCCGAAGGGCGGAGGGGTTTCTCCAGCGTGGGGCGACGCCGGAATCATCTGTCCCTGGACTCTGTACCGCATGTATGGCGACAAGCGAATCATCGAGAGCCACTGGACCGATATGGCGCGCTGGATCGACTACCTGAAGACCCGCAGCAATAACCTTGTTCGTCCGGCGGAGGGGTTCGGCGATTGGCTCAATCTGGGCGCTGAGATGCCTAAGGACGTTATCGCTACCGCCTACTTCGCCTACGTCACACGCCTCATGCGGGAGATGGCGGACATTATTGGAAAACCGGATGATTCGGCAAAATACCATGCGCTATACGAGGACATTCGCGCGGCCTACAACCGCGCATTCGTATCGATGGACGGACGGATTAAAGGAGACACGCAGACCACGTATCTAATGGCGCTCGGCTTCGACCTTCTGCCGCAAGATAAGCGCCCGCTCGCCGTCAACCGGCTGCTGGAGCTTTTCAAGGAGCGCAGCAACCACATCTCCACAGGCTTCCTGGGCGTTAACCTCCTGCTTCCGGTGCTCACGAAGGCAGGCCAACCGGACCTCGCCTGGACGCTAATGACCAATACAACTTATCCAGGCTGGCTCTATTCCATTACACAGGGCGCGACGACTATCTGGGAGCGCTGGGACGGCTGGACGCAGCAGAAGGGCTTTCAGGACCCCGGCATGAACTCGTTCAACCACTACTCGTATGGAGCGTGCGGGCAGTGGATGTTCTCGACGGCGGCGGGGATCGATTCGGACGGTCCGGCATTTGACCGTTTGACGATAAGACCGTTGCCAGGCGGCGGAATCGATCATATCAAGGCTCATTACGATTCGATTCGAGGTCGCATCGCAACCGAGTGGACCAAGTCCTCCGCCGGCTTCCAATTGGATGTAGCGATTCCTGCGAATACCACCGCACTCGTCTATGTTCTCGCCCGAAACGCTGAATCGGTCACCGAGAATGGGTCGGCCGCCTCAGCCGCGAGAGGCGTCAAGTTCGTCAAGATGGAGGGAGCTCGGGCCGTCTTCGAAGTCGGCTCCGGCATGTACAAATTCCGGTCCGCGCCGTAGCGATTCACGTTGCTGCGCTTTGATGCGAAAGGCTTATATGAGATGAACATGAACAGGCATGCGCTATACGTTGTAACTGCGTCCGCCGCTTTTGCACTGGCCGGATGCCAGGGCAAGAGCACCAGCGTAACGGAAACCGGGACGCCCGTCTCGCCCATCGCCATTCCGGGCAAACCCGCCATCGACCGGGCCTCATCCCCCACGCCCGACACGTCCACTCCGAAAGCCACGCTGATCGCCTTCGGCAAAGCGCTGGAGGCAGGGGACGTCAACGGGGTCAAGGCGCTAACAATTTCAGATGAAAAGTCCGACAAGCTGCTGGAGGCATTCGTGCCTACCATCGCCGCGATGAAGCATCTAAGCGAAGTATCCGTTACGAAGTTCGGAGAAGCGGGCAAGAGCATTGGGAATGACAGCGGCAAGGGCTTTGAGCTTGCAAGGGATGTCGAAAACGCTCACATCACCGAAACCGGCGATACGGCAACCGCGACGATGAAGGACTCAAAGAGCAAAGACCCTATCAAGCTGAAGAAAGTCAACGGGCAGTGGAAAGTCGATTTTGCATCGGCCATGGGTCCGCAGGCCAAAGCCGAGGACATCGCCAAGATCGCGCCCATGTTTACGGGCATGACGAAAGCGGCGAACGAAAGCGCGGCGGAGATTGAGGCCGGCAAGTATAAGACGGCTGAGGAGGCCAAGCAGGCGGTCGGGATGAAGATGATGACCGCGATGTTTGGCGGCATGGCCGACCTGATGAAGGACGCAGCGAAAAAGGGTGGCGCTCCAGGACAGGGGAACCCATTTGGAGGAGCCGGACACGGAAATCCGTTTGGCGGCGCGCCGGGCAGCAGCAGCGGGAAGTAGCGGCGAATTCTTGGTGTTTCAGGCATGTTTGTGAGGATGCCTGGATGACAAGGCAGTAAAGAGATTGGCCGGCAAGAATTCTCTTGCCGGCCAAATTGCAGCCTGGGTGAGCGACTACCCGAACAGTCCCATGACCGGTTTCGACTTGGTCAGCTCGCGCGGCTGGTTCAAGTGGTTATACGTGATCGTGTCTGGCGGGATGCCGAGCGAGTGGTAGATGGTTGCAAGCAGCTCCGTCGGGTGCACCGGATTCTCGATGGGTGACGAGGCCGTGGCGTCGGATTTACCATACACCACGCCGCGCTTGATTCCCGCGCCCGCCATCACTGCTGTGTAGCAGTAGGGCCAGTGGTCGCGGCCATCCGGCGCATTGCCGTTTCCGGAGGTGCTCACGCCCAGGCGCGGCGACCGCCCAAACTCGCCGATGGCGAGGACCAGCGTGTCATTCAACATTCCGCGCTGATGCAGGTCTTCCAGAAGAGCGGAGAGGGCGCTGTCCAGCTTCGGGCAGTGGAGATTCTTGAGCGGGCCGAAGTTGGCCGCGTGCGTATCCCAGGCGGTCTGCGTGGGATCGCCATTTGCCACAGAAGGCCAGTTGACCTGCACGAATCGCGTCCCCGCTTGAATCAGCCGGCGCGCGATGAGGACCGACTGGCCGAAGGTGTGGCGGCCATAACGGTCACGCACCTTGCCGGGCTCCTTGGTGAGATCGAACGCTTCGCGGGCCTTGCCTGACAGAATGAGGTCGAATGCTTTGCCGTAGTATTCGTCGAGGGCGTAGGGCCTCACGGCGGCTTCAAGCTCCGGCATTCCCGCGTCGAGCGTCTTCCTCAGGTCCGAGCGGCGCTGCAAGCGGGACTTTGATATCTCGGCGCGGAGCGTGAACTCGTCGAGATTCAGGTGATCCATCTTCGTCTGGTCCGTGTCCGCTCCGGGAGGGAAAGCATAGTAGGGATCGAACGCCTTGCCCAGGAATCCTGCGGTGCCACCCTTTCCGATTACGTTCGACTCCTGGAGGTTGCGGGGAAGCATCACGAACGGCAGCATCGGCACGTCCGGCGGTCTGATGCGCGCAATCTGCGATCCCATGTGCGGGAAATCGCTGGGCGCCGGCGGCTCGAGCTGGCCGGAGGGCGAGACTTTGTCGGCCTGCTCGCCGGTCACCATCTGGTAGATGGCGGCGGTATGGTTGAAGAGGCCGTTGGGCGTATAGCTGACCGACCGGATGAGCGTCGCCTTGTCCAACTGCTGCGCCAGGAGGGGCATCACCTCGGATACCTGCGTGTCGATCTTCGTCTTAATAGGCTTGAAGTCGCCGCGCACGTTGGCAGGCGCGTCCGGCTTCGGGTCCCATATGTCGATGTGGCTGGGGCCGCCCTGCAAAAAGATCAAAATGACCGACTTGGCGCTGCCGAATCCGGCCGCGCCGGCGGCCTTTTTTGCGTCCTTAGGTCTGGCGTCGGCCTGTGCCTTAAGCGCCAGGAACTCGGGCAGGCTGAGGCCAAGCAGTCCAGCGCCACCCACCCGCATCAGCTCGCGGCGGGTTACTCCGTCGCAGTCTCTCACTCTATTGCCGGGAATCGATAACATAACAGCCTCCTTCGGAGGGGTGATTATTCCAAGAGATTGCCGTCGTTTCCACCCGGGGCGCCCGGCGGCAGGCGGCGCTCCATTCTAAGCAACGCGTTTTCCAAACTCAATAAAAGGTTTTTGCGTTCCAGCGATTCCGTTTCACGCATCAGCTTGAGATCAGAATCTATTCGCCTAACAGTCGCGGTCAACTCCTCATCCTGTTTTTGGATCGACTCAATGTCGGTCGAATTTCGTTCTGTCTATTGCTTTAATCGGAAAATGTCCTGCGCAAACCGGAGAAGCTTGTCCCACATGGCTACTTTCCCTGCAACTCGCCCAGCATGCGCAGGGTACGCTCGCGTGATCTTCGGGTCTCATCCTGGCTTCTCAGGATACGCTCGTCCATGCGGTCAATTTCAGCGAACAGACGCGCGATCTCGTTCTCATAGTCCGCGTCCGTTTTGAATCCGGTTTCCCTGACTGTTTGATCGCTCATCGCTTCACCTCGTTAAAATCAGCGTTGAAATCAGCCCACCAGACGAATCAGATAAAAAGATCGTTCACTTCAAATCGCCAATCCGAAAGCGCAGGCTCCGCGGCCGCTGTCTCGCCGCGCCGATACTCTCGCGGCCTGTCCGGTGATTCAGCCGTGTATTTACGAACGGGCGCAGGACTGAGGAGATCGACGTCCCATACGACTTGCGTTCCAGCGGCGAAGTAGTCTGCTCGCTTGGCCGCCATAGCGGCTTCTGCAGTTGCGCCATAATCGCCTTCGCTTCTTACCTCCGCCGCGAAGGCGGGCGCGCCCTCGAGAAACTTCATGCCGGCGCGTGGGCCGAAATAGTAAGCTGCGTCGGGACTGAATGCGTCTCGGTTCGGTAAATCTACACGAAACCCAACGTTATCCGCATAGGCTCGCCCATTGCCAGTATTGCGAGCATGAATCGCCAGGCTCAGGAAAATATTCCCTGCCGCAGTGCCGGGTCCGTCGCCAGTGGGCGGCTCGCGAACGATCGTTCCTTCGACAAGCTCGGCTTTGCCGTCAATTTTGTAGAGGTCTTCTATTGTGGCTTTAGAGTGTGCAATCATGATGGCCAACCGAAAGACTGTGCAAATCGTAACCGAACCTTTTCATCGAGCGGACAATCCGCTCTGCATTGACAGGGCTGCGCCGAACCCAAAGTTTTTCTCGATTTGCAACAATCAATCGGGCAAATGCTCCAGATCGACTCTGTCCTTCGTCCTTCCGCTAGCCGTTTTGTTGATGCGGAGGTGGTGAAGGTTGATTATCGGTAATTCGACTCCATCAATCTTATCGATTGTCCGTTCTGCGTAACACTCATCAAAAGAGACTCCGGATATCGCGTTCAGAACCTCGATTCGAAGGGGTGGAATACCCATTCTTGCAATCTTATTTGGCGGGATCAGTAACTCGGCGGAGAGTTCTGGTACATCAAAACCGAATTCGCGCAGGGCTGCAACTGTTCTTTCGGTGTTATCAGCTTGTAGGGCAATCCAGACATTGATGTCAACAGTTGCTCGAACTTACCCATAGTAACCGACCGCGTATCCTCCAATCAGGAGATACTGCACCTCATTCGCGTTCAATAATGCTAAGAACTCTCTGAAGTCGCGTGGTAGCCGGGTTGTAGCCATACAGAATCTGCCTGATCTGCTCCATGGCACGCAGTCGTTCATGGGGCGATCTTGCCAACCAATAGTCCTTCTCGTCGTCTGCGTCTTGAAGGTCCGCGATCGAGAACGCAGTTTTGTCGATTCTAAAGTCCATTGTCAGTCGCATCGGGTGCAGCTTAGCCGCTATCGGTTGAATAGGAACGCCGGGCTGTTGATGAGCGCCCAAAGCAGGTCCTGCGCCGCCTGAGTCTTCAGCGTTATTGCAATCTCGCCGGCAGCCGGATACTCGTCACGGTCTCCGGCTTCGTTCTGAATGTCGCGGACGGACTTTGGCGACGGCTGGAATAAGGGGAGTGTTTGTGTCAGCTCAAGCCCGGTGGGCAGGCGGCAAAGCGTAGAGAGAAACAGCTCCTCCACTATCGTTTTTCCATCCGGATTGAGTTTCATCATCTTGTGGATGCGTCCGGTCGTGTCCACAATAGAGTTGGCGATGGTCGGGCCGTTGATAAGGTTCAGGGCCTGGCCAAGACTGACGGTGCTGCTCCGCTCGCATTCGCAGGGCGATTCGCGGGGCGGCCGCCCAAAGAGGTCCAGAAACCCGCCGGCCGCGACGGTGGAATCGGGTAGCTGAACGGCGCGATAGCCTATCGGAACGCCGGGATAGCGCGGTACGCTCCCAGTGGCGCGGCTGAGTGAATCGACAAGCTGCTCGGCGGTAAGGCGGCGCGGCTGCGCGTGAGAGAAGTTCGTTTTGTCGTCCACGTTCCAGACATTGGTCTTGATGGACGCCTGGTAAGTGCGCGATCCGCAGATTGTGCGAATCAGATACCTGGTATCGAAGTCATGTTTTATGAAATCGCTCGTGAGAGTGTCCAGAAGCTCGGGATTGACCGCGGGGTTGCTGCTGCGGATATCGTCCACCGGATCGATAATTCCCCTGCCCAGGAAATAGCTCCATATGCGGTTCGCAAAGGACTTCGCAAAATACGGGTTGCTTGCGGACGTGAGCCAGCCGGCGAGCGCCTCACGGCGGGTGTCGCCCTTGGTTCGCCGGCTATTGAAGTCGTAGGGGAACCCGGCGGTCATTACCTTGCCGGTGCGCAAATGCGTGACCTCGCCCGCGGGACGCTCGTAGACCGCTTCGTCGCCCTCCGCCATGCCGGGCTTGTAGCCGATTCGGGCAAAATTGGCGGCGAACTCATAATACTGGCTCTGCGTCCAGCGCTCAAACGGATGGTCGTGGCACTTGTTACAGGAGAATCGAATGCCCAGGAAGAGCTGCGTCACGTTCTCGGTAGCCGTGCCGGTATCCCGCGCAACGCGCCAGTAGGCCGCCGCTGGATGCTCATAGCTGGAGCCGGAAGCTGTCAGTATCTCCGCGACGAACTCATTGTAGGGGCGGTTGTCGGCGACCTGCTCCCGAATCCAGTTACGGAACTTCCATGTGCCTCTTTCCCCCAGAAACTTGCGATTCACGGAGAGCAGGTCGGACCATTTGTTGGTCCAGTTCTCCACGTAGTCGGAGCTCTCCAGAAGCCTGTCGATGAGCTTCGCGCGCTTTGCCTGGGTGGGTGCCCGATCCGTCAGGAAGGCGCGAACCGCTTCCGGAGTCGGCGGAATGCCCACGATGTCCAGATTTACGCGGCGGATGAACTCGGAATCGGTGCAGAGGCCGCTTGGGATAGCCTTGATTCGCTGGAGCTTCGCGTCGACAAATTTGTCGATGTAGCTGAGCTGCGGCTGGGGCGCCCACTTATAACCCGTGCGGTCGCCAATGACAGTAATGCCGTCGGCCGCATAGTTCCCTTCGTAGCGCACGAGGACCGATGCCTCGCCCCGCCGTACTCCCGTGACCTTCCCATCGGGTGTCACGGTGGCGGTCTCCGGCATCGTGCTCGTGAAGACGGCCTCGCGAGTCACGTCCCGGTTGGAGCGGTCCGGGAAGTGGGCGATGACAACGAGGTTCTGAGTCTGGCCCGGAAGCGAGAGCTTGGGCGCGTCGGGGAACACCTCGATACGGTTCGCGCGCTGCATTGTTCCTGAATCGGATTTTACTCCCTCTGCGATCCAGCGGTACAGAAGCGCATAATAGCGGGAGTTTTCCTCAAAGACCAGCCCGCCCTGGTGCGCCGCGCCCTGCGTGGGCTTCAGAAGCATCAGGCTCTCTCTTGGCTGTGCGCGGTTGAATCGCCGTCCGGAAACGTCGTCGATGAGCGCATGGTAGTCGTAGTCGGGATCGTAGCCGCGCAGGCTGAGCTTGAATCCATTCTTACCCTTTGCCGCTCCGTGGCATAAACCCGCGTTGCAGCTGGTCTTCGCGAGCACGGGCATGACGTCGCGCACGAAGGATACGGGCGGATTCGCGGCGCTCTTCACGGTGACCGGAACGGAAACCGTCCTGCCTGCAACGGTAACGGTCAGAGATGTCTTTCCCGGCTTTAGAGGATGTAAGTAACCGTCCTTGTCGCGGCTCACCAACGCTGCGGCGGGCGTGTAAGCGGCCCGGTCGGTCAGGTCCACCCAGAATCCGTCGGGCGTACGGCCGGAAACGATTATCTTTCGGGCATCGCGGGCGTTATCGAGTATAATCGCGGCCGGCGCGACCCGAAGCTCCAAGAACCTTCCCGCGACCGCTTTCGAAGCCGCATGGGCCGGCGACAAGGCCGCAACGAGAAGCGAGACTGCTGCGAAAGATTTTCTGACAGGATTGTGAATACGCATTTTGAAGGCTATCCTCATCGATACGGAACGTTTATTCTGAATCCGGATTACGGCCAGCCGGCTGGACAGGCTGCGCCTTATCAAGCGCAAATTGTTAGATGATGCGAACAATGCTATTGTAACACTTTTTCCACCGGACGGAAAGAGCAATTGGGTCTGCGGCTTTACGCGGCTGTCTAACCCGCACGATTCATAAATACCGTGTGTGGATCAACCTCCGTGTTGCGCCGCTCCAACGAAGCGTTGCGCCGCCAAACTTCTTGCAGCTACCGTTGCCAGGACGCCCTATGCCAGCGCCTTGCCATGGTGGTGCGCATGCTGAAGCCGGGCAATCTCGACCTGATTCTGCGCGCCGGGAAATTTCATGCCGGTCATCTCGGTAAAGACCTTTTCGGCCTGCGCCGCGAAGAAATCCTTGCCGATGTAGCGCGCAATTCGTTGATCCATTGAGAGCTCGGCGCGAATCTGGTCCACCGAGTCCCGCACCTGCTCGGGCCGCTTTTTCGCAGTAACCAGCTTGCCTACGGCATCGCGCAGTGAGGTGAAATAACGCTGCTGATCGTCCAAAACGCCCCCGTCGCCTCGAACGCCGTGCCCCGGGCAGATGTGGCTCGCGCCCAAACGCTTTGCCGCGTCGAGGGTCCCCACCCACTTCTCCACACTGCCGTCGCCCACGAAGTTGTAGGGGCCGTTCACGCAGGCGTCGCCGGTGAATAGAATCTTCTCGTTCGGCAGCCAGGCGAATGCATCGCCATGAGTATGGGCGACCCCGAAGTGGTGCAGCTCGACTCGGTGTTTGCCGTCGTCGAAGATAAGTTCGCGCGGAAAGAGAACGGACGGCGGCTTCAGCCTGCTTGCCTTCACGTCGGGACGACCTG
Source organism: Chthonomonadales bacterium (assembly GCA_038229495.1). Classification (GTDB taxonomy): domain Bacteria; phylum Armatimonadota; class Chthonomonadetes; order Chthonomonadales; family CAJBBX01; genus JBBROJ01. The sequence goes on from JBBROJ010000063.1 coordinate 17,924, forward strand.
CGGCGGTCTCCTCCCAGCGGCCCGGCTTGCCCCCGTAGTAACCGGTCTCGTATCTTTTCATCTCCTCGATGACGCCGGTGTGCGCAACGGGCACCGCTCCCTGCTCTACCCACGCCTGGTTGCCGTACGCATGGTCGCCGTGGTGATGGGTATCGAAAGCGAACCGGATAGGCTTCTGCGTTAGGGCGCGAATCTTGGGGATTATCTCCTGCGCGCCCGACGGGAAGTTGGCGTCGATAACCAGCACGTAGTCTTCAAAGATGATCCAGCCGTTGTTGCAGTGACCCTTGCCCGCCAGATCACCTTCATGGAAGTAGACGTCCGGCGCGATAGGGTCAACCTTATTGATCTCACCCGCTGCGCGCGAACGCGCAGCTAATGCCTCTTCTTCGAGCGCAGCTAGGCCTATCGCAGCCGTACCGCCCGTGAGAAGCTCTCGCCTGGTTACTCCTGTCGTGTCACACATGGCGCATCTCCTTTATCGGCCCTCGATTCGTTGGCTACCAATCCTCCCCCTCTTCGGATTCACAGTCCTCGGGCGGAGCTTCCATCACGCTTGACATCTGCTCGCGGAGCAGTGAAGCCTGGGCGAACATGATGGTGTCCATGGCGTCCGCCGCGGGCGATGCGACCCAGCGCATCATCGACGAGAGGAAAAGCTCTTTGAGGTAAGCGTACGAGAATCCCTCTGTCAGATCGACCACCTGCCCTATGCCGTCCTGCGTGAGGCGCAAGTCCTTCTCAAGTCCGTCATTCCACTTCTGCACATAGGACAGCCGCTCCGAGGTCTCAGGGAGATCGAAATAGTATTTGCGGTCGAACCGGCTGGGCCGATCCAGAATCGCGGGGTCGAGCCTTTCGGGGTGATTCGTCGTGGCGAGCACAACCACGCCCGTATTCGCCGCGAAGCCATCCAGCTCGTTGAGGAAGAATGAGCGGTTGAGGTTATTCAGCAGCGAATCCAGGTCCTCGAGGACGAGGATGCAGGGAGTTGTCTTGCGCGCCCGATCGAACACGGAGCGAATCGAATCGTGCTCCGTATGGAAGGGTGTCTTAAGGCTCTTGACGTAGAGGCAGGGACGATTGAGCCAGTTCACCAGCGCCTTCACGGTGTGTGTCTTGCCGTTGCCGGGCGGGCCCACGAAGAGAACGCCCCGCTTCCAGGGGATTCGGTAGCGTTCATAGACCTGGCGCGAGGCAAAGAACTGGGCAAAGTCGTCCTGTATCTCCTGCTTGAGGAAGCCCGGCATTACCAGATTGTCGAACGTGGCAACCTTGATCGAGCGGAAGAGGTCTTCCCTTTTCGACCACTGCCCGCCGTCAAAGACCAGCACCTCGCCGCGAACTTCGGAGCACCATTCGCACACCGACTTGAAGAAGCTCTCGCTTACGTCTTTCGAATCCGACAGAACCCAATAGCGCCGCGACGGGCAATAGCCCTTCGTCCACGTGACCAGAAGAGTTTGCAGCGCATGTCCCTGCCATTCCACGTCGAAGAGAGCGTTAGTGGACTCGTGAGCCAGACCGAAGTCCTCGCCATTCCACGACGTGGCGATCTGGTTGTGCAGGGCCGGCGACAGGACCGCCCGGCACTGTCCATGGCGGGCGTACTCTTCCAAGTTGAAGCCGTCCTGATCACCCTCCACGATCGCCTTCATCGGATAGAGGGCGGCGAGCCGGCGGCTTATATGATAGGCGATTGCATTGGCCGGCATTGCCAGTGCATCGCTGACAATCGTTTCCATATTCCTAACATCCGAATTCGCGCGGAATAAAACGTGCCCTCAAACCTTCTCGCTTAATTACTTGTCTGCTTATCTAGCGGCCATCTTGCCGGCAAGCGGGACTGGAACGAAAGATTTAATCAATGAACCGTTGGCCGCATTGAAGATTCGCACGCTGCCATCCATGCCTCCCGCAGCAATCTCCTGGCCGTTGGGCCGGAAAGCCAGCGCGAAGGTAACGGGACCGGTGTCCTTGAGGGTCGCAACCCGCGAGCCGTCCTCCGTGTTGTAGATGCGAACCTCGCCGCTCTCGCCGCCGATGGCGAACCGCGAGCCGTCCTGCGTGAAGGCCAGGCAGTTGATGGCGCTCCCGAACGGCTCGTAAGCTCTGATGAGATTGTGATCCTCCTGATTCATCGTGCGCGGCTTGGTGCGGAATATCTGATAGAGGCGCGGAATGCCGTCGTCTCCCGCTGCCAGCACTTCGTTCCGCTTCGGGTGACGGACCATGCTGCGATAGGCCGAAGTAAAGGTGTTGATGTCGTCCACGAACGATCCGGTCCGGGCGACAATCAGCTTGATCGCTTTGTCGCGTCCGGTCGAGAGAATATGGTCGTCATCCAGGAACTTGCCCACCCGATTTGTAGGCTGCGTGTTCGCCTCGTTACCCTTATTCGCGACCTCCTGTTTCGGAGCGGTCGTCAGGGTCCAGCAGGTGGCGAATGTCCAGTCGCTGTGATTATCGAACTTCAGGAGAAGCTTGCCGTCCGGCACGGAGACAATTCGCACCGAGTTGTCGGCGCTCCCGCAGGCCAGCTTTAGGCCGTCCGCGGAAAATGACGCTCCGTACAGCTCATCGTAGGTCAGCTCGACTGCGTTCTGCTGCTTGTTGGCCCCTGTATCCCAGAACTGGACCTCGCCAAACTTAGCCGGGGAGCCGCCGACTGCTGCCAGTGTCTTTCCGTTCGGAGAGTACACAATCGAGTTGATCCTATTCGATTTCCCCACGAGTCTCGCGACAAGGCCGGAACCGTCCGCTCTGTGCAGCAGGACCTCGCGGAATCCGGCGACCGCGAGCGTGTTTCCATCGGGGGAATAAGCAAGCGCGATAATGACGGGCGCGGAAGCATAGGCGGGCGGATGGCCGGCGTCGATGGGATCTTTGATAATTGGCGTGTCGTTCGTCGCGCCCTCGGCGATCCAGCGGCGAATCGTCTCCACCTGTGCTGGCTCCAATGGCTTCTGGCCCTTTGGCATCGCGGGCGGGTTTCCCGTTATATAGCGCATGACGGCGCTGTCTTCCGGTTTGCCGGGCTTGTAGGCGGCGCCCCCCGACCCGCCCGCCTTGAATGCCTCGTAAGTAGTGGTGATGAGCTTTCCGCCCTGCGATACGGGCTGATGGCATCCCTGGCATCGCTTCTGTAGGATAGGCCGAATCTCCCGGTAGTAGCTCACGGGCTGAGGACCTGATTTGGGGGTTTGGCAATATGCCGCCGCTGTGACGGCAAGCAAGGCGAGCAGGCTGGACGAAAGGTTGGAGTAGAGCCGTTGCATGGTCTTAGCTTTCTGTCAAAGGTAATACGCCCACAGCCCAACTGCAAGGGCGCGGGGCGCCTTTGGATACTGTCGGAGGCTTTGTCGCTGTTACACGTCTATTCGCGGCGAAGCGGTGGAATCCTCTATCCGCGGATACCAGACGGACGCAGCAGGGGTTCATCCTGTTGAGCAGATGCGGATGCCGGGCGCAGGAGAGGCATGGCGACAACGGGATTTCGACGGTTTGCGCTAATCAGGCGCGACAGGGGAATTCGATGGTGATTCGCGCGCCGCCGGCCGGAGCGTTGCTGAACGCCACGGTGCCACGCAGGTCCCAACGCGCGAGGCGCTCGACGAGGCCCAGGCCGCGATGAGTATCCGCGTCCATGCGAAAGCCGGGCGGGAATCCCGGTCCATCGTCGCTAACCTCCAGGCAAATCAGATCGTTCGCGGAGGCGATCGATACAGAAACGCGAGAAACGCGAGAAACGCGCGAAGCGTGACATGCTATACGATGTGATGCGTTGGCAATCAGTTCGTTAAGAATCAGCGCCACGGTGGTTGCCTGCTTGGTGGTGACCACCATCTCCGTGCAGCTCAATTCGTATCGGATTTCGGAGCTTGTCTCGAACATCGGCATGATGTTCTCAACGATGCCGCGAAGAGGCGCTTCCAGCTCCGGCGCGGCGTCTCCCAGGAAGTCGTGCACACCTCCAATCACGCGAATCTGCCGCTTGATTCTCTCCAGGGTCTGGCGGTCGATCGGGACCGTTTCCGACAGCAGCTCCGTTTCGACCATGGCCAGAATCACCTGCAGGTTATTCTTGACCCTATGATTCGTAACGCGAACGGCCTCTTTCCACCAGGCAGTCTGCCTCCGCTCGGCCTGGCGCAGGCGGGCGCTCTCGATTGCGATGGCAGCCTGCTCACAGAAAGGAAGCAGCGCGCGCAGGTCATCCTCGCTGATGGGGCGGTTGGTCAGAAGGTTGTCGACGCACAACAGGCCAATAACGGTGTCCTTCAATGCGAGCCCAAGCGTCGCGTGGTAGCCGACGCCTCGCATATCTACGCGATCGGATGGGCGGAGCGCAAATTCGTATTGATGCACGAGAAAGTAGCCGATATCGCCTGCCAGAATCTGTCGAAGTGGGTGATCGTCTCCCGCTGTTATCGTGAAAAACTCTGTCCATTCGTCGACCGCCTGGCCGTCGCGACTGGTTCCCCACGTGCCTTTCATGCCTCCCGCAACCTCATCGTAGAGCCAGAGACCCGCGCGGTCGAACCCTGCTGTCTGTACGACGGCATCCCGGACCATTCGCAGCACGTCACGCAGGTCGGCATCCGCGTTTACCGCCTGCGCAATCTCCATAAGGCGCTCCTGGCGGCGTTGAAGCTGCTCCAGCTCGGTGACGTCCCAAAAGGCGACGACTGCGCCGGTGAGATCGCCTCCATCGTCAAGGAGTGGAACGGAGTTCGACAGAACGGACGCCCACGACTCATCCGGCCGCTTTAGCAGCCTGCGCGATTTGAGAAGGGGAGCCCGTGTGGCAAGAGTTTGCGCCAGAGTCGACTCTTCCGGCTTCACCCGCGTACCGTCAGGATGATAGAGTTCGTAGCGAACATACTCCTCCACGCCATCCGCGCGTATCAGCGCGTGACCCCACAAGCGTTCCGCTTCACGATTGGCATAGATGAGCTGACCGCCTGCATCGGCGATCAGCACGCCGGCGGGAACCACGTCCAGAACGGCCTGAAGATGGGCGCTGTTGTCGCGCGTTTCCGCCTCCAGCCTCCGCTCATTGGTCACCTCCTGCACCACGTACCATGTGCCTGTGTGTGCGTCGCTTTCACTTATTACCCTGTGGCAGTACAGGCGGAAGACCCGGATTTCGCCCGGTCTACCCGGCAGCTCCGCGTCGATCTCCACCTGACCGCGCCCGCCCGGACCGGCGAGCGCCGCTAATACAGGCGGGGTGAGCCGCCCTGTCAATTGGGGGCCGAATACCTCTTCCGGCGTCTTCCCTATCGCTTCCGCGGCGGGGATGCCCACGATGCGGGCGAGGGATTCATTGAAGTAAGCAAAGCGCTGCGCGGGCTGCGCGAGAAGCGCGTAGCCGATGGGAGAATCGCCGATCATGGAGGCGAGACCGGCAAGCAATTCAGGGGCGATCGGGGATGGAGTTTGGGGCTGTTTAGGTATTTCTGCCATCTGTCTTACTCTTACCGGCAACAGGAATAATACGTCCTAAACCTGGCAATTACGCATGTTCAAGATAGGCGGGACACAGCTGCACAGGCGCATTCTGATCTAGAACGGTATGCCCGCGTCGATAGTGGCGGGAGGCGATTCCCGCCCCTCCAAATTCGCCAGGGGCTCGTCTCGCATGTCCGTATACGGCGAATGCACTACCGGCTTCTCCGCCAATCTTGGGAAGAAGTAGAAGAGAATCATCTGTATTGAAGCGGCGACAGGCACTGCCAGCAGCATGCCCCAGACTCCAAAAAGAGTCGCGCCGCACATCAGCGCAAAGACGTTCACCAACGGGTGCAGGCCGACAGACCCGCCGACGATTCGAGGCGTCACCAAATAGTCGAACACTACGTGCATAACCGCAAAACAGGCGACTACCGCGACGGCATATCCCAGGGACTGCGTGGTGGTGAACGCGACTATGCCCGCACTACCCATTGCAATGGCGGGACCTACATATGGGACGGCATAGAGCACTCCCGCGGCGAGGCCGAGAAATACGAAATAGTTCAGCCGGAACATGGCGAAGAGCAGTGTCGCCGTGACGCCGTACATCACGCAGACCTTTGCAAGTCCGCGAATATACTGGCTGAAGATGTCAATGACTTCCTGGCTTATGCGGTCCACGTTGGCCTGGTATTTGTCAGGCACGAACGAGATAAGCTTGGTCCGAATCGTTTGGTATTCCATCAGGAAAAAGAAGAGCGACAGAGGGATGATTATGAACCAGAGCGCTTCCCCTACAACACCGAGAAGCTGCGCCTTCAGGGTCTCCAGTATACGCGTCGCACCGGTCATTACCGGACCAGTGCTGTCGCTCAGCGGATTCTTTTTGATTCCTATCGCGCTCAACTGCGGCTTGTACTGTTTATAGAGCCCGTCGCTGCGGTCTTTGATGGTCGTGGTGTATTCGGGGATATTTCGCGCGAGGTCCTGCATCTGCGGCACCGCGAAGCGGACCACGAGGATGGTCGAGAGGACGATGCTGAGAAAGGCGAGTAGAAAGATCGCTCCCACTGTCCGTCCGCGCGATCTACTTCGCCGCTGAATATTCGTCACAACCGGGTCAAGGAGCGACGCGAGGAAAAATGCGATAAGAAATGGGGTGAGGATGCTTCGGACCGACCAGAGAAAATAGGCGCCGACACCGCAGAGCAGGCCGAGACCGATGATTCGGCGCCAGAGTATCCGCGCAAAAGCGGGGTGCCCGCCGGCGCGGCCACTCTGGATGATGTTAAACACCACGAACGCGCCGAGCAGAAGGATGTTAAGAACGACGAGGGCTATGAGGATATCGTAGCTCGCATTCGGCGCAGTCGGCGCCAACTTGATCTCATACGCCGGGCCGCTCAACGGCTCCAGATCCACGAAAACCTCCAGAGGAAGGGGTTAGGGACTAGGCAAGCCTCGTCGCCGCGGGCCGTTTCTAATCCCTGATCCCTAGTCCCTCGTCCCTATGCTGTTGCGTCGCCCGCGTCGTCAGCCGCCTTCTCTATCTTGTCTTGCACGGCCTGCTTGCCCGTCTCGACCGCGGATTTAACCCGCGAAGCGACCTGACTACTCAGATCGCTAATTTTGCTGCCGAGGTCGCCCAAAGTATGGCTGATCGATTCGCGCGTTTCTACGCCCGGCTTGGGCGCGAGCAGAAGCCCAGCCACCGCCCCTACCAACACGCCAATCCCAATGCCCGCCAGTACGCTGAGCATTACGCTCTTCTCTTGATCGTCATGGTCCATGAGAATTCTCCCTGTTTAATTTAGTGCTGAGCGCTCAACACTTTATCATTGCTTTCTCTATCGTTCCGCCGCCCACTACCACGTCGCCGATGTTACCATCATAAAAGACGGCGGCCTGGCCGGGAGTGACGGCTCGCTGCGGTGTTTCAAAACGACATTCAAGCATACCCGATTCCGCCCCAGCGCGAATGCGGGCGGGTGAGGCTGCGCCATTATAGCGAATACGAGCAGAAACCGCAAGCCACTCGGCCAGATTTTCGAGCGATTCTATCGCGATTCCGTTGAGCGCGCCCGCCGTGAAGCCCGAAACGAAGAGCTCCTCATTCGAGCCGACGACGACCGTGTTCGTCGCGGGCTCCAGCGCGATGACGAAAAGCGGGCCGCTGCCGCTGGCCGGCAATCGTTTTCGCTGGCCGATTGTATAGTTGGCAATTCCTTCGTGCGTACCGCGCTCCCTGCCGCCAGTGTCGACAATTCTGCCGGCGCGCACGGTGGCAGGCGCTTTCTCGGCCAGGAACTTCGTGTAGCCCTCGCGAGGCACGAAGCATATCTCCTGACTGTCGGGCTTGTCTGCCAGCGCGATGCCGAGGTCGCGGGCGATGCGACGAGTCTCGCCCTTGCTCTCCAACTCGCCCAAAGGCATCAGCGTCTGCGACAACTGGCTCTGCGTGAGCGTGTAGAGCGCATAGCTCTGATCCTTGTTCAGGTCGCGAGCGCGCCAGAGCTCGTGGCGGCTAGTCGATTCGTTGAAACGAATCCTCGCATAATGGCCAGTGGCGAGATAGTCTGCGCCGAGTCCTTTTGCCTGGCGCAGCAGCTCATCGAACTTCACGCTGCGGTTGCATTCGACGCAGGGATTGGGCGTCCGGCCCCGCGAATATTCGTCCACAAACTTATCGATCACCTTTTGGGCGAAATAGTCGCGGAAGTTGAGCACGTAGTGAGGGATGCCGATCCGATTCGCGGCCCGGCGGGCGTCCTCGACCGCTCCGAGCGAGCAGCAACCGCCATGCTTGCCCTGTTCGGAGTGCTCCTGCCATATCTGCAATGTTATGCCGATGACGTCGTAGCCCTGCTCTTTGAGCAGGGCCGCGGTCACCGCGCTGTCGACGCCGCCGCTCATGGCCGCGACGACTGTTCCCTTCTTCATGCCGGTTCTTCCTGGAAAGTTCAATCGGTTCGCGGGCCGTTTAGGTCCCCTATTATCCCATACAGGGAATCGAGTTGGCAAACTGTTACGCTGCCGCCGATGGGTTGGCGCGATTTTCAATAAACCATATCGTCGCCGGTCCCGCTTGAATCGCCGCCGTCGCCTGAGCCGGACATCTCCTCTTCCAGCGCCGCTTCGAAATCTTCGTCCAGGTCCTCGTCCATCGCGCTCCCCATGTCTCTTACGAAACGGCGCATGGCCTTGGGATCGTTTTCAATGTCGCCATAAGCGGCGTCATCCGCCAGGGCTTCCATCGCATCGTCTTCCGAGCGTACACGGGCGAATCGAGAGACCATCTTCGTAAGGACCTGGCTCCCGCATTTTGGACAGGCCGGCTGCTTCGCGTTCGCGAGTACGCCCACGAGAGCGCTGAATCGCCTGTTGCAATCATTGCACGTGTATTCGAAAATCGGCATAGTGATTAAGTGGGATTAAGTAGGATCGATCATTGATCTAGCATGGACTGCAGGCGCGGCAGCTCGATTGGACGCTCACAAATAATAGCGGCGGGCGCGCCGTTCACGCGAGTGAGTACGACCACGGCCTCGCAATCTCCTGCTCCGGTAAGCTGCCGGGACAGCGCTTCGGGTTCGAGAGGGACGCCCCGTCGCTTGATTGCATACACCCTCCTGCCCATCTGCCGGAGCCGATTCTGCACGCGTTTCAAGCTGAACGGCATCCACTCCAGTATACGATAGGCGGTGGCAAAAGGTGACGACGCGTACGCATCGGACGTGAGATACGCGATTTGCGAGTCGAGCCGGAAGGCCCCCAGCCGCTCCGCGATTTCGGCGATGAGATGCGCGCGAACAACCGCTGAATCGGGCTCGTACAGCCATCCGCGCGGCTCCGAAACCGGCGGCGGCGGCGCGTTTGGGTCCATTCCGAGAGTGATTCCGGCGGGAAGCAGCGACGCGGAGCGGGCGGCCACGGGACCGATGGCTCCGAACCAGAGAGACGCCTCCTTGCACTCGCCGCGGTCGGAAACGAACTCGATTCGCGCGCCCATGCGCTCCATGACGGCGTCGTCCAGCGCCGGCGACACTTTTACGCAGAGGCTGGGCACGTGAGAGAGAATCTCGGCGGCAAAAGCCAACGGAGGCTCATACTCCTCCGCCGCGCGTACGCGGCGTCCATGCCGGCGGCGCGACGGATCGAAAAATGCGGCGTCTCCATGCAGGCGGAGTCGCGTCACGTCCGCGCAGGCGACATGCAAGCGGTCCTCCAAGCCGTAAACTTCGGCATTAGCGCGCGCGCACAGCGCGGCGGCGGGATTCCTGTCAAACGCTAGAACGTGACCACGCGCCGCCAGGGCCGCCGCATCCGCGCCGTTTCCGCAACACAGGTCCAGAATCAACGCGCCTTGCGGGAGGCGCTCTGCTCTCCATCGGGCGACGGGCTCTGCGGAAGCCTGCTCTAATCCCACTGGAGTAAAGTACAGATCGGAAGCGCGGGAGAACTTCGCAGCGGCTCGCCCCCTCAGCGCCAGCAGCTCAACAGCAGCGGCTGCGTGCTCGGCGGCGAATTTCTTTCGCAGCGATGTAATCCGGGTGAGGAGATCGCCCTGGGCCCTCGCGGCATGTCCAAGCAGCTCGACTCCGGAAGGCGTGCGGAGGTAGGCGAGTTGAGTATAGTCCAACATATCGGTCGCCGGCTCTTTGATGATCGCGCTTGCAAAATAAGAGGGCTGGGATGTGGATGCCACATTCCAGCCCCCTATCTTAACTCGCCGAGAGTATCGGCACAAACCTGTTCATATTTTAGTTTCTGCGGTACGCGCGCGAGTTTCGCCTGCGATTCTCGCTTCGCACCGGAATCGCTAAGCGAGATGCCTGCTGGTCCGCGCGTTTCGCCGCAACCAAACAGGCGTATACAGCCAGCGTCGCCAGTGAAACAGTTACCGCAAGCGCGCCGTAGAATAGGCCGAGGTACGGATTCATCGCTAGCCGCTCCTTTCGCTCGTCAAACATCTACAGGTACTATAGCTGTAATTGGAGCGAAAAAGTTCCATACCGTGCCACTGTATCCCTACTGCATAGCATCTGCATAGCATCTGCATAGCATCTGCATAGCATCTGCATAGCATCTGCATAGCATCTGCATAGCA
>JBBROJ010000064.1:0-27730 GCA_038229495.1 Chthonomonadales bacterium
GAAACCGGCGACCTGATCGTGGCCGACGTGGACGGCGTCGTTGTGGTTCCCCGCAAGGTCGAGCGCGAGGTCCTGCATCTCGCATGGAATAAAACGTCCGCCGAGAATAACACGCGCGAAGAGCTGGAGCAGGGCGCGCTCTTACGAGAGGTCTACGCAAAGTACGGTGTACTTTGAGGGGCGCGTCTGCCAAGAGCGCTGTCCATTTAATGAGCGCAAACTTGCGAGCGCTGATACGGAGAAGCTACTCCACCACCCCGAAGAGCTGGCTGGGCAACAGGCGGTAATCGCCCAAAGAGCATGACGAGTGAGAGCCGAATCGCAAAGACGGCTGAGTCCACAGGTTTGAGTCCTGTCCCCGCTCCACTTGACTGTCCGGTCGCTTGACCGAGCGGTTTTCTTCCTTTCTGGGTATCTGTTCAGTCTTGATGAGAATCGCTGCCTTCACCCTGTCCCGGAAATGAATTTCCGGGCTGTAATACAAACCCCGCCTGCGCGGGCTAAATACAAGCCACGCAGGTGGCTTTCGTTTTGCAACCGGGAAATTCATTTCCCGGTAATCGATCTCACCAAGACTGAACAGTTACCTTTCTGGTTCATGGAAGGAGAAGTCAATGACAACTGGGAACAAGGATAGATGCAGTGTACTGATCAACAATGCCGGTGGCTACACATAGTCCTCTCGTCTCCAACAACCCTGGTCGACGACTAAAACGATCACTAGCAAGGAGCATTGGCATGAGCAGTTCGCTGCCTCCTAAGACACTGGAAGATGCTATGAAAGCCCTCGAAGCGCGCAGCAACGCAAGCGTTCGCGCGAGGAACGCCAGGAATGGAGCGCCGGACAATCAGTTTGGCGTGACCACGGGTGACATCAGGGCGATTGCAAAGTCGATCAAGACCAATCATGAACTTGGTCTCGAGCTCTGGGGAAGTGGAAACATTGATGCGATGATGCTGGCGGCTCTGATTATGAAGCCCAAGCTCCTATCTGAGGAAGACCTGGAACGCATGACGACCTCGATCACGTTCGCACATGTGGCCGATTATTTCACGACCAATGTCATCAAACAACACCCGTGCAAGGAGTCGATACGACTGCGCTGGATGGAATCGTCCCACGCGATGCTCGCGCGCGCCGGCTGGAGCTTAACCACTGAACGAGTTCTCAAGAATTCGGAAGGACTTGATCTAAGAGCGCTACTGGTTCGAATTGAGCGAGAGATGGGGAACGCCCCATCCCCCGCCCAGTGGACCATGAACTACTGTCTCGCGGAAATCGGCATTCATTTCGCGGAGCATCGCAAACGAGCCATCGATATCGGAGAGAGACTTGGTTTATATCGTGATTACCCCGTTTCAAAAGGCTGCACCTCGCCCTTCGCTCCGATCTGGATTGGCGAGATGGTGGCTCGCCAAACCTAACTCCCTGACTGCATAATCTGGGAATGGATACTGAAACCATGCAAACGGTCTACGAAGCCGCAGGCGGTCTCGATGCGCTGTTACGGTTGGCTCACGCGTGGCACGCGCGGGTGCTAGAGGACGAAGTGGTCAGCCATGCTTTCAGCCACGGATACCACCCGCAGCACACCGAGCGCCTTGCCGCGTACTGGGCGGAGGCGCTTGGGGGGCCATCGACGTATTCCGACCGGTACGGTGATGAGACCTCCGTCGTGCGGGTTCACAGCGGCAATGGACCCCACGCAGAGATGGATCAGCGGGCGATCTCTTGTTTCGATCGGGCGCTGGAAGATGTCGGCGTTGCCCGCGACGAGCGGCTCCGACGCGCGCTGCACGATTACTTCGCATGGGCCACCACGACCACGATGTCTCGTTACCACCACTCGGCTGAGGATGTGCCCGACGGTTTGCTCATCCCGAAGTGGTCCTGGCACGGACTTGCTGGTGGCGCAGAGACTGCCGGCACTTAAGCGTGAGTTCGTGGGTTCGCGGCGCGCGTTCCGATGCTGTCGGGTCAAACCGTCCTCAACTCATCGCCTTCTTCACAAGCGCGCCAATCCTTGCCTCTTCGGCGGCGGTCAACTCCTTCAGCGCGAAGGCGATGGGCCACATGGCGCCTTCGTCGAGGTTCGCCTCCGGGTTGAAGCCGAGCGTCATGTACCTCTCATGGAACTTCTGCGTGTCACGGAAGAAGAGAACGACCTTGCCGTCATTGTTGGCATATGCGGGCATCCCATACCAGGTTTTCGGCGAGAGGGACGGCGCGCTGGCTTTGATAATGGCATGGAGCCGCTCGCAAATACCGCGATCCGGTTGCGGCATCTCGGCGATCTTCGCGAGCAAATCGCTTTCTCCGTCCGCCTTTTTCGCGCCGCGGCGCGCCTCCGCCTTCAACTCTAGGGCGCGCTCCTTCATCGCGGCACGTTCCTCGTCCGTAAATCCCTTGGCCCCCATGCCGCTCGTGGTTGCATTCTTGTCGCCTCGGTTACTTTCAGTCATCATTCGTTCCTTTTCATTAGATGCTTCTGAACCCGCCGGAGGCGGTCATCCCAGAATCGTTCTTAATGCGCGATTCCGTCCCGCACGCGGCCGAGTCATTCAGAGACAAGGCGGCAGCGGGTTCGCGGTCGTGCCGCTTCTCGGTCACGAGACCGGCATCGAGCAAGACCCGTCCATGCAGGAGATTATCGATCGGATATTTCAGACTGCGGGGTGTAACCTAAATGCTCAGGCGAGCCGCCGCATGGCTGGAATTGCCGGCTGCCTTCGAATTCAGCACCTTGCCATTCAGCGTAATGCTTTTGCTGGGGGTTTCTCGCATCTTGAATTTGAACTAGGGCTTTTTGGGCTGCAACATTTTGAACCAGTTGCCGAACGGGTCCTCAAAGGTCGCGTCGACCCCGTAGTATTGGTCCGCGGGCTCCTGCCGAAACTTGACGCCCTTGGCGGAGAGGTCGGCGGCAGTAGCCCGGCAGTCGTCGCACTCGAAAATCACGGTGCTCAGGATGCCTTCGGTCAACAACTCTCGCAAAAGAGTCGACGTCTTGTCGTTCATCGAGTCGCCCGGCTCCACTTTCAACAGGATAACATTCAAATCCGGCATCGACGCAGACGCCAGACACGGACAGCGACGACAGACACAGGAGCCGCTTTGCCTCTTCAAACCGCAGCCGCGAGACGTATTCCCACGGCGTCTCCCCAAAAATCTCCTTAAAAAGACGATGGTAGTGGTACGGCGAATAACTGGCGGCGGATGCGGCGACGCGCAGGTCCGGCGATTGCCGGAAGTTCTCCGCCAAGTAGCGTCGCGATTGAATCAGCCAGGCGATGTCGTCTTGTGACCGCATATCGTAGCGCCGCTCCTCACAACGTGAATAACGCGGGATATCAGAGAACAGGCCCCAAAGCCCAGGGAGCAAACGTGTTGTCCCCAAGCCCCTGCGCCTCGCTTTTAGTTTTCTTTCCGCTCGCTACCGCGATTAGCTCCTCGAATATCTGCATGCCAACGTCGGCGACCGGCACCCCGTTCAGGATGACCCCGGCATCAAGGTCCATGTCTTCCGACAGCCGCTCATACAACGGCGTGTTGGTCGCGATCTTCAAAACGGGAGAGGGCTTGAAACCGAGACACGACCCACGTCCCGTCGTAAAGACGATGAGGTTGCAACCGCCCGCCACCAGCCCCGTGACGGAGACCGGATCGTGGCCGGGCGTGTCCATGAAGCAGAAGCCGCGATGCGTAATCTTCTCCGCATAGTCGTAGACCGCTATCATGGGTGTGGTACCGCTCTTGGTAGCGGCCCCGAGGGATTTCTCGAAGATGGTAGTGAGGCCGCCGTCCTTGTTTCCAGGCGCCGGATTGTTGTCGATGCAGGCGCCATGCAGCGCCGTGTAGCGCTCCCACCAGCGCATGAGCGCGATCAGCTTTTCGCCGCCTTCCCGCGTAACCGACCTTCGAGTCAGCAGGTGCTCCGCGCCATAGGTCTCGCTTGTTTCCCCCAGCAGCCATGCCGCGCCGTGCCGCGCCATCTCGTCGCCCGTAATGCCAAGAGCGGGATTCGCGGTGATGCCGGAGTTGCCGTCGGAGCCGCCGCAGTTCGTGCCCACGATGAGGCCGGAGATTGGCTGCGGGGTACGGCGCGCCTCGTTGGCGCGCCTTAACAGCTTCAGCGCCTCCTGAAAGCCGGCCTCAACCGTTTTGCGTATGCCGCCCGTCTGCTGGATGGTGAGGATTGGGGGCGGAGCGGGGCGGTCCGTACCGATGGACTGGGGTGAGATCAGTTTTTGGTTCTGTGCCATCGCGGCCGCCTGATTCACCTCGCAGCCGAGCCCGATAAGAAGCGAGCCGGCGACATTCGGGTGGCTCGCCATTCCCGACAGGCTCCGCTGGAGAACCTTGTATTCCATGCCATCGATCGCCATGCCGCACCCGGTCTTGTGCGAAACGGCCACAACATCGTCCACGTTCGGAAATTCGGCCAGCGCCTCACAACGCAGTCTCTGAGCGATAAGGTGGACCGTGTCCGCTGAGCAGTTGACCGTCGAGACTAGCGAGATGTAGTTACGCGTGCCGGACTGACCTTCCGGGCGCGAATAGCCCAGGAAAGTCCTCTCCTCGCCGGGCCCGAGAGGCTTGGGATAGCGGAGATCGGTGCCGAACTCGTAGTCGAGATTCACTTCGCCGTTGTGCAGATTGTGGGTGTGAATCCAGTCTCCCGCCGCGATGCCGGTGGTGGCATAGCCGATGATCTGTCCGTACTTATGGACCGGATCGCCATCGCGGACGGCGTGAAGCGCCACCTTATGTCCGGGCGGCGTGCCTGTAGACAGGCGAATCTGGCCGTCTTTCCACGCCAGCTCCGTTCCAGCGTCCAGCCACTCCTTCAGAACCGCGACGTCGTCGCCTTCGCGCAGCACTATCGCCTTTTCCGCCAACTGATAGAGAGCCATCTTTCCCCTTGTCTTCGCCTACCACCCGGCGTAAATGCAAATCGGGCCGGCGCTGCTGCTATTGCATCGCGCTATACGCCCATTACGTATACATTTACATTGTACCGCCAGAGCAGTATCTCCTCCTCAATCCAGGCCCGCAGGCTGCCGGCGAGGCCTACGAAGGCCACGGGGATAGAGGCGGGCATACGAGCGGGTATAATAGTTTGAGAATAGGTCCGCTAAATCAGGAGGCCCTGGCGTTCATGCTAGAAATCGAAAACGGCTGCTATTGCGCGGCGAGGGTCGGGAAGCCCGCCCCGGAGTTCACCATGAAGTCGACCGCCGACTTGCAGACGCTCCAGTCGAGCGCTTCGCTGTCCGACTACCGCGGCAAGTGGCTCGTGCTCTTTTTCTATCCACTGGATTTCACGCTGCTTTGCCCGACGGAGATAACGGCGCTCTCGGACCGCTTCGAGGAGTTTGCGGAGCTGGGCGCGGAGGTGCTCGGAGTCTCCACCGATTCCATCTACGCGCATCGTGCCTGGATAAACACTCCGCGGGGAGAGAACGGGCTGGGCCGGCTGAACTTTCCGCTGGCATCAGATATTACGAAACGCGTGGCGCGCGACTATGGCGTCCTGATAGAAGAAGAAGGAATCGCGCTTCGCGGCCTCTTCATTGTCGATCCGGTAGGCATTCTCCAGTATACGGTCGTCAACAATCTGAACATTGGCCGCAGCGTGGACGAAACTCTCCGCGTGCTCGAGGGGCTTCAGACCGGCGGCCTCTGTCCCGCCGATTGGAAGCCCGGCAAGAAGATGCTGAACGTATAGCACGGTTGGCAGGTCGAGACTTTGCGCCGCTGTTGCCAATGACTTCAGCCGCGCGGGCTGCGTTCTCCCTTGACACTAACCGCTAAAAATGCTAGATTATCCACACCCGTTCCGCCCCATGCCGGGCGTCTCACCCACCCCCTTTCCGGAGGACTACGCGCTGTGATTCGCATCTCTCGCCGCAACCTGCTTCACCTCTGCGCCTGCGCCATGACGGTCGCGTTCGTCGCGGCCAGCTATCGGCCCCAAGAGGCTGGGGCGCAGGACGCCGCCGCTCCTCTCGCCAAACAGTCCACGTCCGCTGTCAACTACCGCGAGCGGCCCCGGTACCCGTACGATCCTCAGCGACTGAAGCGCCGTCCCATTCTCGACGGCAAAATCGCCGACAACGAGTGGGATCCTCTTTATACCATCGGCGATACCGCCGCAAAGGGCACTATCTACGTCAATTGGGATGACGACTATCTCTATGTCGCGGCCCGCACGGACCAGCCCGCCTGGATCATATTCGACCTGGATTGCAACGCGGATGGGTGGCTTCGCGGCGCGGACAACCTCGAGCTGACCGTCGCGCCGCCCGCGACCGATGGCACTGCGGCGATTACCGCCCGAATCCTGGATGCGGCCGGTAACAAGGACGCGCCCGTCTGGAATGAGAAGGTCGTGGACACGCGCTCGATCCAGATTGTCCAGAAGAGCAGCGGCGGCAGCTATGTAACCGAGATGGCGATCCCGAAAGGCATTGCGGGCCTGGCGCTTCGACCCGGTTCTACCCTCTCCTGCCGGGCGGACCTGCTCCCCGGTTCAACCCAGCCCGCGCTCACCGCGCCGTACGAGCCGCACCTTCTGCTGGACATCAATCTCGTCGAGGCGCGCACGATTGGAGTGGCCGGACTGACGCCGCGCCTCGTGCTGGAGGACAGCAAGCTGATTCCCGGCCAGGCGCTTCGGGCTTCTCTGGAGCTGATGAATCAGAGCGAGGGCGTGCTTCGCGTTCGGTCGGTGACGTGGCGCGGGAACACTGGCGCGGAAGACCTGCTGCGCGCGGAGCGCGATCCGAACGTGCCAACGATTCCCGGCCTGAAGACGCTCAAGCGCAAGTACAGCAGCACGATTCCTGAGACAGCGGTCCCAGGATTCTATCAGTTCACAGCGTCCGCGGAGCTTGAGAACGGCAAAACGGTCCAGAGTACGGCCAGCTTTTCCATCGTTGATCCTTACAAGCTGCAAATCGTGCCGGATCCCGATCCTGTAAACGTGCTCGGTCCGACGGTCGTCAAGCTGTTCGTGGATATATTCAGCGCGGTGCCGGGCTATGCGCGCGGCGACGTGGAGATCGAGATCCCGGTTGGCTGGGAGGTGAAGGGCAAGCGCCGCAAAGACTTCTATGTGGGCCGCGAGGACTCCAGCATACGCGCGCCCTTCTATGTCACGCTCCCCTCCAACACGCCCGCGGGCGAGTACATTGTCAATGCGACGGTCTACTGGCGCAAACAGACATGGAAGACGCACTACATGGTAAAGGTGAATCGGTCGGCTCCCCCGGATGTGACGCCGAAGCCCGACAATCCCAAGCCGGAGACCAAAAAGAATCCGTGAGTCATCGTTACCGCCGAACCGGCAGGACAACCGCGGAGCATCAAAAGGGAGAGGGAGCGCGCAGGCTCGCTCTCCCTTTCTGCCTGTCCGCACTGTTCTGTCTCGTAACCTTAAAAGCCCTGCAGGCGAAGCAGCCCGCGCCAATCCAAAATCCAAAATCTAAAATCCAAAATCCCGCCCCTTTCGGCCTCATTCACTCGAAGCGGATGCAGAGCGGCGTGCCCCTGGGTGGAATCGGCTGCGGCACGTTCCAGCTAATGACGGACGGCGCGATTTCGCGCGCCACGATCAACAACAATTGGAATCGCCCCACGGACGATCTGAACGGCTGCTTCGCGGCGGTGTGGACCAGCGCGGGCGGGCGTATCGATGCGCGCGCCCTCAGCCTCAAAAGCCCCTACGGACTGCCTGGTGTCGCGGCGGTCGATTACCTCGGACTATTTCCGCAGGCATATCTCCAGTACCCCGACGCCAGACTCCCCGTTTCGGTCTCGCTCCGTGCCTACTCGCCTCTGGTGCCGCAGGACCTCATGAGCTCGACGATGCCGGTCGCCCTCTTCGTCTTTTCCATCAAGAACGAGGCGCGCGCCCCCGTCGAGGCCGGAATCGCGCTCTCCTGGGAGAACTTTATCGGCGTGGGCGGTACGGCCTCGAAAGGCGCTTTCGCGGACAGAAGCGGCAATACGGTTACGCCGATTCCGCAGGCCGAGGGGGTCTTTGGTCTGCGGATGGCGGGGCCGGACCGTCCGGCTTCGGACCCACCGACACGCTTCTATTACAACGCGCAGGGCAGCTACGCCCTGATGGCCCAGCCGACTACCCCGGATACTGTAGTGACGACCGCCGGATGGAATGCGCTGGACAAGACGCCCGATTGGTGGGGGAAATTCGCAGCGGGTGGCACGGTGCAGGGCAGCGCGGACAAGGGACGGGAAGGTACGGTGCATCCGGCGGGAGTAATCGCGCTGAAGGTGTCGCTGAAGGCCGGGGAGACCCGCGATCTGCCATTTGCCGTCGCGTGGTACACGCCCCGTCTCTACACTCTGGACGGCAGCGAGTACGGCCACTTCTATCAGAAGATATTCCAGGACGCCGCCGGAGTGGGCCGATTCGCGCTGCAAAACCGCCTGAGCCTCGCGGCGCTGACGGACGAATGGCAGAACCGCTTTCTCCGCTCCAGCCTACCGCCGTGGCTGGCGCACCGGCTCATAAACGACGCGTCGATTCTATTTACGAACACGATCTACACGCAGGACAGCGGGCTGGCAGGTAAAAATCAGGGACCCTCTCTCTTTGCTATCCTTGAGCAGCCGGGGAATAATCGAGTCTCGAATGCTCCGGGCGCTTCAGATATTCCGGGCGCGCTGGGAGCGATAGATCGTAGACTGTTTGCGCACTATATGCTTGCGAGCCTCTTCCCGGCCCAGAACCTGCGCGAGCTCGAACAGTTCGTGGCTGCCCAGGAACCGGGCGGCGCTATTCGCCGTCTGGTTGGCAACATCGACGAATCCATTGGAGGCGAAAAGCCCGGCGAGGCCGGGGCCGCGCGCGAAGAGCAGTCGGTCTCCTCCAGCAGTTTCGCGATCCAGATCGGCCAGTATCATGCCTGGTCGGGAGACCCGCAGTTCCTCGACCGGTTCTACCCCGCGGCGAAACACGCGATTGAGTTTTCTGCCGGACGGGCGGCGCAGGCATCCAGCGGCGCGGCTCCAACGCCTAACGGTTTGGCCCTGCTTCGCGGCGCGCTCCATGCCGGCGAGGTCATGGCGGGCGTTATGCAGGATCGCCGGTTTGCCGAGCAATGCCGCCAGTGGCTCGCATCCATCAAGCGACCAGATAATCGAGATGCGAATACGTTGGAGGACTGGGTGGTTTTCTCGTTGGGCGTGCTTGACGCGAATTCCGCTGTGCCTCAAACGAACAATGAGGACCGAACCGCGCAGATCGGCGCGGAGCCGGGTCCGCGCAGAATCCCTCTTCTGGCAGTCGAGGCGGCGACCCTTGCATTCAGGGGCGACACGAATTCCGCGCTGTCGCTCATGCGGCTGGCAGACCAATTGATTGTGGAGCAGGCCGGGTCGCCGTGGGCCTATCCCGCTGAGCTTTCTCCCGGCGAGCTGCATGCCGGCGGGGGCGGCTCACTCTCCATGCCGGCGAGCTGGAACGTGCTTCCCGCGCTGGCGGGCTACGATTTTAACGCGGCGACGGGACGGTTGACCCTCACCCCCCAGCTTCCGAAAGGCGCGCGCGTGCTGAATGTTCCCATCTTCGCCCCCAACTTCTGGGCCACGCTGGAGTACCGTCCGGCCGCGACCCGCATCCACCTCCAGTTTCGGCTGGACAGGACGCTCCCGGTCGCATCACCTTACGAGCGCGCGAAGAAGGAGAAGAAAGGCGCGGCTGCGGCCGGCGCTGAGACGAGCTCCGGCCTGATCGTGAAGCAGGTAGTCCTCCCCGCGCCGCCGAATCCAACCATGCAGCTGACGGCCAGCTTGGGCCGCGCGCCGCTCACCGGCAAGAGCGTAAGCGACGGCAACGGACACGTTGTTTTTACGCCGGACGCGCCTGTCACGCTCACAACCGGACTCAGGCTTGAGTTTCTGTTTCGTCCATAGGTCTTCTCTGCAATTTGCAATCACCCATTTGAAACCATCTGGTGACCAGCGTTTCGTGGCAAAATAGGTCTGTTATGGTAACAGGCGGAGCCGGATTCATCGGGTCGCATCTGGTGGAACGGCTCGCCGATGTCGGTGCGGATGTAACAGTCGTGGACAACCTGCGCACGGGACGGTGGGACAACCTAATCGCCGTCGCGGGTGCAATTCGCGCGATGGAAGCCGACGTGAGAGACGCCGCGCGTATTGAGCGAATCATAGCGGAGACGAAACCGGCATATCTCTTCCACCTCGCCGCCAACCCCTCCGTGCCGGGATCGGTTTCCGATCCGGTCTACGATTTCGAGACCAACTGCGTGGGCACGTTCAACGTTTTGAACGCGTTGCGGCTGACCGGCGGCTGCGAGAAGGTAGTCGTCCTGTCGTCCGGGACCGTCTACGGCGAGCCGGAATCGTTTCCGATAATGGAGACCGACTCATTGAAGCCCATCTCGCCTTACGGAGCGAGCAAGCTGCATGCCGAGGTGACGGCGGGCATGTTTCATCGAGTCTACGGCGTTCCGAGCGTCATTGCGCGTCCCTTCAATGTCTTTGGTCCGCGAATGGGGCGGTTCGTAGTCCTCGATCTTCTGCACAAGCTCCATCGGAACCCGGAACGTCTCGAGATTCTCGGGACGGGCCGGCAGGTTCGGGATTTTACGTATGTGGCCGATATTGTAGAGGGACTGATTGTATTGGCCGAACGCGGCGTTCCCTGCGAAGGCTACAATCTATCAAGTGGGACCGCCTGCACGATCACCCAACTGGCGCAAAAGCTCATCGGTATCGTGGGGCTTGCCGGCCAGACCGGCCTCGCTTTTACCGGCGAAAGCTGGGTGGGCGACGCGCAGCGGTGGGAGGTCGCCCTCCACAAGGCTGCCGGTTTGGGATATCGTCCCAGCTTTACCCTGGACGAAGGGCTGCGCTGCACCATTCAATGGTTTGAGAAGACAGAGGGAAAGATATGCCTGCCCGCGCACTGATTACCGGAGTAACCGGCCAGGACGGAGCTTACCTGGCGAAGCTGCTGCTGGAAAAAGGATATGAAGTTTTCGGCGCCTATCGCCGCACGGCGTCGGTGAACTTATGGCGTCTGCACGAGCTGGGGGTTGACCGACAGATACAGTTGGTCTCCATGGACCTGCTGGAATACAGCAACGTCCAGCGAGTCATCGAGCAGACGAAGCCGGACGAGATATACAACCTCGCCGCGCAAAGCTTTGTCGGAATCTCCTTCGAGCAGCCGCTCTATACGAGCGACGTGGACGCGCTCGGAGTAACGCGCATGCTGGAGGCAATTCGATGCGCGAAGCCGGACACGAAGTTCTATCAGGCGTCTACGTCGGAGATGTACGGCAAGGTGCAGCAGGTGCCGCAGACGGAGCAGACCCCCTTCTATCCGCGCAGCCCCTATGGAGTAGCCAAACTCTACGCGCACTGGATGACCGTCAACTACCGCGAATCGTACGACATGCACGCCACGTCGGGCATACTCTTCAACCACGAAAGCCCCCTGCGCGGCCAGGATTTTGTCACCCGCAAAATCACGATGTCGCTCGCCCGTATTAAAGAGGGGCAGCAGGAAGTCCTGGAGCTTGGCAACCTCGAATCCCAGCGGGACTGGGGCTTCGCGGGCGACTACGTTCGAGGCATGTGGCAAATGGTGCAGCAGCCGGAACCGGGCGATTACCTGCTCGCGACGGGCCGGACCCGCACCGTACGAGAATTCGTGGACCATGCTGCCCAAGCCGCGGGCTTCGACATAGCCTGGGAAGGCGAGGGTGAATCCGCGAGAGGCCACGACCGCAAGACAGGCAAAATCGTCGTCCAGGTGAATCCCCAGTTCTATCGACCCGCCGAGGTCGAGCTTCTTATCGGCGATGCCGCAAAGGCGCGCGACACACTGGGCTGGCAGCCTGAAGTCACGTTCCCCGAATTGGTCGAGAGCATGGTCAAAGCCGACCTAGACCGCGCCGCGAAGGGGATGCTGTATCTGTAGGTTACATGTGATGGATCATCCCGGATTGAAACGCATAAAACATCGGGCCAAACACCAATGCCAATCCATCCCTTCGGCAGCATTCTGAGCGACGCGCAGGCCACTACATTGCGCGCCGTTCTCGACCGCATGATTCCCGCCGACGACTATGACGACTATCCAGGCGCGTGGGACGCGGGAGTGGGAGACTACCTGGCCCGCCAGCTTCAGGGCGATCTCGCCGCCTGCCTCTCCACATATCGGGACGGTTTGAATGCGCTCGATCTCGAGTCGGAGAGCCGGTTCGTAGTTGGATTCTCCGCGTTGGATGCGGCGCGACAGGATGAGATGCTCGCCTCATTAGAGCGCGGCGAGGCTCAGGCCGATTGGAATGTGTCGCCGGAAACGTTCATTGAAATGTTGGCGAATCATGTGGCGGAAGGTTACTATAGCGATCCCGGAAACGGCGGGAATCGGGACTGTGCCGCATGGCGGATGGTAGGCTTCGACCCGCGCTGGACTGTGAGTCGCTGGCCGGCGAACCGCTGGTCAGCAAACGTGACTGGGACGGCCCGTGAGTGATTACGACGCTATCGTGATCGGGGCGGGGGCGGCCGGCGGAATCGTAGCATGCGTGCTGGCTGAAT
Organism: Chthonomonadales bacterium; assembly: GCA_038229495.1. Lineage (GTDB taxonomy): Bacteria > Armatimonadota > Chthonomonadetes > Chthonomonadales > CAJBBX01 > JBBROJ01. The sequence goes on from JBBROJ010000064.1 coordinate 12,608, forward strand.
CCGGCAAGCGCGTGCTTCTGCTGGAGCGGGGAAGCGCGTATGGGTATGCCAACATTCCGCGCGATCACCTCCGAAACCATCGCCTGGCGCTCTACGGTCAGGGGATGGGGCCCGGCGCGAGCGGCCATCCGCGCGTGGTCGTGGACAGCGACGGGAATCCGCAAACCGTCCTCGCTCCTCACCAGGCAGGCTATAACAATAACGCCATGGGGGTGGGCGGCGGAACGGTGGTCTACGGAGCGCAGGCGTGGCGATTCCTGGAGCACGATTTCCGCATGGCCTCGCAATACGGAGTCCCCGACGGCAGCTCGCTGGCAGATTGGCCACTCAATTACGCGGAGTTGGAACCCTATTACGACCAAGCGGAGTGGGAGATCGGCGTTTCGGGCGATGGCGATGCGAACCGGTTTCAGTCGCCGCGAGTGCGCGGCTACCCGATGCCTCCCGTGCCCGACAATCCTTCGCGAAACGCTCTTCGGCGCGGCGCGGATCGGCTTGGATGGAACACGTTTCTCCTTCCCCTCCTCATAAACACGACGCCTTACAATGATCGCCCAGCCTGTGTTCGGTGCAACCTCTGCGTCGGTTTCGCCTGCCCCTCCGATTCCAAGAACGGCACGCAAAATACAGTGATTCCCCGCGCGCTGGCGACGGACAGCTGCATACTTATAACCGGGGCGCAGGTGGAGCGCATCGATACGGATGCACTCGGAAATGTCACGGGCGTTTCGTATATTACCGAGCGGCAGGGAACGATTCGTCGGGAAACGGCCCGCGCGAAGACAGTCATCGTCTCGGCGGGAGCGATAGAATCCGCGCGGCTTCTGCTCAACTCAGCCTCTCCCCTTCATCCGAGAGGTCTTGGCAATGCGCGCGATCTGGTAGGCCGCAATTTGCAGGGCCACTACTATCCCACGGCCCACGGATTCATGCCGGAGCCAATGAACGACAATCTGGGTCCGGGGGCCTCTATCGCGACCTGTCAATTCAACCACGGCAATCCCGGAGTTATCGGCGGGGGGATGCTCGCCAACGACTTCATCGAGACCCCAATCTTCTTTCGACGCTCCGCGCTGCCGCCGGACGCGCCGAAATGGGGCCTCGCTAACAAGCGGTGGATGCGCGATAACTACCGCCGATGGATCGAGGTCAAGGGACCTGTGCAGGAGATTCCCAATCCCGAATCGCGGGTTACGGTCGATCCCTCCGTACGCGATAAGTTCGGCCTGCCGGTCGCCCGCCTGTCCGGAACCGCCCACCCCGAGACGCTCCGCACTACGGAGTTCATGCGGGAGAAGGCGATATCGTGGCTGGAGGCCAGCGGCGCGGAGCAGATTTGGAGTCCGCCCATTACCCTGCGCCTCAGCGCGGGCCAGCATCAGGCGGGCACTTGCCGGATGGGCGATGATCCGGCGAGATCGGTCGTGGATAGGTGGGGGCGGGTCCACCAGCACCACAACCTCTTTGTCCTCGACGGCTCGATTCACGTCACGAACGGCGGATTCAACCCCGTGCTGACGATCATGGCGCTTGCATTCCGCAGTGGAGAGTATATTGCACGAAATTGCTAGACTGATGTGCCTGCTGGCCGCATTCGCAATACGTGATTCGCCGCCTGCCGCACCTTCGCCCCCCTCGCTCGTTGCACGGCCGGAGATGTCGCGAGAAGCAGGCCGCTGGATAATCCGTTTACGCGCCGAGGGCGATCTCCTGTCGCTTCAGCAGGCGCGGACCGCCGCTTCGCCCGTTGTAACTTTGCCGGTTTCCGTTCGCCCCGGACGCTGGCTCGCCGCCGTGCTGCGTCCCGACAACGTTCTTGAAGTCAGGTTGGAGGACACGGACCTCAGCGCGCTCATGCCGGGCATGAACGCGCTGACCGTGCAATCGCCCGGCTACAGGCTTCAGCAGGTGAGGTTCGATGCGGCGCCACTGTTCCGCGCCGACGCCGATTTCCGGGCATATGCGCTGGCCCAGCTTCACACGATCGGGGCTGCCGATTCCAACACCTCCTCTCTGATTACATCCGAGAGCGCGCCCGGACTGACATTCGCTCGCCTTCCTCCGTCTGCATCACCCACGGCGGACAAAGGCGTACGAATCATTCCACTGGAGGGAAAAGCGCAGCGGATCTATGTGCTGGTCTCGACCGCCGCAACCGTGGATTCCCGCGACACCGGCAGAATTGCCGTCAGATGCGTGGACGGAACTATCATCAGCCGGCCTTTGCGAATGGCGGAGGATATTGTTTGGCGTGCAAACCCATTGCGCGAAACGGTCGCTCAGATTGACCTTGGCGAACAGCGGCCCGTGGAAGCGTTGGAGGTAGAAGGCGAGGCATCAGTTGTAGCCGTCACGCTGGTTGGAGGTCTGCGCCCGGGCGCTTTCGCGTCGCTTCCTCCGCGAGCAAGATCGTTTGCGTCGGAGCGGTCGGCGGTTCTCTTTGCGTTCGACAGGCCGTCGCTGGAGGGCTGGGAAATCCAGGGGAGCGGCTGGGGCATGACGGATACGGTCGGCGAAGTCTTCATGCGAAAGGGCAGCAGCCGATACTTCGCGGATTCAAAAGTTGTAGGCGGCGAGGCGGCCACCGGCACGATTCTCTCGCCGCCCTTTACCGTCGCCGGTTCGAAGCTGGCGTGGCTTGCGAACGGCCACAGCACGAAGAACTTCTTCGCGCTGGTGGATGCCAGGACAGGCGACGAACTGCGCCGCTCGCCCGTACCCGAGAAGACAGGCCCATTCGTGAAGGTAACCTGGGATGTGCGCGACCTGAAGGGGAGGCGCGTCCGCTTCAAGGCCGTGGACGCCGACACCCGCACCGCTTACGCCTGGCTCGCCTTCGACGAAATCTCCCTGGAGCCGTAGTCATCGAAATCAGTAGTGATGAACCTAGCCTCTATTTAAGACGGACGGCCACTCCTCTTCCGTCGGTTCGGGCGTGGGGAACAGCCGCTCCAACGGAAAGGGCGGCTGCGCGAATGCCCTGACCGCCAGCGATACGAGCGCCAGCTCGTTGTCGTCGCCCGCGATTCGGTTGGAATCAAGCTCGCCGCACTTGCGGCACCTGTGGATAATCGCCCAATCGCCGCCCGGCCGCACCCAAACCGATACAGGCTCCATCGCCCCACGGCAATCGGATGCCCGGTCGCCCGGTGTCTCGTCCACGTGACGCCTCCACAGGCAGTAGGAACAGTGGTTGCGGTGCTGCGTCCCAGGCGCGTCCGGCATAATCGGTTGGCAGCACCGCACGCAGTGAAACCACTTATGTGCTGCTGACGTCGACGCGGGAGATTCTCTACGGGATTTCCGGCGGTCGCAATTTTGCTCTCTCGATCTCAACAAGGTCTCCTCTATGTTCGGAACAGACTACATCCCTCTGTCGCCTGAACAAGCGGAACTGATAAAGAGGAGCAGTAAAAGATTCACCACGAAGAGCACGAAGAGCGCGAAGAACGTCAAGAGCAATTTAACCACGGGGGCCACGGGGAGCACGGGGAAAGTCTCTTTGCTTGCGTCTTATCTGTGCCCATCTGTGTTCACCTGTGGATAATGGACTTTGCTCTTGACATGCTTCGTGCTCTTCGCGTTCGTCGTGGTCAAATTGCTTTTTGTTGTTACTGTGGATCGCCGATGTCGTACGCGTCGGTTGCGCGCAGCTTTACGCGGAAGCTGCCGATGTTGTTCTGCCAGTGACCGTTGTCGTTGACTGCAAGCTGGAGGTGAGCCGGTACGGCGGATCCAAGCCCCGTCTTAACCGATACTGTGCCGGCGAGCCATCGCGGTCCGTCTGCTCCCACGCGGGCTACTAACGCTCCGAATGGAAAGCCGTCCACCAGGTTGGTCTTGTAGTTTGGCCCCGGAACCTTGAGACCGTCGGGGTCGGACGCCCAGCCGTCCATATCGAAAGAGAGGCGTACGAATCCTTTCGATGTCTCTTCGACGGTCGCTTCGGGAGTTACCGCGATTCCGGTGTCTAAAAACTCGATCTGTGTGCAGTGGTACAGTGCCTGAACATCGACTGTCTTCGCGATCTGCTTGCGGCGAATCGCGAGCCTCCAGAGATCGGACGTGGAGAAGGACACCTCCTTTCCATCGGCCTGAGTCAGCTTCAGATTTTCGGGCGCAACGGTACCTCGCAGGGTCTCCCCGTTCGCCATTCGAATCAGGTCCAGGGTTCGATCCTGTGTATCCGCATAGCCGGGCATGACCCGCGCGAAGAGGCGGTAGAGCGGATTAGGTTCGTGGGCATCGGTGTCCTTATAGGCCGCCAGGATCAGGCTTGCGGCAGGGACGCCGACATCGGCAATCTCCACCCCCGCGGCGTCCCTGCGATTCCGGTCCGTTCCCTGCACCCGGCCCAATAGCTCGGATACGCGGGCTGCCTCCGCTGAGCTGGGAAGAATTGGCTTGCCTATGTGCAAGGACAGCAGGTCGCGCAAGGAAACACGCCTTGTCTTGCCATCGACGGTGGCCGTGAGCGTGCTATCGGGCATCGTGCCCACAACGCTGCGGCCATCCCTGAGATACGCCCATACCGTCAGCGCGGCGGCAGGCGGCTGGGCGGCGCGTGATGGGCCGGTCGAGAGAAGTAAAAACGCGGCTAAAGTGGTAAGTGGCACGTGAGAGAGGTGCATTCGGTATTATTCTCCTTGCTGTGGCGTTCGTATTATTAGCGCGATAGTTGGCAGAAGATAGGCGTTTATAGGGTTCATCTCCACGCGAGGGGAGGTTGGCAATCGTTCTCTACGATGGGATCGCTTTCCTGCCCGGTGATGATCACGTATCTGTTCTGAAGGTAATTGCGCGCCGCCGTGGAATCGATTACCGGGAGGGATTTGCACACGATGAGAAGCGCACTGATCGCATGTTGCCTGGCAGCCGCCGCAATTGCACCGCGTGCGTCGATATCGCAGGAGCCGGAAGAGCCGGTCAAGACCTATTTCAGCCAGCTATTCCCGAATCCTACGGGCCGGAACGGCTACGAGGAGCTGGTAATGGCGGGCGACTTCGCCAGGACGAGCCGGCTTCTCCAGGAAGTACAAGAGGCGGACCCCGCCGCCACGCTCTCCGCGAAACGTGCCGCTCTTGCAGACCCGCCTGTGAAGCGAGCGCTCCAGCTTTTGCGAACGGGCCTCCAGAAGCCGCTTGTCCCTTTGCACCCCCGTATCACGATAGAGACCACCTTTCCCGAGTTCGCGCTCTTCCGGAACCTCGCCCGCACGCTCATGATTGAGCAGTACATACGGCTGGCGGATGGCGACGTTTTCGGAGCCATTGACAGCGTGCGAGACTGCCTCAAATTGGGGGCAGCATGCGGCAGCGATATCCTGATTGCCGGCTTGGTGCGGGTCGCCGTCGATGCGATTGCCACGCGAACCTTCGCGGATCATCTCGGGCAGCTTTCAGCGAGAGACTGCGACCGCATCGTGGCGCTCGCGCTGCAGTGGATGTCCACGCCGGATCCCTCGGTCGAGGTGATGCTGGGTGAAAAACGCGCCGCGACGGAGACCTGGAAGCGCATTCGCTCCGACCCAACTCAGGTTGAGGAGCTTCTGCCGAATACGGACGACGAAGACGAAGCCGAGAGGGTCAAGGCGGCGCGATATCATATGGAGATCGACGCACTAGCGCAGAACCCCCCCGCCTATACCGCGCTTATCGATTCCGTACATTCGCGCATCGTTGGGCGAATGGATGCCGAAATAGCAAACCTGCAACTGCCGCCCTGGAAGCGAAAGCTGCTCGACACAAAGGCGGACGACTCGCTGGTTGGCTACCTGGCTGAGACATTGATGCCCACATTCGACACGGTATCCGATCGCTTCGTCACGGACCAGGTCAAGATCCAACTTCTCGGCATGCAGGCAGCCATTCTCCGTTATCTGTGGGAGCACGAACGGCTTCCCGACTCGCTGAGGCAGCTTCGCCTGCCTAACCTCATCATGGACCCGTTTACCGGCGAACCGCTTATCTACAGGCGGACCGGGCCGCGCGCGTATGAGCTGTCGAGCGCCGGACCGTATGACCGCGGCGACGGAGAGACCCCTCCCTCCGGTAAGCGTCTCCCCATTTTCTTGCCGCGCAAACCAAGATAGACCGAAGTATCCCCAGCCAGGCAGGGCGCGCGTGAGCGGTGTGTTTACGTAACATTCGCGCCTCGTGAACGTCTCAAAACAAAGGGCGTAATCTCCGTACAACTCGTTATTCAGGCAATGATATAATAGACTTGGAATGTGTTTAATTTGAAAACTCCGCGTCGAAGGTGAGCGTGAACTTCGTGAATACCGTCAACAGACTTCTTATAACCCTTCTGGGCTCCAGCGCGTTTGCGGCGAGCGGGTTTGCTTTCAGCCCGTCGGTTCTCGCGTCGCCAAAACAGCGGAGCGTGCCCGCGGCCAAACCGAGCGCGCCGCCGTCCGCCGCGAAGTCGGGCAAGGTGGATTTCGATCGCGACGTCCGCCCCATCATCTCGGAGAACTGCTTTGCGTGCCACGGGTTCGACGCCAACAAGCGGCAGGCAGGATTGCGGCTGGACAATGCGGACGGCGCATTTCAGAAGCTGGCCTCCGGGAGCATCCCCGTCGTTCCCGGCAGCCTGAAGGAGAGCGCGCTCATTCAGAGAGTCACCGCGAAGGGCCCGCGTCAGATGCCTCCGGCCAACTCCGGCAAGAAGATTACTCCCACTCAGATCGAGACGTTGAAAAGGTGGGTGGCCCAAGGCGGCAAGTACGCGCAGCACTGGTCCTTCGTGCCGCCGGTACGCCCCGCCATTCCTGCGGTCAAAAACATGGCATGGGTGCGTAATCCGATTGACAGCTTCATTCTGGCCAGGCTTGAAAGAGAGGGGCTGAAGCCTTCGCCCCAGGCAGACCGCAGGACCCTGATTCGCCGAGTAACGTTTGACCTCATCGGCCTGCCGCCCACGCCTGCCGAAGTGGACGCCTTCCTCCAGGATAAGAGCACGATCGCATACGACAAGGTCGTGGACCGCCTGCTCGCCAGCCCGCACTATGGAGAGCGAATGACTGTAAACTGGCTCGACCTCGCCCGCTACGCGGATACGCACGGTTTCCACATCGACAGCCAGCGCGAAATGTGGCCCTGGCGCGACTGGGTCATTAAGGCCTACAACCAGAACCTGCCCTACGACCAGTTCACTATTCAGCAGCTTGCGGGCGACATGCTTCCCAATGCCACGCTCGACCAGAAGATCGCCTCGGGATTCAACCGAAACCACCCGATCAATTTCGAGGGGGGCGCGATTCCTGAGGAGTACGCCGCCGCCTACATCTTCGACGAGATCGATACCACGTCCACTACCTTCATGGGCCTGACGATGCGGTGCGCGCAGTGCCACAACCATAAATACGACCCCATCACGCAGCGAGATTACTACGGCATGTTCGCCATGTTTCATAACGTACCGGAGAACGGGCTGGATGGGCAGACAGGCAACGCGGTTCCCTTTATCAAGGCCCCGACGGAAGAGCAGGCGCAGCTTCTCGCCGCGTACGACAAGAAGGTTGGCGAGCTGAAGGATTCCCTGAAAACCCGTACGGCCGCGGCGGCCTCCGACATCTCGGCATGGGAGAAGACGGCGCTCGCAAGCCTCGAAAAGTCTCCCGCATTGACTGCCGGCCTGCTGGCAAACTACACGTTCGACGAGGGCGCAGGCGCGCAGGCAAAGGATTCGCTCGGCAAGCAGCCGGCCGCCTCGATTCAGGGCAAGGCGGAGTGGGGACAGGGCAAATCCGGCGGCGCGCTAAAGCTGGACGGTTCCAACTACTGCGACGCGGGCACCGGAATTGCGTTCGACCGCACCGACAAGTTCTCGTACGGCGCGTGGATCAATCCAACGAGCGGAGACGGCGCGACCGTGATTTCACGCATGGACGAGGCGAACGGAATCCGCGGGTGGGACATGTTCCTTAGTGGAAGCATGGTATATGTCCACCTCATCCACGCGTGGGAGAGGGACGCTATCCGCGTCAACACGAAGCAGCAGATCCCAATGAATCAGTGGACGCACGTGTTCGCGACGTACGACGGTTCCGGCAAGGCGAAGGGCGTCCACGTTTACGTCAACGGCAAGCCCATGGAGCTGAACGCTACGCACGATTCGCTGAAGGGCACCATACTTACCGACAAGCCGGTCGCCATCGGGCGCAGGACGACCGGCGCGCCCTTCAAGGGCCTCATCGACGACGTGCGAATCTACGGACGCGAAATCGCCGCCCCGGAAGTTGCCCAGCTTTTTGGACTGGATTCGATTCGCCAGACGCTTCAAGTTGCGGCGGACAAGCGCACGGCGGACCAGAAGGACCAGATCGCCAAATTCTATCTGGAGAACAACGATGAGCCGTACAAGAACCTGAGCGCCGAGCTTGCCGGGTGGACCAAAAAGCGCACGGAGTTGGACACGACCATCCCTACGACCATGGTGATGCAGGAGATGCAAAAGCCGCGCGACAGCTTCATCCTGAATCGAGGCCAGTACGACCAGAAGGGCGAAAAGGTAACTCCCTGCACGCCCGGCTTCCTGCCCGGCCCGCTCGCGAACACGGCCATCAACCGGCTTTCCTATGCCCAGTGGCTCGTCAACCCCAGCCATCCGCTCACGGCGCGGGTAGCCGTGAACCGCTATTGGCAGCAGCTTTTCGGCACCGGCCTGGTAAAGACGACCGAAGACTTCGGCACGCAGGGCGAGCGCCCGTCGCACCCCGAGCTTCTCGACTGGCTCGCCGTCGAATTCATGGGTAAGGACGAACGCGGAACGATGAACGATAAATTGGGGAAGCCCTCATCCCTCATCTCTCATCCCTCATCCCTGCATTCTGCCTGGGACGTAAAAGCCATACTGCGGCTCATCGTCACCTCCGCGACCTATCGACAATCTTCGCACGTCAGCCCGGCCCTGCTGGAAAGGGATCCTGAGAATCGCCTGCTTACGCGCGGACCCCGCCAGCGGCTACAGGCGGAGTTCATTCGGGATGAGGCTCTCGCGGTCAGCGGCCTTCTGGTCGATAAGATCGGCGGCCCTTCGGTCAAGCCCTACCACCCCAAGGGATTATGGGAGGAGATGGCGTTCGGTGGCAACTTCAGCGCTCAGGCCTACGTGCAGGATCACGGCGAAGCGCTCTACCGCCGTGGCATGTACACCTTCTGGAAGCGGACGGTTCCGCCACCTTCTCTCCAGACCTACGACGCGCCTGAACGCGAATTCTGCATCGTTCGCCGCACCACCACCAACACGCCGCTTCAATCGCTGGTACTGATGAACGATCCGACCTACATCGAGGCTTCCCGCAAGTTCGCGGAGCGGCTGATGACCGAGGGCGGCGCAACACTGAAAGACCGTATTATTTACGCCTATCGACTTGCCCTGTCCCGGCCCCCGAAAGAGGGTGAGGTAAACGTGCTGAGCGATCTTTACGCGCGCCAGCGTGCTTCGTTCAGCGCGAACAGGGAGGCCGCCGCCAAATTGCTTGGCGTAGGTGAGTCCAAGAGAAATGAGAAGCTCGACGCCACCGATCTGGCTGCATGGACCACCGTCGCGAGCACCATTCTCAACATGGACGAGACAATCACGAAGAACTGAGGAGGAGCAGCCGATGAGCATGGCACGCGAATTTACGGTTGTTATTGAGCAGGACGAGGATGGTCTCTTTGTAGCGGACGTGCCCGAACTTCACGGATGCCATACGCAGGCACGGTCACTCGACGACCTGATGGAGCGCGTCAAAGAGGTTATCTTGCTCTGTTTGGACGAAACGACATCGCCATCTCCTTCATTGCGGTTCGTTGGGGTTCAAAGGCTGACTGTATGAGCCAGATTCCCCAGCAGACCGGATTGACACTTATTCGAGTACTTAAGAAGGCTGGATTCACAGTGGTCAGACATCGTGGAAGCCATCGGTTTCTCAAGCACCGTGACGGGCGGACGACATCTGTGCCTGTCCATGCAGGCGAAACTATTGGGCCAGGTTTGGTCAGCAAGATATTACGGGATGTAGAGATGTCGCGGGATGAATTCCTAAAGTTACTCGACTCATAATCCCATAAATCCTGGTAATGAGGACTCATAAGATATGGACCCACGACGAGAATATGAACTGATGCTCACCCGGCGGCAGCTGTTTGGGAGGACGGCTACCGGAATCGGCGTGGCGGCGCTGGCATCGCTGCTGCCGGGAGTTGCTACAGCCGAAGCGGCCAAAGGCGGGCGCGGCGCGCTCGGATTTCCGCATTTTGCGCCGAAAGCCAAACGGGTCATCTATCTGTTTCAGAGCGGCGCACCCTCGCACCTCGACATCTTCGACTATAAGCCGCAGCTTCAGCAGCACTTTGGAGTCGATCTACCGGCCAGCGTGCGCATGGGGCAGCGTATTACGGGCATGACCTCCGGGCAGAAGACTCTTCCCATCGCGCCGTCCATCTTCAAGTTCGCGCAGCAGGGCAAGCATGGCGTTTGGCTCAGTGAGTTGATTCCCCACGTCTCAGGAATCGCGGACGACATTTGCGTCCTGCGGGCAGTGCATACCGAGGCGATCAACCACGATCCGGCAATGACGTTCATCCAGACGGGTTCTCAACAGCCGGGCCGCCCCAGCTTCGGCTCATGGCTCTCTTATGGATTGGGCAGCGAGAACAGCGACCTTCCCGGCTACGTCGTGCTCATATCGCTGGCTTCGAGCGGTGCGAACGATCAGCCGCTCTTTGGGCGCTTGTGGGGAAGCGGGTTCCTGCCGAGTGTCCACCAGGGCGTGAAGCTGCGCTCCAGCGGCGACCCGGTTCTATACCTCAACAACCCGCCCGGAATCGACGGCTCGTCTCGTCGACGGATGCTCGATTCACTCGCGCATCTCAACAACATGACCGAGGAATCGTTCGGCGACCCGGAGATAAATACACGCATCGCGCAGTACGAGATGGCCTATCGCATGCAGGCAAGCGTGCCGGACCTGATGGATATTTCCAAAGAATCTCAGGCTACATTCGATATGTACGGGCCGGAGGCCCGTAAACCCGGAACGTTCGCCGCGAACACCCTGCTTGCCCGCCGCTTGGTTGAGCGGGGCGTCCGATTCGTGCAGCTTTTCCATCGAGGCTGGGACCAGCACGGCGACCTGCCCAAGCAGATACGCAGCCAGTGCCACGACACCGATCAGCCTTCGGCGGCCCTTATCAAGGATCTCAAGCAGCGCGGCCTGCTCGACGAGACCCTGGTCATCTGGGGCGGCGAGTTTGGGCGCACGGTCTACAGCCAGGGCACGCTCACCAAGGACAACTATGGCCGCGACCACCATGGCCGCTGCTTCTCCATTTGGATGGCCGGCGGCGGAATCAAGCCCGGAATGGTATTCGGCGAGACGGACGACTTCGGCTACAATATCGTCAAGGACGGCGTCCACATCCACGACCTCAATGCGACCATACTGAACCGTCTAGGAATTAACCACGAGCGGCTAACATACCGCTACCAGGGCCGCGACTACCGCTTGACGGACGTTGCGGGGAAGGTTGTCGATTCAATTCTTGCGTAATCGGCCAATTGGGCAGAACCATGATAGCATTCCGCTGGAGGGACGTAACAATGGCAATCACTGAATCTGAACTTGAATCATCCGTACGCCGTGCCCAGCGAGAGAAGAACCAAAAAGCAATCGCTCTACTGCGTTCGTGGGTCGAGACCGGCGACGCAGAGGAGCAGCACGAAACTTTCGCTGCATTAAAGCGGGGACTCAACGCGCACAACTCTTCAGGCCGGATTATCTATCCATGATCGAGGTCATTTTATTGGATTCCGGACCCCTGGGTTTGGTAACGAATCCGAAGTCAAATCCGGAAAACCTGGCGTGCAAGGCGTGGATGGACGACCGCTTGAATGAGGGCTGCCAGATCATCATCCCAGCAATCATTGATTATGAGGTTCGCAGGGAGCTGATAAGAGCGAACAAGACCGCAGGCCTCAGAAGGCTTGACGAATTATATAAAGCTCTGGAATTTCTTAGCTTGACAGACGCGATGCTTCGTCACGCGGCTGAATTGTGGGCCCACGCTCGCGCTCTTGGCCGGCAGACAGCAGCAGATAATATGCTGGACGTCGACATGATTCTCGCGGCGCAGGCGTTGTCTCTTAACAACCCTGATGCGATTATTGCAACGACGAACATAGACCATCTAACTCATTTCGTTTCCGCTGACGTGTGGAGAAACATCACCTGACTGCCACAGCTTCACTAAATCACGTCTGGTCCATAATATGATGAACGGCAGCGGCAAGTTCGGGAGCGCTCGCAACGGACAATATGGCCGCGACTGCCGCCTGACGAACGTGGCAGACAAGGTTGTCGACCCGATTTTCGCGTGAACATATCCGGAAGGGAGACGCATTTGGGGGCCACACTTGCAGAGCGCATGGCAACACTTGAGACCGAGGTGGCGAGGTTACAACGCCGGATCGAGGGATCAAATGGAGAGAAGCCGCGAGGATGGAAATCGATCGTAGGGATATTCACTGACGATCCCGATTTCGAGGAGGCTGTCCGCTTCGGTAGCGAATACCGTGAATTCCTGTGGCCCGAATCCGTATTCGGAGGTTCCGGCGCCGACGCCAGAAGCACGGATCGCCAGGCTTCTTGATGTATATTCGACGATTGCTTGACAGCCGGCTGCGGGTTCGCTAAAATCGGGTATGCAAACCACCCTCAAATTCAGACTCTCCGTCTTCATGTTCTTACAGTACCTCGTCTGGGGTTCCTGGTACGTGAGCATGGGGACCTACCTGGCCAACGGGCTCAAGTTTAGCGGCCAGGAAATCGGCGCGGCGTATGGCGCATTTGCTATCGGTTCGATGATCTCTCCATTCTTCATCGGCTTGATCGCGGACCGGTACTTCGCGTCGGAAAAGATGCTCGCCGTACTGGGCGTCCTCGGCGGGATTGTTCTCTGCGCGCTGCCTCATTTCACCACTTTTACACCGTTCTATCTTACGCTCATCCTCTACTGCGCGCTCTACACGCCTACGCTCGCCCTTGGAAACTCTCTGTCACTCACCCATTTGAAAGACTCGAGCGCCGACTTTCCACGAGTGAAGATATTCTCCGCAATCGGGTGGATCGCCAGTGGCATTACTATCAGCTTGCTAAAGGGCGAGCAGTCTTCGATTCAGTTCTACTTCGCGGGCGGAGTGTCCATCCTGATGGGCATCTTCTCGCTCGCTCTGCCCCACACTCCGCCCAAGAAGATCGGCCAGAACATTGGCATCGGTGAGGTGCTGGGACTGGACGCCCTAGCACTGATGAAGAAGCCATCGTTCGCCATCTTCATCGGCTGCATGTTTCTCATCTGTATTCCGCTCTACTTCTACTTCGTAATGATGTCGATCTACCTGACTGAGCTTCAGTGGAGCGGCATCGCAGGCAAGATGACACTCGCGCAAGTCTCCGATGTCATATTCCTCTTCCTGCTGGCTCTCATGCTGAAAACCCTGGGCTACAAGAAGACGATTTTCTTGGGAATCCTCGCCTGGGCGGTGCGGTACTTCCTGCTTGCCGGCAGCGTCAGCGCTCTCGGCCTCCAGGCCCCGCTGATTCTGGGCGCGATTTTGCTCCACGGCGTATGTTACGACTTCCTCTTTATCGCCGGCCAGCTCTATGTGGACAACGAGGCCAATGAACGTATCCGTGGCGCTTGTCAGGGCTTCATCGCCTTCATTCTCTGGGGAGTGGGCGCGTTCGTGGGCACCATGCTCGCCGGCAAGGTGCTGGAGATGCACAAGCTCGCCTCTCCCGCCGGTTCCATTCAACACGACTGGCACGCCATCTGGATGACCCCCGCGCTTGGAGCAACCGCTGTTCTCGTCATATTCCTCATCTTTTTCCGCGAACCGGCCAGGAATGGGCACTCCGCCGTAGTTTCAGAAGCTGTGGAAGAAGCGACCGCGGCGCCATAGCTTCTTTTCGCTGTCATACTCATATCAAAAAGAACTTGGCAGGAGGCATGAAAGTGGGCATTTCTCGACGTGAGTTCATACGCGAATCGACTGTCGGCATCGGCATAGCCGGCGGTGTCACCGCCATGCCGAAACTAGCCGCCGCGACCGGTGATCTTCCGAAGCGCGTACTCGGCCGGACAAAGGAAAAAGTATCGCTCGTCGGATTCGGCCTCGCGCCTCTCGGGAGCGACAACACGACGCCTGAGGATGCCGAGCGAATCGTCCACGCCGCGCTGGATATGGGAATCACCTATTTAGATGTTGCGCCAGTATACGGCGATCCCAAAAGCAAGCACGGCAATGCTGAGATGAAGCTGAAAAGCGTCTGCAAGAAGCGGCGCAAGGAGTTCTTCCTCGTCACGAAAGTGAACCCGGCCAGCGGGCAAACTCGCGACGGCGTGCTCCGCCAGCTTGAGAACAGCTTGAAAGACATCGGCACGGATCATGCGGACGCGGTTCATATCCACAATCTGGGCGACTGGGACATGGACCGCCTGTTCGCTCCGGACGGCGCGCTGGAGGGATTGAAAGAAGCGCGGAAGCGGGGTCTTTTGCGATTCATTGGTGTCAGCGGGCATATGCGCCCCCCGCGATTCGTGCGCGCCATCGAGACCGGCGATATCGACCTTGTCATGAATGCGCTGAACTTCGCGGATCGGAGCAACTACGATTTTGAAGGGCTGGTGCTGCCCGCTGCGAAGAAACATGGAACCGCGGTCGTCGCCATGAAAGTGCTGGGCGGCGCGGTAAAATGGCAGTATGATGCGCGTACGCCCGGATGCTTCTCGGACCATTATGAAAAAGCTATTCGCTACTCGCTCGGCCTTCCGGGAGTCGCCTGCGCGGTCGTCGGATTTGCGAACGAGGACGAGATTCGCAAAGCGGTCGAGGTCGCGCGCAGATGGAAGCCGCTTGCAGAGGATGAGCGGAACGCGCTGTTGGACGCGGGCAGAAAGATTGCTGATTCGCGCGCCCTCTACTATGGTCCGGTGAGCGGATAGCCGTTGAAAGTAAGGCATCACTCAAGAATTATCGCTTCACTTCAACTTCTCATAGTTGGAGATAACCTTTCGGCACCCACCCCCCGGCCCCCTCCCGAAACGGGGAACGGCACCCACCCCCCGGCCCCC
>JBBROJ010000065.1:0-27662 GCA_038229495.1 Chthonomonadales bacterium
CCGCCGTTTACTACCGCCTCCTGGGAATCCCCGATGCCGACAATACGCCATATGAAATCTGACCACCGAGCAATACCAGAACACTTGAACACCCGCCTCCGCCCCATGCAGGTAAAGCCGGCCCATCCATAGAAATGCGCACCATACGCCGCTGATTGCGGGACGCTCCGATAACGAAACGGGCAATACCGGACCTTCGTAATGTGATTCCGATGATTGAGCGGAAGCGTCTATGGTATAATCCTACTATACAGGCCATGCTAAAGCGACCCGTCATTACCATTACGACGTTTATACTGCTGCTCTCATGCCTTTTGCCCTCGTTGCAATCTGCCGCATGGTACTGCGAGGGTCGGGCCTGCGGTATTACACCCTGGCAATGCTGCTGCACCGCCGAGACCGAACAATGCGATCCGATTTGTGCCGGTAAGTTTGCCACCTCCTCGTCCACGAATCCTTCGCAATCACGAGTTGATACCATCGGTAAGTCTGGGTGCAACTGCGTCATGGTCATTGGCCAGGACTCTCCCGCTTCCGCTGCCAAGACTTGGGTCGCATTCGCGACCTTCATGCCGGCCACTCTGCCACTTGACCCGACCATTCTCCTCGACCCAGAGTTTGAAGCGCCGGCGTTTAGAATGGAGGGTCGTGGTCCTCCAAGCGCCGCTGCCACCGTTCTCCTCCAGTCTCTCCGCGCGCCCCCTGCCGCCTGACATATACCAGTTCGACCTTTGGGCCGAGCGTGTCAGCGCGCAGTTCTCCTCCGCATCGTGAAAATGCGACGTTTGAGAGCCTATTGACACCCGGTCCATCCCGGAATGCCAGGAGGCTAATTTTGCGACTCAAACTCTCTCTTTTTGCTCTCATCGTGTTCGCCTGTTTGACGCCTTCCATCTCGTTGCAGGCGCAGAACCAAGCCCCGCTGTCCATCAGCGATGCAGTTTCACGATCCGTCAAATATAATCCGCGCCTTTCCGCCGCTTCTCGCGAGGTGCTTGCCGCGCGTTTGGGATTGCGTTCAGCGCGGTCACTCGCGAACCCGGAAATCGCGTTCACGCCGGGGTTTAGCGCGGGCGGCTCAGATACGGAACTCCTAATTCGCCAACCCCTCGAGCTGAACGGTACGCGGGCCGCGCGAACCGGCGTTGCCAACGCCCAACTGAGGCGGGCAGGCGCGCAGGCGATAGTCGAGCTCAGAAACCTTGTGTTTGATACCAAGGCGGCCTATGTGGCGCTCTTCCGCGCTCGCGAGCAGCTCGGCCTCGCCACGGAAGCGCTGCGCTCCTCCCAGGAGTTTGACCGGATAGCCCACCTTCTTGTTGACGCAGGTTCACGTCCTGGCATCGAGGTAACACAGACAGGCATCGAGGTGGCGCGATCAAAGCAGCTGGTCGTGCTGGCGGAAAGCGACGAGACGAACTCCGTCACAGCGCTCAACACCCTCATGGGCCGCAAGCCCGACGAACCCATCGGCCCGGTCTCCCTCCCTCCTGCGACCTCACTCGACGTCACAAACGAAACGCTTATAAGCCAGGCGCTTGCGGCACGAGCAGAGATAACGGCGGATGAGGCGGCGGCGGAAGCTTTGCGGCAGGAAGCAAAACTCGCCCGCGCGGAAGGCCGGCCAGACCTCGCCCCCCAATTTCGCGCCACCACCGTAACAAGAGGCTTTAACGACTCGGGCGTGGGGATCGGGATAACTCTACCGCTCTTCGACTACGGCAGCCGGCGCAACCGCGTTAGGCAGGCCGAGCAGGCGGCGCAAGCGCAGACCGATCGGACAGCGGTCACGCGCAATCAAGTCAGGCAAGAGGTAGAGCAAGCCATTACCCGACTTCGCGCCGCGAGGACGGTTGCTGTTTCCTATCAGCAGGGTGTCCTCGAACAGTCGCGACGTCTCCTTGAAGCAAGTCGAATAGGATTTCAGGAAGGCAAGACCAGCATCGTTACCGTGCTCGAAGCGCAGCGCACCTATCGGGCGGTCCAAACTGAGTATGCCAACGCGCAGGCCGAGTATGCGGCTGCGCAGGCGGAGCTAGAACGCGCTCGTGGCAGTGTGCCATCCACCCTTTTGCCGGAGGTTCGAAGATAGATATGCAGACATATAACACCAATAAAAGCCACTTGTTACTAGCTGCCGGCGCATTCGTTGTTGGCGTGGTCGCGACGGCAGGAATCATGTCGCGCCGAACCTCTCCGAGAGAGAACTCCACTGTAGCGCCAGTAGTATCCGCAGAGAAAAAGGGCGAAAAGAGCGTTGAGAAGGATGCGAAGCCAGGCGAGCCCAAAGTCGTTAAGCTAAGTGAAGAGGCGGTGAAGACAGCGGGGATTCGCGTTGAACCCGTGAAAGTCGCCCCGTTTGGAGAGAACCTATCCGTGCCCGGTACGGTCGAAGTGAGCGCGAATCGCGGCGCGAAGGTGACACCCCCGACTCCCGGCAAGATTGTCAGGCTGCTGGCGCAGCCGGGGGACGTAGTTCGAGCGGGACAGGCGCTTGCAGTTATCGACAGTTTCGAGGTCGCGCAGGCGCAGGCGGCGGTGCGACTTGCAGAAGCGGGAATCCAGCAGACGCGCTCCGGAATTCAAATAGCGGGTGCGGAAACGGACCAGGCCCGGGCGGGCGTTCGGCAGTCGGAAGCGGAGGTCGAGCAGGCGCGTACCCGGCAGCGAAGCGCGCAGACGGCGTTAAAACGTCAGCAGGATCTCGCGGCAGCCGGGGTTTTTTCGCAGCCCAGTCTTCAGGCCGCAGAGAGCGAGGTTTCCACGGCGCAGGCGGAGCTTTCACAGGCAAAAAACGCGCTCCAAACGCAGACGCTCTCGTTTCAGCGGGCGGAGCGGCTGTTTACGGCGGAACTTGTTGCGCGCGCAGAATTGGAGCAGACACAGGCCGAACAGCAGAGGAGCCGGACCGAGGTGGAGCGCGCTCAGAACCGCCTCAGTACGGCGAATCAGACGGTAGAGCGGGAGCGCAAAATCGCAAAGGCGGGGCTTCTGAACGCCCGCGAAGTCCAGACGGCGGAGGCCGAAGTGCGTGCCGCGCAGGCGGACGTGCAGAAGGCGCTCCAAAGTGTTTCACGCGCGCAGCAGGATGTGAGGCGGGCCTCAAAAGGCGAGGCCGCCGCACGGACGGCGTTGCGCGGCGCGGAAAGCGGTATGGCCGCTTCTCGCGCAAACCTCGCGGCTTTGGCGGGAACAGGGGCCGGAGGCGGCGGTCTTGTCACGATTGCCGCACCCATCGGCGGCACTGTGACGGAGCGACAGGCAACCTTAGGTCAGGCGGTGGATCGCGCCGCCGTTCTTTTCGTGATTGAGAACCTGAATACGGTTCTGGTAAACGCACATGTGCCTGAAAACGACGTGGCGCGCGTCCGAATTGGGAGCCGGGTCGAAGTCACCGTGCCGGCATATCCGAGAGAGAGGTTTTTAGGCGTGGTTCAGAGCGTGGCGGGAAGCATGGACGAGAAAACTCGATCGCTTCCGGTCCGTTGTCTGGTGGAGAATCCTCGCGGATATCTGCGGCCGGACATGTTTGCAAAAGTCAACCTCACCGTGGGCAGCCGTTCCAATGGACTGGTGGTTCCCGCTTCCGCGCTCGACACGTCGGGCGAAAAGCCCGCCGTATACGTGGAAGAGGGCGGTGGTTTCGCGCGCAGAGAGGTCTCTGTCGGCCGGCGCACGGAGACGAGCGTTGAAATCACGAGCGGCCTCAAACAGGATGAGCGCGTCGTGGTGGATGGCGTGTTCATACTCAAGAGTGAAGGCAAAAAGGGCGAACTGAAGGAGAACGATTGAGATATGTTAGAACGAATCCTTCATTTCAGCCTCACGCAACGGTTCCTGGTGCTGCTCGGCACCCTGTTTCTGATAGGCGCCGGAATCGTCTCGTGGCGAAACCTCAACCTGGACGCGGTCCCGGACATTACGCCGAACCAGGTCATCGTCAATACAGTTACCCCCGGCATGGGGCCTGCCGAGATCGAAAGGCTCGTCACGTTTCCCATCGAGACGTCGATGGGTGGCATTCCCGGCGTACAACAAGTCCGCTCGTTGAGCTTCTACGGCCTATCCCAGGTCATCGTCACCTTCGACGACGGGGTGAATGTCTACTTCGCGCGCCAACTCGTCAACGAGCGGCTGGGCGCGATCCGAGACCAGCTTCCTTTGTCGGTACCGGCTCCGCAGCTCGGCCCCGTTACGACCGGCCTCGGCGAGATATTCCACTACGCGGTCGAAAGCGATACACGAAGCGCCATGGAGCTTCGCACGCTCCAGGAATGGGTTGTAAAGCCGCAGCTTCGCACCGTGCCTGGCGTCGCCGAAGTGAACACCTCGGGGGGCTACGAAAAGCAGTACGAAGTAGCAGTGGACCCTAAACGCCTCCTGGCGCGCGGCTTGTCTCTTCAAAACGTCATCCAGGCGGTCGAGAAGAACAATGCGAACGTGGGCGGCGGCTACATCGAGCGCAACGGAGAGCAGACGACCATTCGCAGCGTTGGGATGGTCACTTCGCTCCAGGACCTCGCGAGCATTGTCGTCACTGCCGAACACGGGACTCCCGTGCTCCTTCGCGATGTCGCGGAGTTGAGGGTCGGGTCTCCCCTCCGAACCGGGATCAGCACCAAGGACGGGAAAGAAGCGGTGATCGGCACGGTACTGATGCTCCAGGGCGCGAACGGACGCACGGTCGCGCGAGCCGCTGATGAGCGCCTGGACGCCCTGCGCCAGCAGATTCCCCCGGACGTGAAGCTCACGCCGGTCTACAATCGATCCGACCTCGTCGACCATACCGTCCATACGGTACAGGCCAGCCTTATCGAAGGCGGCGTATTGGTAATCCTCGTCCTCCTGCTCTTGTTAGGAAACGTGCGCGGCGCGATCATCGTGGCGATGGCGATCCCGCTTTCGATGCTTTTTGCAGTAAGCGGGATGAACTACTTCGGCATATCCGGCAACCTCATGAGCCTTGGCGCTATCGACTTCGGGCTCATCGTGGACGGCGCGGTAGTCATGGTGGAAAACGCGGTGCGCCGACTCGCGGAGGAGCGGGAGAACGCGGGCCGGACGCTTACGCGCGAGGAGGTGAGTCACTCGGTCTGGGAGGCGGCGAAGGAGGTGGCGAAGCCTGTGACGTTCGCAGTATCCATCATCACGGTCGTGTACCTCCCGATCCTCGCGCTTGAAGGCACCGAAGGCAAGATGTTTAAGCCGATGGCCTTCACCATCGTCTTTGCCTTGATTGGCGCGCTCGCGCTCACCATGACCCTTATTCCCGCGCTGTGCAGCATGGCTCTCTCCGGCAAAACGCGCGAAGGGCGTAACTACGTGATGGACGGGCTGGCAAGCGCATACCGTCCTGTTCTCAGCTTCGCTTTGCGGCGCAGGTGGATCGTGGCTGGCGGTGCGCTCGGCTTCCTGGCCTGGGCCGCATACCTCTTCACCCGGTTGGGGGCCGAGTTCATCCCGCGATTGGATGAGGGAGCCTTCGCGCTCCAGCCAACCCGACTTCGCACGGTAGGGGCGACCGAAACTGTAAAGCTCATTACGGCTATGGAGCGCAAAATCCGTACGGTCCCCGAAGTGATTACGGTCTTCGGCAGACAAGGAACGGCGGAGGTGGCAAACGACCCCATGCCTATGAGCTTTGGAGATAGTTTCATCATGCTGAAGCCGCGCGACCAGTGGCGTCCCGGCATGACCAAAGCGAAGCTCCTGGCGGAGATCGAGCAGAAAGCGGAGGAGGTGCCGGGGCAGGGCTACGCATTCTCCCAGCCCATCCAGATGCGCTTTGACGAGCTCGCATCCGGGGTAAAGGCCGATGTCGGCGTCAAGGTGTTCGGGGAAGACCTCGCGGTACTCAAGCAGAAGGCAGACGAGATCGCAGCCATTCTGGGGCGCATCCCCGGCGCTGAGGACATAAACGTGGAGCAGGTGGCGGACATACCTGTTCTGGAGGTCCAGATCGACCGGCAGGCCATCGCCCGCGTAGGGGTCAACGTGTCCGATATTCAGGAATGGATCGGGACCGCCATGGGCGGCCATCCGGTCGGCCAGATTATCGAGGGAGATAAGCGCTTCGACTTGACGATCCGTCTCCCAGAGGCCGAGCGAAATAGTATCGAGGCGATCAAGGGACTGCCCATTGTCACGCCTGCCGGTGGGTCGGTTCCGCTGTCGAGCCTTGCAGAGATCAAGACCGTGCCGTCTCCGGCGCAGATCAGCCGGGAGCACGGCAAGAGGCGCGTGGTGGTCCAGGCGAACGTGCGAGGCCGCGATTTTGGAAGCTTCGTGACGCTTGCGCAGAGTGTTATTAAGCGGGACCTGAAGCTGCCGGAGGGTTACTATCTGGAATGGGGAGGGCAGTTTGAGAACCTGCAACGGGCGAAGACGCGGCTCATGCTTGTCGTGCCCCTCGCGTTGGTCTTGATCTTTGTTCTCCTTTTTACAACCTTCGGCTCGGTCAAGGAAGCGCTTCTTATCTACACGGGCGTGCCGCTTGCGGTCACGGGCGGCATTGTTGCCCTTTGGCTTCGCGGCATGCCCTTCAGCATAACTGCCGGAGTCGGATTCATCGCGCTCTCGGGCGTGGCGGTATTGAACGGGGTAGTGATGGTGTCCGCCATAAACGGATTGCGGGAGAAAGGGAGAACCGTGCTGGAGGCGGTGCGCGAAGGCGCGGCGCTTCGGCTTCGACCCGTTCTTATGACCGCCCTGGTTGCGGCGCTCGGATTTATTCCGATGGCCCTTAACACAGGCATCGGCGCGGAAGTGCAGCGGCCTCTGGCAACGGTCGTTATCGGCGGCATTATCTCGAGTACGCTGCTCACGCTCGTCGTCCTACCCACACTCTACAATTGGTTCGAACGCGAGGATGAGGCGGCAACAGATCTGTAGTTGAAGGAATCTACCGTGGCACATTCGCACGATCATGGAGCAGCGTTATCGAGCCGGAGGCTAGTGCTCTCGACCGCGCTCACGCTCGCGTTTGTAGTGGGAGAGGCTATCGCCGGTTACCTATCGCACAGCCTTGCTCTTCTCTCGGGCGCCGGCCACAACTTCGCCGACGCCTTGTCGCTCATCCTGTCGGCGTATGCAGTTTGGATCGCCCACAAGCCCTCTACACCTCGGCGGACCTTTGGCTATCATCGCGCGGGCATACTCGTTGCCCTGGTGAATGCCGTCGCGCTTGTAGTGATTGCGCTCCTTATTTTCTGGGAGGCGTTCGACCGGTTCCGGCATCCCGAGCCCGTCCATGGCGGCCCCATGATTGTCGTGGCGCTCGTGGCGGTCCTCATGAATACCGCAATTGCGCTCTGGCTTCGTGGGGATGCGAAGAACGATCTCAATATGCGTAGCGCCTACTTGCATATGGCTGGCGACGCGGTATCAGCCATTGGAGTGGTATTGGCAGGCGTTGTCGTTTGGTTTACTGGTGCGACCCAGGCCGACCCGATTGTTTCGATTCTCATTGGTGGATTCATTCTCTACAGTTCGTGGGGCATCTTGACGGAATCGGTCAACGTTCTTATGGAAGCGGCCCCCGAAGGTTTGGACATGATGCTGTGCGAGAAGGCGTTCCGAAGTGTTCCGGGAGTGCGGAGCGTTCACGACCTGCATGTTTGGACGGTTGGTTCACAGCGCGTGGCGTGCTGCTGCCACGTCGTCGTCTCGGAACAGAGCATACGGCAAGGGGAACAGGTGCTCCGCGCGGTTACCGAAATGCTCGATCACGAGTTCAATATCACGCATACAACAATTCAGATCGAAGTGGAGGGCTGCCCTTCGAACGATATGTACTGCCATATGCATCCTTCCGAAGAAGACCATTCCGACCACGATCAAACCGATGGCGAGTAACCAGATGAGACGGTAGATTCGGGCAATGGAATGGCCGTCCTTCGTGCCGCAGCAGTCCCCTCATTATCTGTTCTACTTGACCATTGTCAGGGACGCCGGGGCGAAGGATTAAAGCGAGGCTCAAGGTGCATGCCTGCTGTGCCTCCCGATTCCCATCCGACTTGACCACCTAACGCCTGGACACCCGAATACCTGGCAGTGCATCGTCGATGCGTCCAATGCAGGTAAAGCCGGCCCATCCATAGAAATGCGCAACGTGCGCCACCGATAGCAGTACGTAGCGGTACGCTCGGATAACGAAACGGGCAATCCCGGGCCTTCGTCAAATGATTCCGATGATTTCGTGAATATCGGCGGCTTGCGGGCCGCGACTCGGAATCGGAACAGCCGGCGGCAGTTGAAAATAGCAATTATAGCCGCTCTATAGAGAGGATAGGCAATGCGCTTGACAGCAGCAGGAAAGGTTATCGTTTTAGTTCTCGTTCTCGGCGTCGCCGCGGGAGGATGGAAGCTCTGGCAGCGGTTCGGAGGCTCGCTTGTACCGGAGAAGCAGGGCGAGCAGTCTACTGTGCCGAACAGGGCTGACCTGCCGGAGGGCGGCAGCACGACCGGAGGCACCGGCGCGCCCGTCACGCTGCCGGGCAGCGACCCCGGCTGCACCGACAAGCCGGAAGTCCGCATGCTTGGCTACGCCTGGAACGCGCAGATGGGGATTCACTTCGCGAACGGCGGGCCGCAGGCTACCAGAGGCAGCCTCATGTGCAAGCACGGCGTGAACTTCAAGTGGGCGCGCCAGGACGATAACGGCAAGCTTACCGAAGCGCTCGTAACCTTCGCGACGGAGCTGAGCCGGGGTAACGCCCAACCCGTGAAGGGGACGCATTTCGTCACGATCATGGGCGACGGCGGCGCGGCATTCCTAAAGGGTCTGAACGACGCCCTGCGCAAGCTCGGGCCGGAATACACCGCGAAGATCGTCGGCGTGGCGGGATATTCACGCGGCGAGGACAAGTTCATGGGTCCCGCCGACTGGAAGGCGAATCCGATTGCGTCCCGGGGCGGACTGTGCGCGGGCGTGCTCCGTGACGGCGATTGGAACATCGCGCAGAAATGGCTGGGAGACAACGGCCTGCGCACCAACCCGGACGAGAAGACCTGGGACCCGGACGCGCTGAACTGGGTGAATTCCAACGACTACATCGATGCGGCGCAGAAGTATATCGCGGGCTATTCGGAGGATCGGCCGGTCGTGCGCAACGGCAAGCGGACCGGCGAGACAAAACACGTCACCGTGAACGCGGTGGTCACCTGGACACCCGGCGACGTGCAGGTGGCGCAGAAGAAGGGCGGATTGGTCTCCATCGTATCGACCAAAGAGTACAGCTCGCAGATGCCCTGCGTCATCATCGGCATCGACAAATGGATGAAGCAGAACCGCGCGACTGTGCAGGGTATGCTCCAGTCCATCGGCGAGGGCGGCGACGCTATCAAATCCAGCCCGGCGGCCCTCAAGCGCGCGGCGGAGGTGAGCGCCGCGGTCTACAAGGAATCCGGCTCCGGCGCGGACTACTGGGAGAAGTATTTCAAGGGGACTCAGGAGAAGGACGCCACCGGCCAGATGGTCGATCTCGGCGGCTCCAGCGTCAACAACCTTGCGGACAGCCTGCTCTCCTTCGGCCTCGTATCCGGCTCTGCCAACCTGGTCGCGACTACCTACAAGGTGTTCGGGGACATCGTGGTCCAGCAGTACCCGAATCTGGTGCCCAACTATCCGTCGCCGAGCCAGATCATCGACACCTCCTACATGCAGGCGCTCAGCAGCCAGGCCCCACAGCAGGCCATCGCCGCTGTGAAGCCAACCTATAGCAAGGCGTCATCCACGCCAAAATCGGTCGTCAGCAAAAAGGCGTGGAATATCCACTTCGACAGCGGAAAGGCGACGCTGGCGGGTGATTCCAAGCGCGTGCTCGACCAACTGCGGCGTGACATCCTGGTTGCCGGCGGTACAGTAGTCGAGATTCACGGTCACACCGATAACGCGGGCAGCGCGGACGCCAACATGAAGCTCTCCGAAGAGCGCGCGTTCGCCGTGAAAAGCTGGCTTCAGAGCCAGTCGCCCGTAAACTTCCCAAAAGAGCGCGTGACCGTCTTCTCCCATGGGCAGACGAATCCGGTCGCGTCGAACTCTTCCGATTCGGGCCGCGCCCAGAACCGCCGCGTCGAGGTCGTCCTGAGATCGACCGCGCAGTAAATTCTGGCTGATCTTCCTGTGAAGAAACTTAGCGCGGAGGTTGCGCCCTGGCGCATCCGTCACAATTGTGCGTTATGAGCGGAGGCGTTCAAGCCGCCATAAGTTGCGGAGGCCATGAAATGACACTTATTCTGGAACTGCCTAAAGAGATTGAGTCCCGGTTGAACGCGCGGACTACGCTCGCCGACTTAGCGATAAGGCAAACAAATGAGTGAGAGCAACACCGGCGGCGTACCTCGGATAGAATATCTACGCGTCCAGAACTACCGTGTTCTTGAAAATCTGGAACTGAAGGATATTACACCGCTAACGGTATTCCTTGGTCCGAACGGCAGCGGAAAGTCAACGATATTTGACGCGTTTGCGTTCTTGTCAGAATGTTTTTCCACTGGTCTGCGAAAGGCGTGGGACAGACGGGGCAGATTCAAGGAATTGCGGACACGGTCAAAATCCGGACCTGTGGTTTTCGAACTTCGATATAGAGAAAAGCCATCAGAGCCGATTATCACATACCACCTGGCAATAGATGAAGATAAAGAGGGGCCGTATGTTGCCGAGGAATGGCTACAGTGGAGACGGGGCAGTAAGGGCCAACCTTTCAAGTTTCTAGATTTCCATAGTGGAATTGGTCAGGTCATTTCGGGAGAGGTTCCGGAGAAACAGGATGCCCGGATTGATGAGCGCTTATCGTCGCGCGAGGTTTTGGCGGTGAGTACGCTCGGCCAATTCGAGAAGCATCCAAGAGTCAGTGCGTTACGGAGGTTTGTCGTTAGCTGGTACCTTTCTTACCTCACCGCCGACAGTACGCGGGGAGCGCCTGACGCCGGGCCACAAGAGCATCTCTCGCAAACGGGCGATAACCTGCCCAATGTGATGCAATACCTGAAGGAAAGTCATCCACAAACGCTTGACAACATCCTACAGGCGCTGAAGCGGCGAATACCCAGGCTGGAGACTATTGACAGTCAGATAATGGCGGATGGCAGACTGCTGCTGCAAATCAAGGATGCTCCGTTCGGCGAGCCCATCCTTGCGCGATACGCGAGCGACGGCACGTTGAAGATGCTTGCGTATCTGACAATATTATATGATCCGGCGCCATCGCAGCTCATCGGAATCGAAGAACCGGAAAACCAACTCCACCCCAGGCTGCTTATTGGATTGTGTGAGGAATGCAGGAAATCAACACAGAAAACCCAACTGCTCGTTACAACGCATTCACCTGAGTTTGTAGACGGATTGCAGGCTAAAGAACTTTGGGTCTTATATCGTGACGAAACAGGTTATACCAAGGCGCAAAGGGCGTTGGATATGAACGGTATTCCTCAATTTATTGATAACGGCGCTCGCTTGGGAGATCTTTGGATGGAGGGTTACTTTTCGGTTGGCGATCCATTAACCAATAGCGGCGCTTCAACATTACAAAGTGCAGGGCAGGCCAATCTGTGGAGTTAGGATTTGCATATAGAATTCCTCTTAGAAGAACCATCCATGGAGGCGCTTCTTGCCAGCTTGGTTCCGAGAATGCTTGGAGACGTAGTGACGTTCCGTCTTCACAATTTTGGCGGGAAGCAGTCTCTCCTCAGAAAACTCGAAGCCAGGCTTAGGGGATACTCTGCTTGGATTCCGGAAGAGCACAATATCATTATCGTTTTGGACAGAGATGGCGATGATTGTATGGAACTCAAAGCGAGTATATGCAGCACAATCGAGGCGGCCGGCCTATCCCACAAATCGAACGTGATGAGTGGTTCGACCTTCCAGTGTGCGGTGCGATTGGCTATTGAGGAATTGGAGGCGTGGATTTTCGGTGATTGCGATGCCCTGCGCGCAGCCTATCCACGAATACCTGTTTCGCTCGAAGATCGGGCGGCGTATCGCGATCCGGATGCAATCGTGGGAGGCACTTGCGAGCATTTGGAGCGCGTTCTCCAACGGGCGGGCTATTTTGCAGGCGGGATCCCTAAAATCGAAGTCGCGGCAACGATTGCGCCACATATGGACATTTGGAAAAACAGATCACAAAGTTTCAAGGTGTTCAGAGACTTGCTTGAGGCTTTGTAATATCCTGGCTTCGCTGCGCCAAGCCCAAATACGGCCTAAACCGAATTGCCCTCGTTCATATTTTATTCCCAGAATCAATAGCCCATACAATGATCGAACCACCAGATCCAACACCTAGCGCCACCAGCGCGGACGCGCCTCTTCCGGCTGCCAACCCCGCTACAACCGACAAGAACGCCAAAACGCAGGCGGTAGTCCCGACCGGCGGCGAGGCGCTGCGGTACGGAGACCTCGGGCGGCGGCAGCTGCGGCTGAAGGGATTCGCCAATGGCTTCCTGCCGAATCGGGCGATCTCCGGCGCGACGATGCAGCTCATCATCGCTGTGGAGGCACTGCTTTTCCTCCTGCTCTGGCTGAACAGTCCTTTCAAGGTCCTGCCGCGACCTCTCGAAGTGCTCGACGCCCTGCGCGAGCTCTGGATGCGGGAGGGGCTGGGGCCCGAGCTTATAGTCAGCTTCAAGACGAACCTGGTGGCGCTCGGCTGGACTGCCCTCATCTCGCTTCTTCTCTCCTACCTTACCGTGATTCCCGTTTTCCGGCCAATCGTGTCGGCAGTCTCGAAGGGGCGGTTTCTGAGCCTCGTCGGGTTCACCTTCGTCATCACGCTCATCGTGGGAGGAGGCGCGCCGCTCAAGACGTGGCTGCTGGTCATCAGCATGACGGTCTTCTTCGTAACGTCGATGGCGGCGGTTATTGCGGCGATTCCGAAGGGCGATTTCGACCATGCCCGAACGCTCCGCATGTCCGAGTGGCGCGTGGTCTGGGAGGTGGTTATACTCGGCACAGCGGACAAGGCGTTTGAGGTGATGCGCCAGAACGCGGCCATCGGGTGGATGATGCTCACGATGGTAGAGGGAATCGTGCGGTCGGAGGGCGGCGTGGGGGCGATGCTGCTGAGCGAGAACAAGCACTTCCGGCTTCCCGCCGTCTTCGCGATTCAGATAGTCATCCTGCTGGTCGGCCTGATGCAAGACTACATCATCGGCGTTTTCAGGCGGCTCGCCTGCCCTTACGCGGACCTCACTCTGGAGCGAAGATAATGAGCGCGCTCGCCTACGAAAAGAAGGAGGTACTGCTCAGAATCGAGGGGGTCTCGGTCACGCTCGGCGGCACGCCTATCCTGCGCGACGTGAACGCGGAGGTGCGCGACATCGTGCGACCGGGCATTCAGCAGGGGCAGGTCGTCGGGATGCTCGGTCCCTCGGGAATGGGCAAGACCACCCTGTTCCGAATCCTCGCGGGACTGGACAAGCCAGACACCGGACGGATACTAATCGACAAGAATTCAGTGCCGGTAGAGCGGGGCATGGTCGGCGTCGTCGCGCAGAACTATCCCCTCTTCGCGCACCGCACCGTCTGGAGCAATCTGGTGGTCGCGGGCACGATGGAGCGGCTCGCTCGAGGCAAAGTAGAGGAGAGGGCGCAGGAGCTGCTGGAGAAGTTCGGAATCAAGGACCACGCGCGGAAATACCCGGTTCAACTCTCCGGCGGCCAGCGCCAGCGCGTCGCCATCGCCCAGCAGTTCATGTGCAGCGAGCATCTGCTTCTGATGGACGAGCCGTTCTCCGGACTTGACCTTGTAGCGCAGGGAGGCGTCTGCCGCTTCATCCGCGAGATGTCGCTGACCGACGAGCTTAAGACCTTCATTCTGGTCACGCATGACGTCGCCGCCGCTTTGCAGGTCGCGGACACAATCTGGCTCCTCGGGCGGGACCGCGATGCGCAGGGAGACATTATTCCCGGCGCGCGCATCCAAAAGACCTATGACCTATGCGAGCGCGGCCTCGCCTGGCAGGAGGGCGGCTCGACCACGCCGGAGTACATGGAATTGCTGCGCGAGATCCGCGAAGCCTTCCCGAAACTGTAAAGGCAATTTAACTACGGGGAACACGGGGAACATCTATGACAGGATTCATTATCTGGCGCAAATCCTGTAATCCTGTCAAAAAGATTTCTGCTTTCCCCGTGTCCCCGTGTCCCCCGTGGTTCAATTGCCGTTTGAAAGTATGTCTGCAACATGCCGAAGGATAATCGTATAACGCATGCGTTCAAAGAAAGCTACAACACGGTTGGAATCGCCGCCGCCGTGGCGTTGAGCGCCGCCCTGCTGAACCCCGTGCCGTTGTTCGCGTGCCTGGTCGCCGAGGCGGTCTATCTGTTGTTCGTGCCCGACTCGAAATGGTACGAGGTCCGGCTCGCGAAAAGGTACGACGCGGAGGTGGAGGATCGGCGGCGCAACCTGAAAGAGCAGGTCTTCCCCACGCTGCGGCCGGAGATGCAGGAGCGATTTAACCGGCTGGAGACAATGCGCGCGCAGATCAACGGACAGCAGGTATCCGACGCCACATGGTTTAGGGAGGTGCTGCGCAAGCTCGACTATCTGCTGGAGAAGTTCCTGCTCTTTGCCAGCAAGGACGTCCAGTTCCGCAGCTATCTGCGCTCGGTCCGTGACGAAGTATCCGGTGGAAGGCCCGCACCGCAAACAAACGGCGGAAGCGGAGGCAGTTTCGACGTGCGGGATAAGCGAGCCAATCCGAAGCAGCCTTTGCCCGGCTCGCCGCCTGCATACTCGTCAGGAGCGGACTCATCCGACCGCTGGGTCCAGCAGACAACCGGCGAAATCGTTGCCCATTACGATTCCGAGATTGCCGAGATTTCCGAATCGCTTGCCGCTGAGCAGGACTACGACACGAAAGCGGTCCTCGAAAAGCGTCGAGACGTGCTGGAACGACGCCGCGAGTTCGTGGGCAAGATGACCAAGATCGTCACGAACCTCAACCACCAGCTGGAGTTGGTACAGGATACCTTCGGGCTGATCAGCGACGAGATTCGCGCCCGCTCACCGGAGCAGATTCTCGCGGACATCGAGGACGTGGTAGACCAGACCGACGCGATGACTTCGCTCCTGGAAGAGGTCGCCCCCTACGAGCAGATGTCAGCCCGCATGGGCACATAATGCGGGAATTGCTACCGGCGTCCGCGCCTGCCACCGCCCGCGCCGCCGCCCAACTGCGAGGCATCGATAATCTCGATGGGGCCGAATTTCTTCAAGCCCTCTTCAATCTGGATTCGCTCGCCGACCGCGATGAGCTGGATCCGATTCTTGCCCAAATACTGCTTCGCGACCCTCTGAACGTCTGCCGCTGTGACCGCCTGAATCCGTAAAGGATAGGTGTCCCAATAATCGAGTGGAAGATCATTCTGCACCAACTCGAGGGTGCGGCCAAGAATCCCCTGCGGGCTTTCCAGTGTAAGCGCGAAGCTGCCGACGATGGAGCGTTTCGCCCTCTCAAGGTCGTTCCCCGAAACCGGCTCGTCCTGCAGCCGCTCGAACTCATGGATAAACTCCCGCACCGCAGGCTCGGTCACAGGTGTTCGGACGCTCGCGCTGGCGCCCCAGATTCCCGGCCACTGTCCCGCGCCCAACGAAGAGTATGCACCGTACGTGTAGCCCTTCTGCTCGCGAATGTTCTGGAAGAGCCGCCCGGACGAGCCGCCGCCCAGAATCCGATTCGCGACCACCAGAGGGATGTAATCCGCATCACTCCGGCGCACGGACAGGTTTCCGAACTGCAAGACCGTCTGCGCGGAGCCGGGACGATCTACCAGGTAGATTCGCGTCGCTTCCTTTGGCTTGAACTCCGCCTTCGGAATTTCCGCCGTATGCGCGCCGGGTTTCCAACCGCCAAACGCGGCCTCCAGTTTGAGCTTAAGGCCGTTTACATCTATATCGCCCGTGACGCCCATCAGCGCGCCGTTGGGGCGATACCAGGCTTCGTGGAAGGCGGCCAGATCCTCGCGCGTTATTGCGGTGATTTCCGCGGGCGTCGGGGCGGGCTTTGCGTAGGGAGTGCCCCCATAAAAGACCTTCGCGGAGATGTCGGCAGTAACCGCGCCCGGATTCGAGCGGCGTTGGCCGGCCTGCGAGTTCTGGTTGAATTTGATGCGGTCGAGACGATCCTGCGGGAAGCTGGGATGAAGGAGCGAATCGGCCATCAAGCCAATTAGCGTATCGGTCGACTCCGAAAGACCGGACACGCTGAGCGTCGCATTCTCCGCGCCCGCCCCTGCGTCCAATGACGCTCCCATCCCCTCCGTCTCGTCGGCAATCTGCTTGTAATCGCGGCTCAGCGTTCCTTCCGTAAGCATGGACGCGGTTAGATCAGCCACGCCGGGCTTGGGTTCGAACAGCGATCCAGCTCTTATCGACAGGCTGAATCGTACCGCGGGAAGCTTGTGATCCTCAAGCACATAGACGCTGACGCCGTTGCTCAACCTGAACGACTTTGTCTTGGGGAACCGTACCTTGAGCAGCTCTTTGGCGACTGGGGCCTTTCCTTTTACAACCGTTCCAGCTTGCGCCTGCCCTGCACCCGCCGTATCCTGCGCATATGCGGAGGACGCAACGACTAAAGCGGCGGAAAGGGCGGCGAAGCAACGGTATGTAAATCGAACGGTCATCCTATTTCCCTTCTTTCTGAAGCAGCATTAGCGGATTTCCCGGCAGGTTGTCAAGATCGATTTCCGGATTGGCAATAACGACAACGCGATTCTGCTTCGTGAGGTACTTGTTCGCGACACGCTTAACATCCGCGGCGGTTACCGCTTCGAGACGCTGCAGCTGCGTGTTCATGCGGCCCGGATCGTCGAAGAAAACTGCATTCTGCGACAGCATGATGGCGCGGCCAAGCGCCGTCTGAAGCCCGCCTCCACCACCGCCGCCCGGTCCGCCGCCTCCGACGAGGGTCCTAGCGCGCGCCTGAGCCTTGGCCCTCTTGATCTCGGCCCCCGTCACGCCCTCAGCCAGAACGTTGGAGACTTCGGCATCGAGCGCTTTCTCGAGGGCATCCACATTCCCTCCGGGCGGCAGCGTCGCGGAGAATGAGAAGAGGCCGGGCCCCCTGCTTGAAAACCCGATCGCCGAAGCGTTGAGAGCCAGCCTTTTCTCGACGATTGCGCTGTAGAGCCGCCCGGTCCGGCCCGAGCTGAGAATCGTGCCAAGAACCTGGAGCGCCGCTGCGTCGGCATGATTGCCCGGCACCGTCTTATACGCCGCTTCATATCTCGTAAGCCGCGCCAGCTTATCCGAGAGCGCCTTCCGCTTCTCGCCGTTCAAGGGCTGCTCCGTAAGGTCCGGCTCCGGCGGCTGTGACTGGCGGGGAATGGAGCCGAAATACTTCTCGATCAGCTTCTTGGCGTCAGACTCCTTGAAGTCTCCCACCACGGAGATGCAAGCGTTGTTCGGAGCATAGTAGGTCTTGAAAAAGGAGCGCACGTCGTCCAGCGTTGCGGCGTTCAGGTCGGCCATCGAACCGATTGTGCTGTGCTGATACCCAAAGCTTGAGTAAGCCATCTCCTGAAGCGTCTCGCGCATGCCGCCGTAAGCCTGGTTGTCGTAACTCTGCCGCCGCTCCTCCTGAACCACGGCGCGCTGGTTGTCGAGATTCGCCTGGCTGATGTCGAGCGACCGCATCCTGTCGGATTCGAGAAACAGTGCAAGTTCCAATTGATTGGCGGGCATCGTCTCGAAATAGTTGGTGCGATACTGGCTCGTAGTGCCGTTCATGGACCCGCCATTATCCTGCACCAGCAGCATATGCTCGCCTTTGCCCACATTCTGCGAGCCCTGAAACATCATGTGCTCGAACAGGTGCGCGAATCCGGTGCGCCCGGGCCGCTCATTTCGCGAGCCGACATCGTAGGTAACACTGACTGCGGCGACGGGCGCGGAGTGGTCCACGGAGAGAATCACGCGTAGACCATTGGGCAGGCGGTAGTCGGTAAATTTGATTTGCGGCTCTTTCGCCTCCCTGGCCTGGGCGTGGCAGACGTTCCCTGCCAGCGTAATGCCGGCGCAAGCCACGGCGGCCAGTGCACTGGGAAGAAGACTTTGTATCCGGTTCATATTCACCTCACTGAATCGGGGAGAATGGCGTTATGCCTACCACTTTTTTGCCTGGCCGTAGCCGCGTACGTAGCCGATGGACTGCGCAACCTCGGGCATCGAGTTTTCCATATGGTACTCATATTCGATGGAGATATTGCCGTCAAATCCCTGTCTCTTCAACTCCTCCAGAATAGCCGGAACATCCGAGACGCCGGTCCCGGCTGGAACATCGTGGCCCTCGGCGGTGAACTCATGCAGGTCCTTCAGGTGACTGCTGATAATGCGGCCCTTGAGAATGCGCATCGCGTCGACCGGCTTGATTCCCGACCGGACCCAATGGCCCGTGTCCGCGCAGGAGCCGATTCGCTTATCCCGGTCCTTCACGACAGAGAGGACATAGTTGGGGTCCCACATGCGGTAGTTCGGGTTGTTGGCTTGCTTAGGATGGTCGTGGAAACCCACCATAATATCGTACTCTTTGACCAGCTTCTCGATGGTGTCGATGGCGTCCACCGATTCGGTCGTCACCGCGCGCAGGCCCAGCGCCTTCGCGAACTCGAACACCTTGCGCGCGCCTGCCTCGTCAGCCGGGATTCCCACCACGCCGTAGTTGACCGCCTTGATGTGGTACTTCTCGAGCTGTTCCTTGACCTTCTGAATCGTCTCGGCAGAGGCGTTGTGGTTCCACTTGACGCTGGGCTCCTCCTTGCTCAAAGACTGGTCGGGGTAGAACTCAATGACCCTGCCTCCCGCGGCGGCCGTCTTCTCGATAGCCTCGTAGACGGTGAAGTGGTTCCAGGTCCACGCCTGGCAGCCTACGAAGAATCCGCCGGTCTTATACTCCTCCGGTATAGGATTTGCGGCGTGAGCAGGCGCGATGACGCTTGCGCCGACAGCCGCCAGCACGCATAACGACGCCAGTTTTCGAATCAACATTGTATAGTCTCCCTCTCCTTTGTAGGATTGATGCTGTAACCTGGGCGGCGTGATCGGCAAGCCCGGGATCAGCGCCGCTGTCATATTTCGCATTGCGGCGTCTTGCACCTCCCTGATGCCTTTATAAGGACGGCCAATGTCATAAGTAAATTGGTTGACGAAACGTAAGATGTCGGATCCGTCCGGTCGTCTGAGGTTCCTTCCTAAGAAACTAAACCGATTCAGTAGTCGGTCGTCTGTTTCTGACCCGCGATGCCGCCAATGGGGGATGGGCGCTTAGAATGATGGCATGGGCCTATCGGCGGAGACGCGAATCTGTGCCTTTGCTCCCCCTCCCGTTCCGGAAGGGGGCCGGGGGGTGGGCTGGCCTCCGTCTCCTGATTCGCGGGCGACGGCGCGCGGCCGCGGGGGCGGCGGGCTGTACGAGGGTGATTTCCGCGGGCACGTTGGCGGTGAGAGCAGCAGTCGTGTCCAGCGAGCCCCATCGCATCGTCACTCTCTGAGCGATCGGGCTTTTGAGAATCACGGTCGCTGCCAGCGGCGAGTAAGTGGTAATAGTGGCCCGCACCGGCCCATTTGGACAGAGAATCGTAATCCAGTAAGGCGCAAGCCGGCCTCCGGGAGCAGGGAGCGCGAAAGAGGCCGGCAGCGTGAGCTGTTCAGCGCGGATTCCGGCGTTGTATGCGTCCTCTGCA
This sequence comes from Chthonomonadales bacterium, assembly GCA_038229495.1. Taxonomy (GTDB): domain Bacteria; phylum Armatimonadota; class Chthonomonadetes; order Chthonomonadales; family CAJBBX01; genus JBBROJ01. The sequence goes on from JBBROJ010000065.1 coordinate 19,688, forward strand.
CGACCCGCCGTAAATAGAGTTTCGGCCCGCTCCAGCGCCTCGCGCGCGAAGAGGCTCTGGCCCCCTTTGTCGTGCGTCTCTTTGAGCGAATCGAGCAGGTCGCGGGCGTCCTGCCATGCAGCTATCGACTGGCTCCGCGTCCGCTCCATCCGAATGTCCGCGACGAGCCGCGCCGCAATCTTGATGTCCGACGCAACGCCGAAGACGGGGTCGCGGTTCGTGGTATCGAGCGCCTCGACGGACAGGAGATAGCGCCTTCCCGGCTCCTGGTGGAACAGGGTCGGCAAGAGCACGACGGCCACTTTCGCGTTCGGTTCCATCGCGGGCGTCGTGTTTACCGTGGCTTCCTCGCCGCGCTCCATGTCACGAAGCGAGACGCGAATCGGACCTGCCGCCCTGTCCTGCGGATACAGCTCGATTCGGTTGATGCCCCATGCGTCCGGCGGCGCAACGTACTCTCGCTCCCACTTCGCTCCCCGCCCGATCGCGACGGAGGGAAATTCGCTCCCGGCAGGCTTGTCTATACTGTCGGCGAACGCCCGGAGCATTTTTGGCGCGCCCGCCCTTGCCTGCCAGTTGTATATCGTCGCGAACCGCGCCCCGCACGCATAGGCGGCCTGAAGACCGGCCTGAACCTGCGAAGGGTCTGCGCCGCTGCACTCCAGGTTGGGGAGCGCGATTCGACCTCGCTCCCGCTCCTTCAGAAGCCAGGGCAGCATGGTCGCGCCCGACCAATATTCGCCGCCGCTCCTCCCGTTCCGGACGAGACCCACCTCAAGGCCGGGCCGGTAAGGCGACACGCCTTTCATGGGAAAGAGCGGCATCGCGTACGGCTCCGTGTATAGGTTGCGGCGGGGCAGGTCGGGCGCGAAAGAGGAGGTCGAGCCGGCGAGCCGAATCGGTTCCGCCGGGAGCGCAGCGAACATCCAGTCAATAAGCCGCTGCTGTTGAGAGGCCATGTTCCGGTGCAGCCATTCGCGTTCCTGCATGTTGAGACCGTCGCGCGGGTCGAGATTTACGCCGTCTTTCAACGCGTCGGCAACGACGAAGGGATTGAAATCCGCCATCAGCTCCGTACGCGGGACGCCGCTGTTCGCATCCGTATACTTGCGGTCGTCCGCCCCCTTCGCCCAATAGACCGTCTCGTCGCCGGTGGAGAGCTCCGGCGGCAGCAACCGTCCCTTCCCCACGGCCAGCAGATGCTCGCGGGCTTCCCGCCATGCAAAGAGCGCCTGCGTAAGCCGGATTCGGCGCAGTTGGTTGAGGCGCGGGTGATTAAACGTGAGCCACGGCGTATCGGCCCAACGGTTGGGGATCGAGAGGCCGAATCGAACGTCGTACCGGTCGCCCATCAGCGCCTCCAACCCCGTGTCCTCTAACTTGTCCGCCGGGTCGAACGTTATCTGCTGGTATGGGAGGTCGGTAAAGGTGCCCCCTGCTCCGTCAGACACTCCGCGCGGAATGCCGCCCCAATGGACCTGAAACGCGATCCGCAGCGGGATACCAGTCTTCTCCGCCAGCGCCACGAGACGGTCGATCTCGGCGGCATTCTCGCGCGCGGTCCGCTTGCTGAAGTTGTAGAGCACCGCAAGCTGGCCTTCGAGGCAGGGGTTGTGCGGCAGCTTGTGGAAAGTATCGCGAATCGCGGTCTCGTCCAGGCCGTAGCCGCCGCCCAGGGGAGAGACGAGAGCGAGGCCCATTTTGGATTTTGGATATTGGATTTTGGATTGAAAAGCGTGGACACGCAGGCTGGTGACGGTAATTGGCGCGGCAGTAGAGGGGTCCGCCGCGATCTCAATCATCGTGGCGGCAGGCGGGGCGGGCAGGTCGATGAAGAGGGAGCGCGTGGGACCGCCGCCCGGATCGGCTTCGACCGCGCGATAGACTTCCAGGCCGTCGACGCGTATCTGGTAGGACTGGCGCTTGCCGTAGTCCCTGGGAATCGTGGCTAGAGTAACCTGAATCGATTGGATCGATGATGAGCCGTTGGGTTCGATTCCCGCGGTGGCGAGACGGGCGCGGAGAACGCCGCCGGGAAGAATTCGGACTCCGGATATTGGGACGATGAGCGTTCCGAGAGGCACGCTCTCGCGGACGACGGAGGCGCGAGTCAACTGCACGGCGTGCGCGGCTCGGGAGGCCGAGACGCCGATCTCCATATGGTCGAGGATGCGCGAGGACTGCGCGCCTGCTGGGCGCGCCAATAGTGCCAGCACAATCATACAGGAGACCCATAGACCTCTTGTATAAGTGCCTTTCGTCCGTGGGGACGATTGGCCGCAGGCCCCCCAGCGAGTGAATTCAGTCACTCGCTCGCGGGCTTCCCGCCCCCGCGCTTTTGTCTGCGGCCGGCCGCTCGGTGTCCCGCAACCCTACTTTTTCCTCTTCTTCTCTTTGGCTGGTTTATCGGTCTTGGCATCCATGCTGTCGAGTTTCCCCTTGGGCAGCTTGCCCTCGACGGGACCAAGGAGCGAGGGACGGGTAGTGCCATTGGGTATGAACGCGGAGCGCGTTATGAGCACGGAGTCGAGCGCGAATACGTATTTCCCGCTTGCAGTCGGCTCGGTAACACGCAGCGTGTAGGTGTGCGGTCCCTTCTTCAGAAAGGCGCGCCCCAGGTTCATCCAGACGAACTGGTTACTAAGATAGGGCGCGCCGATAATGGACGCCTCCGCGCTCGTGCGTGACTGGTCCGTGTCCACGAGCCAGACGAACGGCGAAGTCAGGGGTCCCGGCGGCGAGCAGGCGATCCAGATGTTGTACGAATCGTCGACCGGTACGGCGAATTTGTACTCCGCTCCATACCCCGCCGCGCCGGGACGCGAGCTAGCGACGAGGTTTAGGTAGGCTTCGCCGGACGCCGCCGGGTTGGACACGACCTCGCTGAACGTGTGTGAATCGGCCCGCTCGGCCTCCTGCCATGTATAAGGCTGCACCGAGGGCACGATGCTGTTGATGGCATCGGCGGCCATGGCGTAGGCCATGCGCGAATCCTTCAGCTTATACATATTGAAGGCGCGGTCCGCTTTCAGCTTAAAGCTAAACGCGTCCGGCAGCTTGGCGGTCTCCGCCTGCGAGACCAGAGCCTTCAGGAGCACCAGGGCGTCCTCGGCGGCTTCCGCGGGGAAGACTTCGCTCTCATTGCCGCGGATAATAATGGGAGTTTCCGGAACCACTGTCTCAATGCTCTTGTGCTTCAAATCCAGCTTGCCGATCTGAATGGGCAGTCCCTCAGGCGTCGTGATTTTGACCTGGCGCGGGTCCCCGACGATGAGGCGCGTTTGACGGGGCCCGCGGAGGGACCACAACACGGTCTGCGCTCCTTCGGGCAGCGTAATCGTGTATCCGGCATACGAATTGCCGAACAGGAGCGGCTTACCCTGCGCGAGCGAGGGCACCCACAGCACGTTGCCGCTGCCGATAGGACCCGAATGCACGTATCCCGCCGCTGCTTCTGGATAGAGAAGCGTATTCGCGCGCACGTCCGCCAGGTTCAGGCCGCGCGCCAGCTTGTCGCCATACTCCTTGACCCACGTGATCTGCTCCGGCGCTTTGAGTATCTGGAAATTGGGGAAGGACTGTTCGGGCAGCACCTGGAAACCGTGGACGTAGAAGCCTCTCGCTCCGATGTTTCGCAGCCAGTCGAGGTCATAAAAGAGCGCCTGCTTGGACGGAATCCCGAGCGTGTCCTTGGCAGGGCCTGCAGTGTCCATCATCTCGGTGACGAGGCACCACATGGGCCTGGTGGAAGCATCCGCCTGACTGATAACCGACTCGGCGCCGCTCGTAACGAGGGCGGACCCTCTTCCGTAAGCCGCCATGCCGAGGCCGTCGAATCCGCCCCCGCGCTCGCTGTTGGTAAAGATTCGATGGTTGTGCGTGCGCGTGTAGATGACCGGGACGTTGGCGACTTCGCGCTTCAAGAGATCGGCCGTGGCGTTCATGTAGAACGCGAGAGACGTGTCACGGCATTCGCGCAGCTGGGCCCAAAAGTTGCTGCTTCCCCCGCGCGTCTCCATCTTCTTGTCGGTGTCCGGGTCCAGCATGAACGGCATGCCCCGATTGTTCGCGGCAAGCGGAATCATGCGGGCTGCCTGGGAGTACGACTTTATATTGCGCTCCTGAAGGCCCCACGCGTTCATCAGGTCTTCGAGAGTCGGGAGCTTTTGAGTGAGATACGCCTCCCACTCAAGCCGGAACGCGGGCGAATCGGGGACGATGTAGTCGGTGTCCTCTCCCATCAGGCTGAGAGGATGGCCGAGCGGATCGAGGAAAAATCGCAGGCCCGGCCCGAACTTTACGCGGTTGAGAACCGCCATGAGGCGATCCCGATAGGCGTCGTAGCCGGCCCAAATGTCGGCGAGCCCGCCCTGGCGCGCCGGCTTGATCCGCTTGTGCGGAAAGAAGACTCCGACGGTCCCGTTGCCGAATCGCTCGTTCGGCGGAATCGTTATCTCGCCATCTTGAACGCGGGCCTTGCCGTCGAATAACACCTGCGTGCCGTCCTGCGCGTCCACGAAGTAGTAACGAAGAAGGTCCGCCTCGGTGTCGCGATAGGTGATTCCTTGTCCGTCACGCACATCCTCCTGGCGATTCTTGCTGGGCTTGACCACGGTCCCACTGAGAGGCGTGGTTACTCCGGCCCCGAAAAGAATGCCATAGCGAAAACCGTTGCCATCCAGATAGTCCACGACCCGCTGCCACGCGGCCGCGGGAACATTGGCGGCGGAGATGGTGGGGTCGATAATGACATCCAGGACGCCCTTCGCCTTGAGCATGTCCAGCCCGGCGGCGTCCTTTTGCCAGTTCTCTTCCGTCTGGCCCTCGGCAAGGAACCGGGGCGCGAAGGTGCCCCCGACAGGCACGTAGGGCTGCCCATCCCAGACAAGAGAGTGCGACGTGGTGACCGACCAGACATGAGTCTTCCCGGCTCTGTCCGCGTATACGCCGGTGGTCGCGGCCTTCTGCGCGAACGAGCCGGAGGAAGCCAGGAGCCAGAGAGTCAGAGCGGTTAGAGCGGGGCGAGAGAGCCGCAGCGCCGCGGCAGGGAAGCCGGAGCGGAGGCGCGCAATACTGTGCGGCATAGGTTTAATACTCGCTGACGGGTGAAAAGTAGATGATTGTGACCGTGTCTTCGAGGGAGACTTCCGGCCCATAGATGCGGCGAAGAAGCTGGAGCACCTCATCGCGGGTGCGAAATTCAGGATTCTCTTTGCTGATATCGCGCGGGGAGAGGTCGGCGACCAGTTTTACATCGACACTGTCAATGATCGCGGTAAAGAGCTTCTGCCGCTTGCCGTACCGCTGACCGACCGTGACCCAGCAGAGCTGGCCTGACTGGTATTTGTCGCCCTTGTCGCCAAGCCGGATAGTGGCGGACTTGCGCCCGTTACGAAGCACCTCTTCGTAAAGATCGGTATAAAAATTGAGAGCAAACATAGTCATTTAGGGGAAGCTGTGTGGCTTTCGCTGGGTGGTAGAAACGTTGCCGGGCGCGAATAGTTGCGCGCCGGTCAAGTGTATCACAAGGCGGGCTGTTCGTCAACGAGCGATTTACGCGGAGCGAATGCAGATTTGAAGAGAGCGAAACGCTCCCTGGCGTGGCACCGGCGATTCGCGGTAACTCTTCCAAGTAATTCATTGCACCGGACTGTTACGAAAACTATTGCGTACAAGCATGCGCCTTACTCATCGCGGGCAAGGGCGGCGGCTCGATGAAGGCCGGTCACCGCATCACCTACCCGAACAATACGCCCATGACGAACTGTTCCTCTCCATGCTGGACCGCGTCGGCGTCCACGCGGAGATCCTGGGCGACAGCACGGGCAAGCTCCAGCAGTTGTTCTAAGCGCTCTACCTCAATCGAACATGAGTCAGCCCGTCCGCGCAACGCGGACGGACTGTCTCTCTTCTATAAGCCGGCGTTACGGCGCTTTCTTTTGCGCGGCCTCTCGCCCCAGCCGCTTTTGCCACGATTCGATTCCTGCTACTCGACGCCGGGCATTCTTCGCGATGTCGCTCCGGCTGGTTGCTGCCGCCTGCCGATAGCGCGTTATTGCCGCTTCAGACATTTGCTTTTGAAAGAAACTCTCTCCAATATAGTTCGCTATAAGCGCATTTTTCGGGGCTAGCCTCTCCGCTTGCAGAAAATACCTTAATGCGCCATCAATGTTTCCATGTGAATAGTCCTCGGCACCACGCGCTAACAGTGCGCTGGCTTCGAGAGAGCTGAGACTCTTCGTTCCCGGAACATCCTCAATCGCTCGTGGATTGCCGCTCATGTGTTCCATAATCATCTGGTCTGAGTAGTAGCGCAAAGCGTTGCGGTATTGCTTCAGGCGGCAGTAGGCGATTGCCACGTCCAAATCGAGTTCCGTAGAATGCGTATTGTGATAGCAGCCCAGGAAGCTGCCCAGCGCTTGCAGAGTTCGACCCTGTTGGAGATATATCTCACCCATTAGCTGGAGCGCGCTCGTGTTCCAAAGCTTTCCATTTCCGCGAGCCGATAGCCTGATCGCCTCGCTACATTCCCTTTCAGCACCCTTCATATCGCCGGCCTCATAGAGTACGCGTGCTCGATCCTCAGCATCATTCGACGGCTGAACCATCTGGCTCAACTTGGCAGCTTCCTCGAAGGTTATCTTGTCAGAAAGCCGGTGACCGTGATCCTGACTAGCTGTCTTTGAAGCAGAAGACCCGGATTGCTCCTTGGCGAGCGATGCCGGAGATTGAGCGTATAGCGGATTGGAATTAGAAAGGAAATTGGTTGCCATTACAAAGATAATTGACAAGGGGTGGGTGATATTCTGTCTCGGAATCATACAGTCCTCCAAGTGAAATTGCTCGGTTGGCTGGATTGCTCGTCACGTGAGTTTATGGCCATAAATCTGCACGCTGTATACGTCTTGTCCACTTCGGATGATCGGGAAAGCTGCTACCATCGGCAAGGCTAACGGAAGCAGAGCCAGCAAGGAAAAACCATATGCCGGTACCTGTATTCTGCCGGGCTTCCGCTTTCCAATTCCATGTCCAGTAGTGTAGCGGCACATAACGGCTACCAGACCCTATCGGTTTGAAAATGACATACGTCTTGAAGTCGTCGTTCACACTTGCGAACGTCACTGTGAACTGGCCGTTTGCTTCTGTCAACTCGCTTGGACTATCACCGTTTATCCACTCGTAGCCTGTGGAGTACAGATCAGGGTCAACCGGATAATAGCCGAATGTGCTGTCCAGGCCAGTAATGCCGTTCACAGGAGAATTCTCTACCACTCCGCTGTTGACTCTGCTTCGGAAAGGAGTTACAAGCTGAGTGAAGTTCCAACCGTTCGGATGAAGATCAGTGGTATAACCCGCGGGATACGTGACCTTTATCCCCCACACGCAACCTCTGGTAACAGTTAAACCAAGCACATCAATGCTTGTCATCGTAGCGCCTTCCGCTTGGAACTTTGTTTGAGCGGCTCCTACAAACTCCACGCTGCCCGTGAGGAACCGTCTTGTATACGTTGGTTTTTCCGCAGTACAGTATCGAAAGACTGACAACCACAGCCCTCCGGAAGGCTTGGAACCGGCGGGTACGGCAAGGTGGACCGTGCAGCCCACCGTCGCAGTAGCTGCATCTTTTGCGAAGCAGATCCCGAGCGTGGGGCCGGTCTCGGTTCCCAAGGGAGTAAAGGTTGCGGTAAGCTGACCGGGCGAATAGTCGCTGAACGGCGCGCCGCCCGAAACATGCCATTCATAGGACGTGACATCCAATGAATTGCTCAGCGTAGCAGTAACCCGTTGGCCGATCAAGAACTTCTTCGCCCAATCCGGTCCGATGCCCACGCTTAGATTAACGGTGGGAACGTCCGTGCTTGCCTTGTAGTTGATCGATGCCGTTATCTGCGCGCCGGAGCCTGTAACGTGGGAGGAGGGCGAGCAAGTAACAGGTATAGTCCGGCCTCCCGAAACTACAGAGTATCGAATTCCG